>JAYVOP010000402.1:0-2971 GCA_043757865.1 Verrucomicrobiales bacterium | reverse complement strand
GGAGACGCCCTGATCCATTGCGAGCACAAGACCGCCGCGCTCTTCGCCCTGGCGCTGATCCTCGTCGGGCTGGCCTTTAAAGTAGCCGCCGTGCCCTTCCAGTTCTGGGTGCCAGACGTTTACCAAGGAGCCGCCACCCCCGTCACCGCCTTCCTTTCTGTGGGTTCCAAGTCCGCAGGATTCATCATCGCCTATCGGCTACTCACCCCGTTCCTGGGCGCTCCCACGCTCGCTGGCACCACCCTCAGCCTGTTGGTGGCCATTGCGGGTTGCACCTTGCTAGTGGGAAATTTTGCCGCCATCCCACAGACGAATTTCAAGCGCCTCCTCGCCTATTCCAGCATCTCCCATGCAGGCTTCCTGCTCCTGGCGCTGGCCAGTCCCTCCGTGAAATTTAGCCATTCCCCTATCGAGGTCGTTTCCTTGTACCTAGCCACTTATCTGCTGATGACCCTGCTAGCGTTCTTTGTCGTTAGCATCATCAACCGCGTCAAAGGCAGCGATGACCTCAGCGCCTTCGACGGCCTCGCGCAGCGCAGCCCGTTCCTCGCCTTCGCCATGCTCATCAGCGCGATTAGTCTGGCAGGCGTGCCGCTCACAGCCGGCTTCATGGGGAAATTTTTCGTCTTCGCCATAGCCGTCGATGCTGGGCACACCTGGCCCTTGGTCATTGCCGTGATCGGAGCCGTCACCGGCTTCTATTACTATCTGAAAATCATCCGCCACATGTATTGGCAGACCACCACGGACACCACCCCCATCAGCCTCAGTCCCTTGACGAAAGGCACCTTAATCGTGCTCATGGCCGCCATCATCATCCTCGGCGTCTATCCGCAGCCGATCCTCAGCCTGCTGAAATAAGCCCCCCTTCCCCCACCCCCTGATATGGAATCCACTCCCCGTAAACTCAAGCTCGGCCTGCCCAGCGGCAGCCTGCAAGAACCCACCCTAGCCCTGTTCGAGCGCGCGGGCTTCATCATCAGCGGAGCCTCCCGCTCCTATCGCCCCAGCGTGGATGATGCCGAACTGGAGATCCGCCTGCTACGGGCCCAGGAAATTGGCCGTTATGTGGATGGCGGATTTCTCGACTGCGGCGTGACCGGGCGCGACTGGATCGTGGAAAATGATGCCCACGTGGAAACCATCTGCGAGCTGCCCTACAGCCGCGCCACCCCCCGCCCCACCAAGTGGGTGCTGGTAGTGCCCGAGGACTCTCCCATCAAGACCGTGCAAGACTTACAGGGCAAACGCATTGCCACCGAGGCCATGGGCCTAACCAGGAAATATTTAGAATCCAAAGGCGTCACCGCCGAGCTAGAATTCAGTTGGGGAGCCACCGAAGTGAAAGTCCCGGAGCTAGTGGACGCCATCGTGGACATCACCGAAACGGGCAATAGCCTCCGCGCGAACAAGCTCCGCATCGTAGATGTGCTGATGGAAAGCTACCCCCAGTTCATCGCCAGCCCCGCCGCCATGGCGGACCCGTGGAAGCGCGCCAAGATCGCCCACCTGGACCTCCTGCTCCAAGGCGCACTCAACGCCCGAGGCAAAGTGGTGCTGAAAATGAACCTGCCCAAAGCCAAACTAGCCGAGCTGGTAGAAACCCTCCCGTCCCTCCGGCGGCCCACTGTTTCTCATCTCACCGACGAAGACTGGCTAGCCGTAGAGACCGTCATCGACGAATGCGTGGTGCGGGAAATCATCCCCCAGCTCAAAGCGCTAGGTGCAGAAGGGATCTTTGAGTTCGGGATTACGAAGTTGGTGTATTGATTCAGGCTAGGCAGCAAAACGGCTGACCAACTCCTCTGGCGTCAATACCGGAACCGGACATTTCGCAAAGCCACTGCGGTCTCGGGTAACGAGAAAGTCCACCTGAGCGGATTCGGCAGCGGCGGATTGCCTAGCGTCCTCGAGATCGGTGAAATTCAGTTCAACCGCCCGTTAGGCCTCTCGCAAAAGACCTGACCCGCAGTTCAAAGCCCGAGTGGCTTTAGAGGCCCTCAAAGGGATCCAGCCGTGCACCACAATAGCGCTACCTCTAGGCGGCAGATCAGAGAAGTCCTTGATCCGCTGAAAGCGCTGCCGCCAATATTTCTGCGGCTAGGGCTAGCGTTTCCCCATGCAGTAAGGGCTCACTGTAAGGGCGCAGGATCTCCCCCACCGGATAGTTCGAGATGGAGATGCGATAGTGAGTAGGATCAAAGGAGATCGCCATTTTTACGGAGAGATCGAAAGGTTCCCCAGCTTGGTTTAGGTAGCCTTTGAACTCATGATCTAAATGGAAGACCACGGTGGTGACCTCCGCCATCATCAGGAGATCATCCCAAACTTTGGGGTAGCTCGTTCCGCCGGGACGGAGCACGCCCGGCCCGGCCAAGCCGCTCCACCTCGGGGAGAATGCACAACGACTTGAGCTTGGCCAGCTTCTCCATGACCTGTTCCGTCAGGTATTTTAAGCCAGTCTCTCAAAGAGTTCTTTTACGACCGGAGGAGAAGCAGACTTGAGTTGAGGTCGGTCGCCCGATTGATCTGAATAAGAATCGCCAACTCTTTCTCTGTATCGCTCAATTCAGCAATGAATTCCCCCCGGCCGCCTTTAGTCCTAGCTCCAGTGACCATTGCCCTAGGTGGGTGAGATACGCGGTTAGCGGCTGAAGATCTCCTGCATCTAGTTGTATTGCTTCAGGTAACTCGCCTTGTCCTGGGTCTTCACGATGATCGGTAGCTCCGCTGCGCAGCAGACTTAGTTTACTAACAGTCGCGCGACACGCCCGTTGCCGTCATCGAACGGATGGAGGCAGACGAAATCATGATGCAGCCTAGATAACAGTTGCCAAACAGAACTTTGCGGAGCCCTCATTTCCTGCTGAAGCCATGCTACAAGGGCCTGCATCTTCGGTGGAGTCCTCCACAAGGGCGAAATAGAACAGCTTCCCGGTGGCGGTGTGCACGCCAGCCATTGGGTCTGGAG
>JAYVOP010000401.1:0-2977 GCA_043757865.1 Verrucomicrobiales bacterium | reverse complement strand
AAGTTACGGCATCTGGTGGAGAACGCCATTCTGCACCTCACACGTTGGCGCGGCATTGCGACACGCTATGCCAAACGCGCAGCTTCTTTCCTTGCCGCGGTCCAATTTCGCTGCGCTTGTACCTGGGCTTACATCTTGTGACGACACGATCTAGCAAATGCCCAAGCAGACTGGGGACTTTTTTGGATGATGCGTTACCGCTGCGGAAAGAGTGTTCCATGCTAGCTTACCTAGCATCTAATCCGGTCGGTTCGGGTGGCGCTATGGAGCGTGGCTCTGGGCGCGCTGGCGATTCAGATACACTTTCACCGCCGCCTTCATGCGGCCGAGCACGTAATAAACGGTCTGGCTGCGCAGGCGCACTAACTCTGCGCCTACGATCTTGGGCACGAAATCCGCAGGAATATCCAGGATGGCCTGCGGCGTGCTGCCGGCTAGCCCACGAATCAGAATGGCCGTCATCGCGCGTGTCAGCGTTTGCACTTCCGGGCCTAGGGACACTTTAAAATGCACGCCATCGCTGGCCTCCACATTCATAAAGATGCCCACGGTGTCCGTGCATTCCTCGTCCTTGCGCACGTCTTCTAACGTAAAGGTTTCCCCCTCCGCTGGCCCCAGTTTAGCAGCCCGGTCGGCGTAATGGATGAGCATTTCCCTGCGCTCGCTTTCGGGTAAACCGCCGAAGAGATCGATCACGGCTTGCAGGCCCGGTGGATAGTCGGTCATGCGTGGCTAGGCTGATTTCTCAATGGGCGAGCGCACCATGTTCCCCCACTCCGTCCAGCTTCCATCATAGTTCCGCACTTTGGTGTGGCCGAGCAGATAGGTGAGGACGAACCACGTGTGGCTAGAGCGTTCGCCAATGCGGCAGTAGGCGATGATGTCATCGTCTTGTTTGAAGCCTAGGCCATCATGGTAAATGGCGCGCAGTTCCTCCACCGTTTTAAAAGTGCCATCCGCGTTAGCCGCTGTGGCCCACGGGCAACTCTTCGCACCTGGAACGTGGCCGCCGCGGAGCACGCCTTCTTGCGGATACTCCGGCATGTGGGTTAGCTCGCCACTGAACTCCTTAGGGCTGCGGACGTCCACCAGTGGCAGCTTGGCGGCGGCATGGGCGAGGGTCTCATGGTAAAAGGCGCGGATCTTGGCATCCAAGCGCTGAGGCGGCACGGGATAATTTACGGCCTCATTTTGCGGCACCACGCGGGTGAGTTCTCGGCCCTCCGCCACCCATTTGGAGCGGCCACCGTCCATGATCCGGCAGTTCGTATGGCCGAAGAGATGGAACACCCACAGCGCATAACAGGACCACCAGTTCGACTTATCCCCATAGAATACCACCGTCGTTTCCGGCGTGATGCCGTGCCGAGAACAGAGCTTGGCGAAGTCCTCCGGGCCGAGGTAATCCCGCACCAATTGGTCATTCAGATCCGCCCGCCAGTCGATATGCACAGCCCCAGGAACATGGCCCGTATCATAGAGCAGGAGGTCTTCATTACTCTCAACGATGCGCAGGTTTGGGTCCGCGCCATGCTCAGCCATCCAGGCGGTGGAAACGAGCATGTGGGGGTGGCTGTAGTTGGGGAATTTATCACTCATAGGTAAAATAGAATTGTTCTAAATCGCAGACAAAGACGGGCTGCGTGGCCAGCGCAACTCTTTTCCTTGTCCCGCCGGGAGATGCCACTACACTCCGGCTCTCTTTTTTACCCTATCACTATTTTCATCTGCTTATGAGATCCCGTTTGCTTGGTTGTTTTACGACGGTTGCCGTCCTGTTGCTCGTTGTTAGCGTGGCACTGAATGTCTTCTTTGCGCTGTTCCATTTTGGCAGCGAGCCAGAGCGTGACCTGCGAAAGTTAGAGGAAGAAGTCATCTTCCCGGCCACCGCCAAAGTGGCCCCAGCGAAGATCGCCCAACTGGACATCACGGGCATCATTTCCAACGAAGCCCGCCTCCCCGGCATCGGCGGGGCGAACCTCATTGAGGAAACGAAGCTGAGCCTGCGGCAAGCCGTGGAAGACCCCGGCGTGAAGGCCATCGTGATCCGGGTGGATTCCCCCGGCGGTGAGGTGACGGCTAGTGACACGCTCTACCACGCCGTGCAGGAGGCCCAGGCGAAGAAGCCGGTGGTCATCTACATGGACAGCATGGCGGCTAGTGGCGGCTACTATTTATCTTGTGGTGCGGGCAAAATCGTGGCCAATGCCAACACGTGGACTGGCAGCATTGGCGTGATCGTGCAAGGCGTGGGCTATGGCGAGGCCCTGGCTAAACTGGGACTGGAAATGCGCGTCTTTAAAAGTGGGGCCTTTAAAGACACGATGGGCGGCCAGCGGAAAATGACGCCGGAGGAAGAGGCTTACGTGCAAGCGCTGGTGATGCAGACTTACGAGCGCTTCGTGAACATCGTCTCCGTTGCGCGCAAGATTCCGGTGGAAAAATTGAAAGCGGAGATCGCGGATGGCCGCGTGTTTTCAGGCGCGGATGCCTTGAAAAATGGACTGGTGGACCAGTTAGGCTATCTGGAAACGGCGTATGATCTGGCCAAGGAATTGGCGGGCGTGAAGGATGCGGAAGTGGTGCGCTACACGCATCCGGGCAGCCTCCTGGACATGCTCGGCCTCAGTGTGCAGGCTGCCGCCGCGCATCCCGGGAAAGTGGAGTTGGACGTGACCAGCAGCCTCTTTCCCAAGCTCCAAGCGGGCCGCTGCTATCTGCTGCCGGCGTCGTTAGTGGAATAAATTTTCCCCGCGCGCCTGTGTCTCCCACTGAGTTCCGCATCCTCTGCCAAATCGCGTTAGCCACGTGCTGCCTGCTGCCCGTGGGGCTGTGGTGGCTGCGGCCCCAGCCAGCCGTGGGCGCCCCCCCCAGCGGCTCGCCCGAGACGTTAGGCGGGGCGGATCTGGTGGCGGGCATCACGCTGTGCGGGCTCATGGCGGTGATGCAATTTGGCGGCAAGGCGGTGGAAATGGCC
>JAYVOP010000400.1:0-2980 GCA_043757865.1 Verrucomicrobiales bacterium | reverse complement strand
TCCGTGACCTTCGGCCTGCAAACGCCCGATGTTTCCCAAGGCTTCCTGCCAGACGGCTCCGCGAATTTAGTGTCGTTTCCGAACACCAGTTCGGATGGCGATAGCAACTGGCTGATGCTGAATTCCGTAGTCATCAATGAAGCGCTCACCGCCAGCACCGCTCCGCAGGAGGACACCATTGAGCTGCTGAATCAAACCGCCGGAGCCGTGGACATCAGCCAGTGGTGGCTCAGTGATTCCACCACCAACTTGAAGAAATATCGCGTCCCTAGCAGCCCCAGCCTAGCCGCCGGAGCCTTCTGGCTCTTTACGGAAAGCCAGTTAGGCTTCAGCTTGGATTCCACGGATGGGGATGCCGTGGTGCTCTCTGCCACGGATGGCAGCGGGAATCTGACGGGCTATCGCTCGCAGTTTAAATTCGGAGCGGCCGCAGCGGGCGTGCCCTTTGGCCGCGTGCCCACCGCCTCGGGCGTGGATTTTGCCAGCTTGGCTGCGCTCACCTTAGGCGCGGCCAATGCCGCTCCGCTCGTGGGCACCATCATCATTAACGAGATTATGTATCACCCTGCGGACGTGACCGCGGGCACGGACAACACCCTGGACGAATACATCGAGCTGCAAAACATCACCGGCACCACCGTGAAATTCTATGATCCCGCGCATCCCACGAATCGTTGGAAACTCCGGGATGCCGTGGACTTCACCTTCCCTGCGAACGCCAGCCTGCTGCCCACGGCGTATGCGCTCATCGTCAGCTTCGATCCCGCCGCTGCGCCCGCCACCCTGGCCGCCTTCCGCAGCAAGTTCAGCGTGCCGAACACCGTGGCCATTTACGGCCCGTGGGTCGGGAAACTAGCCAACTCCACGGACAGCGTGGAACTCACCCAACCGCTGCCCCCCGTGGGAGCCGCCATCCCCCACGTGCTTGTGGATCATGTGGCCTTCACCACCGTGGCCCCCTGGCCCGTGACGAACACCACCACGGGTCCGGATGGCAAAGGCCAATCCCTGCAACGCAAGAACCGCCTCACCTACGGCAATGATGCCGCCAACTGGGAAGCCGCCGCCCCGCGCGCGGCTGCGGATAATGTTTCCCAGACGCTCCTCAGCGTCACCTTAGAAACCGATGGAGATGGCCTCCCAGACACGTGGGAAAGCGCCCACGGCCTCAACCCCAACGACCCCACAGACGCCACCGCCGACCCAGATGGCGATGGCAGCACCAACCTGGAAGAATACCTCAGCGGCACGGACCCGCAGAGTGCCGCCAGCGTCTTCCGCAGCACCCTCACCCCCACCGCTGGCGGCCTGCACATTCAGTTCACCGCCATGCCGGGGAAATCCTACAGCATCCTGCACGGTGATTCCCTCACCCCTGGCGCATGGCTAAAGCTGGCGGACATCCCCGCCTCCGCCACTGCCCACCCCGTGGACATCACCGACCCCAGCGGCAGCTCCCGCCAATTTTATAAGGTCGTCACCCCGCAGATTCCCTAGCGCGTTTCTTAAATGGCAGCCTCCGCCCGGGAGCGCGGAGTGTCACTCCGCAGCGCTGGCCGAGCCGCAATTTCCTCCGCCCTTAGCGCAATGCGGCGGAGTGCCACTCCGCGCTCCATATTAAAACACATCATAGGGTAGAACCGCCCGCTGGGCGGCTCAGTGCGGTGGCCGGAGCACCCCGCTTAAAGTTGACGTGGATGCCAGCGGGCGGGATGCCTGGTGCTTGGAGGCCAGGGACACCCCCAGCGGCGGCCAAGATGGACCCCTATGGAATGCGTTTCACTCATAGGATTTCAAAATATTCCGTTGGGATTTTATAAAAATCCCAACGGAATAATAAAAATAACGACACGGTTTTATTTTAAAACGATCAGAATTAAGAAAAATTCTATCGGATTAAAACAAAAAACGATTGGAAAAAATAATTTACCGATGGTAAAATTTATTTTTCTGTGTGATTTTTTTAAAATTGCTATTGGTTTTTAATGAATTACATCTGATAAATACCAAAATCTGATTGGTTAATAACAAAATCCGCCTGATATTTAAAAATATCCTTTCGTATTTTAGAAAACCCCTTATAGTAAAGCGTGGCGGTATCCCTGCATCTCCGCAGTGATGACAGTGACCGCAGTGAGGCTTAGATTCCTGATGGAATCTTACATCTCCCTTCCTTATTATCCCCGCATCTAAAATCCTATGAGCAAAGTATCCTTGAATTTGAAAGAGAAGTCAGACCTGGATCTGCTGTCGTTTGGCACCGCGCATGATGGAGCGATGGACGGGAATGGGAATTTCTTAATGCCGGAGCCTGCCGTTTTGATCTATCGGGCGGGATTGGCGGCGTATGAGGAGGCGTTGGCGCAGGTGGCGGTTAAATCCACGGAGCTACAGATGGCGCAGGCCACGCTGGTGCAGGCGCGGGAAGAATTCGAGGGGATGCTGCGGGCGCGGCAGGGGTATGTGGAGTCGGTGAGCCGTGGCTCGGAGTCCAAGATCCTGGGGGCGGGCTTCCAAACGAAGTCTCTGAGCCGTCGGCTCGGGCGGCTGGGGATTCCTCTGCGGCTGCGGTGTGTGATGGGACGGCTGACGGGGGAGATCCGCGTGCTGTGGGCTCCGGTGCACGGGGCGAGATCGTATGTGATCCAGAGTCGGAAACGGGGCACGGACGAACCGTGGACCCAGGTGAAGATGTCCAGTGGCAGCCGGGCGACGATTACGGGACTGATCCCCGGCCAACTGTATGCCTTCCGGGTGCGAGCGCTGGGTTCCGCAGGCGAGGGGCCGTGGAGTGATGAATCCGTGAAAATGGCCCCGGCTTAGGTTTCCCCGCGCACTCCTTAGCCTACGATGATCCCCTGTTGCTTGCGCGCGGCTTCGCGTTCGAGCAGGGGGATGGTGGCGGTGGTCTCTAGCAGGGGCAGGCCGCTGGGGCCGATCTTGCCGAGGTTCAGCCCGGCTAGGGCGGGCACGTCTGCGG
>JAYVOP010000399.1:0-11076 GCA_043757865.1 Verrucomicrobiales bacterium | reverse complement strand
AAGACCGGAGGTCGATGGGGACACCCTGTCACCCGGCGGCGAGGGGATTTGATCCCACTCAACACCGCCAAACTTCATTCAAAAGCGGCGTTCGGGTTGAAGCTTCCTTTGTTCACGTCTTCTCGCAGTTCAGTTTAGCCCAGCGGCTGAACCCCATTTTGGCTAGATCACCGCACATTCTAAGTTGAATCTCCTGCCGCGCTCCCTACCATGGCCTCCATGCCTACGAATGTCCTCGGAACTGAATTGAAACCCTGCTGCAAGAATCCCCTCACCGGATTCTATCGGGATGGGTATTGCCGCACTGGGGCCTACGACCAGGGCGTGCATGTGGTCTGTGTGGAGGTGACGGCCGATTTCCTGCTCTTCTCCGCGTTAGTGGGGAATGATCTGAGCACTCCAGTGCCCGAGTATGATTTCCCCGGCCTCCAGCCAGGCGACTGCTGGTGCTTGTGTGCGAGCCGCTGGCAGCAAGCCTTCGAGGCAGGCTGCGCTCCACGCGTCAAGCTCCAGGCCACGCATAGTTCTGCGATTGAGTTTATCGACCTCGCCTCCCTCCAATCCCATGCCCTAGAAGAAGACCTCCCATGAACCATTCCCAAACCCTGGCCGCTATTCTAACGCAGTTCGATTGTCAGACCGGCACCCTGCACTGCATTGATCCGCAGACGCTCCGGCTGAAGCTGCTGGCCCACCAAGGCATCCCGCCCTTTCTGCTGGATAAAATTGACCAGATCCCCATGGGCAAAGGCATTGCAGGCTGTGCCGCGCAACGTGAGGAGCCCGTGCAGATGTGTAATCTGCAAACGGATTCCAGCGGCATCGCCCGCCCGGACGCCAAACAGACCCAGGTGGAAGGCGCGCTAGCCGTGCCCATCCTGGATGCGTATGCGGCGGTGGTCGGCGTGTTAGGGATCGGGAAAATGCAGCCGTATGAATTCAGCGCAGAGGAAATCAGCCAGCTAGAAATGATCGCCAGCACACTGGTGCCATCCCTCACCGCTCCATGCGCATGACCTGCCTGGGGCTCTTGGAGCCGCTCCTCACCCGAGCCGTACCCTGGCTGTATGTGGATTCAGACCGCTGGACCGCCGTCGGACTCCTGGGCCAAGTGACCTTTGCAGCCCGCTTCATCGTCCAATGGCTTGCCTCAGAAATGAAGGGCAAGGTGGTCGTGCCCGCACTCTTTTGGCAACTTAGCTTCTGGGGCAGTTGCATCAATTTCTTCTACTGCCTGCATCTGGATAAGCTCCCGTTGATCCTCGGCAGTTTCTTCCTCCCCGTGCTCTATGCGCGGAACCTCTGGCTCTACTATCATCCGAAGGTGCCGGCGGCCGCTTAATTTACCTAACGCTAGTAGGAAAGGGAACCCCTAGCTGTTCCGTTGGTCCACAGCCTCGGCTGCGGCTTTGACGATTTCCCAGAAGCTACCGCTCTCCAGGCTCGCACCGCCGACCAGGAATCCATCTAAGTCCGGCTGGGCCATTAACTCGGCGGCATTGCCGGGCTTTACACTGCCGCCGTATTGGATGCGGACGCGATTCGCGGTGGCATCATCATAGAGTTTGGCCATCACCTTGCGGATGAAGGCATGGGCCTCTTGGGCTTGCTGCGGGCTGGCCACACGGCCCGTGCCGATGGCCCAGACGGGCTCGTAGGCGATGACTGTATTGACCGCTTGGTCCGCATCCAGGCCTTGGAAATCCGCCGTGAGCTGCTGCGTGAGCACGGCTTCGATCTTCCCGCCGTCGCGTTCCTCCAGCGTCTCGCCCACACAGAGAATGGGCTTTAAATGGAAGGCGTGGGCGGCGGTGAGTTTTTTATTGATAAAGGCATCCGTCTCTCCAAAGAGGCTGCGGCGTTCGCTATGGCCGAGGATGACGTAAGTGATGAACATGCTGCGCAGCATCATAGGGCTGGTCTCGCCCGTGAAGGCCCCACTCTGCTCATAGTGCATATTCTGCGCGGCTAGGCGCACGTGATGCCGATCCGTGAGGGCGGTCTGGGCCGCCGCTAAGCTGACGGCAGGCGGGGCGATAATGATGTCCACGCGTTCTTCCGCATGGGCGAGGGAGAGAAAATCTTGGAAGAAAGCCGTCGTCTCCGAGGGGTTTTTGAACATCTTCCAGTTAGCAGCGATGATGGGCTTGCGCATAATTTTGAGGGGGGCTTGAGGGTAAAAGAGTTACTTGTTGGCGAGGGCGGAGACGCCGGGGAGATCCTTGCCTTCCAGGAGTTCCAGACTGGCTCCACCGCCAGTGGAAATGAACGTGCAGCGGTCGGCCACGCCCGCTTTTTTGACGGCTTTCACGGAGTCTCCGCCGCCGATGATGGTGGTGGCTCCAGAGTTCTGGGCCACGGCTTCAGCGATGGCAAAGGAACCTTTGGCGCAGGCCGGAATCTCGAAGACGCCCATGGGTCCATTCCAGATCACGGTCTTGGCATTGGCGATTTCGGCGGCAAAAAGTTTCACCGATTCCGGTCCGATGTCCACGCCCTCCCAGCCGTCTGGGATGTTCTCGTTGACGTCCGTGTAGCGGGACTCGCCAATCGTCTTGGCATCGAAATCGAAGGCATCCGTAATCATCGCATCCACCGGGATCAGCAACTTCACGCCACGCTCCTTGGCCTTATCCAAGGCGGCTTGGGCAATGGGTTCCCACTCTGGCTTGTAGAGGCTTTTGCCTAACGTGATGCCTTGCACTAACTTTCTGAAAGTGTAAGCCATGCCACCGCCAATGATGACGGTATCGGCCTTTTCCAGCAGGCGATTGATGACCGCAATCTTATCGCTCACCTTGGCTCCGCCCAGGATGACCACGAACGGACGCGCGGGGTTTTCCAGCTCGTCATGCATGTAAGCCAGCTCCTTTTCCATCAGCAATCCACTGACCGCTGGCAGAAATGCCGCCACGCCCGCCGTAGAGCTGTGGGCGCGGTGGGCACTGCCAAAGGCGTCATTGACGAAGACCTCCGCCAGGGCCGCCATTTCCTGAGCCAAGGAGGGATCATTGAGTTCTTCCCCGGCGTGGAAACGCACATTTTCTAGCAAGAGCACCTGTCCATTGGTCAAGGCGGCCGCCGCCGCCGCTGTCTCTGGCCCCACACAATCATTGGCAAAGGCCACCTCCTGACCCAGTAATTTCCCTAACGCCACCGCCACCGGGGCTAGGCTCTGCTGGGGATCCCGCTGCCCCTTCGGGCGGCCCAGATGGCTGCATAAAATGACGCGCGCGCCCTGCTCGATTAAGTAGCGCAGCGTGGGCAGCGTCTCTTGGATACGGGTGTCATCCGTGATGACCATGACCCCATTTTGCGCCTCCAGGGGCACATTGAAATCCACCCGCACCAGGGTGCGTTTGCCAGTCAGATCGAGGTCGCGGATGCTTTGTTTAGCCATGGGAATAGGGGGAGCTTGGTTAGGGGGTGTTTAAAGGGGCGAGTTTCTTAAACGCCGCCGCGTGGGGCGTCAAGTCGGGTGGGGGTGAAATATTTTATCCCCCACCACACCCGCTTTACGTCCAATCTAAGGTGCCCGCCGCTCCGCGCATCCTATTCGTTAGTCGTTATACCCGTTCTCCCCGTGCTCCGCTAGGTCCAGGCCCTCGGCTTCGGCACTGTCACCCACGCGCAGGCCCATGGTGGCCCCGATGATCTTCAGCAGCATATAACTGCCCACGCCCGAGAGGATGATGGTGTAGAGCGCAGCCAGGGATTGCGTGACGAGCTGGCTGCCAATGGCGAAACCTCCCTGGCCGCCCGCAAACGATTTACTGCCGAAGACGGCTACTAAAATGGTGCCGACAAAGCCGCCCACGCCATGCACCCCGAAGACATCCAGGGAGTCATCGTAGGAGAATTTCTGCTTCAACTTGGCACAGGCGAGCCAGCAGACCACTGCGGACGTGGTGCCAATGGCTAACGCCCCGATGGGCCCCACCATGCCGGACGCTGGAGTGATGGCCGCTAAGCCAGCGATGGAGCCCGTGGCGATGCCTAGCACGCTGGGTTTCCCCAGCTTGACCCACTCAATGAGGCCCCACACGATGGCTGCGGTGCAGGCGGACAGATGCGTTACCAGCACGGTCAGTGCAGCGCTGCCATTGGCGGCAAATTGGCTGCCTCCATTGAAGCCGAACCAGCCCACCCACAGCATGGCCGCCCCAGTCACGGTAAACGGTAAATTATGCGGTAGCATAGCCGTGTGCGGGAAGCCCTTGCGCGGCCCCACCACGATGCAGGCCACTAACGCCGCCACGCCCGCCGTGATATGCACCACGATGCCGCCCGCGAGATCAATTACGCCCGTGAGACCGAAGAAATGCCCGGCCTGACCCCACACGCCATAGCACACGGGCGCATACACTAACAGGCTCCACAGCACACTGAAGACCATGATGGCGGAAAATTTCATTCGCTCTGCAAAGGCCCCGATGAACAATCCTGGCGTGATTAAGAAGAACATCATTTGAAAGGTGAAGAAGCTGAACTCCGGCACGGTGGGCGCTAGCGGATGCACGGAATCCGTGGTCACGCCATTGAGCATCGCCTTGCCTAGGTTCCCGATGATCCCGCCGCCCCCGCTTGGCAGCGCGCCATTGAAACTCAGGGAATACCCACAAACTAACCACACGAGGCTGAGCACGCACGTGAGTGCGAAACATTGCATGAAGATGGAGAGCACATTTTTCCGCCGCACCAACCCCGCATAGAACA
The DNA here is from genome assembly GCA_043757865.1 of Verrucomicrobiales bacterium. Lineage (GTDB taxonomy): Bacteria > Verrucomicrobiota > Verrucomicrobiia > Verrucomicrobiales > V1-33 > JAGNEJ01. Next base: position 6,360 of record JAYVOP010000399.1, on the reverse strand, counting down.
GCGCTAGGCCGGGGATCATCATCAATAGCACTAACGTGGAGGCCACGATCATCCACGCAGAGTCACCAGCGTTAATATCTGCGAGGAAGATGGTATGAATTAGATTTGCGCTCATTGAGTTTTGGAAAAGCGCGATTCATGGATTAATCTGAATTTGTGTAAAGGGAATTTTCCGCCAATCGTGGATCACGATGATAAATTTCCCACCACCGCACGCAAACGTCGGGGGGGCTCGCACACGGAGCCGCGCGGCGGGTGATCCATTTGGAATCCGCTCGCAATTGGCTGCCACATGGGCTCTGCTGGGCGCGACATTGAGCCTAACTCACTTCCGCCACCTGCACCTCGAAGGCCCCATACTTACGGAACTTCTGGTAACGCTGCTCCGTAAGTTGCGCAGGGGTGAGGTGACTCAGGGTTTGGAGGTGGCGGACCACGGCGGCTTGGAGGTAGGCGGCGGCTTCCGCAGGATCATGGTGCGCTCCGCCCGTGGGCTCAGGGATGACTTCATCCACAATTTCAAATTCCAGGAGGCTCTTGGCGGTGAGCTTTAGCGCCTCTGCGGCCTCGGGCGCGTGGGAGCGGTGTTTCCAGAGAATGGCGGCACAGCCCTCTGGGGAAATGACGCTGTAGTAGGCGTTCTCCAGCATGAGCACGGAGTTGGCAATGCCGATGCCTAACGCCCCGCCAGAGCCGCCTTCGCCAATGACCACGGCCACGATGGGCACCGTGATCGTCATCATTTCCCGCAGGTTATAGGCGATGGCTTCGGCAATGTTCCGCTCCTCGGATTCGATGCCGGGATAGGCCCCCGGCGTATCAATCAGCGTCACGATGGGCAGGCCCGCACGCTCCGCTAGACGCATGAGGCGGATGGCTTTGCGATAGCCTTCTGGGTGCGCGCAGCCGAAGTTCCGCAGGATGTTCTCCTTGGTATCCCGCCCCTTTTGCTGGCCGATCAACATGCACTTGATCCCGCCCAGCGTGGCGAATCCACAGGGCATGGCGTGGTCATCCCCGATGTGCCGATCCCCATGGAGTTCGATAAATTCACTACAGGCTAGCCGCACATAATCCAGCATGTAGGGCCGCGCAGTGTGCCGGGCGATCTGCACTCGCTGCCACGCGCTGAGGTTCTTATAAATTTCGTTCCGGGTCTTCTCCAGCTTCTCCTGGATGGCTGTGACTTCTTGCGTTACGTCGATTTCCTGGCCCGCAGAGAGCCGTTGCAGGTCCTCTAGTTGCATTTGTAAATCAAGGATCGGCTTTTCGAATTCCAGGGGAGCGGGGTTCATGGGAAGCGGCGGAGTGAGGGAGGAAAAGGTGAGACAGTTATTTGAGAAATTTCACCGGCGTCTTGAGGCGGATCAGCGTGCAGAGTTCCTCAAGGTCGGAGTCCTCCAGGTAAATGCCGTTGGGGGCATCGTCACCTTTTTTCTTCGGCTGGGCGCAGAAGATGATCCCCGGACGCGTGGGAGAGGTGCTGGTCTGCAGCCATTTCCGCGCCATGGGGTAGCGGGGGTCGGAGTCCCGCACGGCTTTCTCCGCCACGGAGGCTTGTTTAAAGGCGATGAGCGTGGCCGCAGGGAGCTTAGCCCCCGGGGCGAGCTTGATCTCCGGGATGAGGTAATCTTTAAAGAACTCCCCACGTTGGTAGAGCGTCAGCAGACGGCTGTTCGGGCGGACTTGGATTTCAAAATCTAACGGATAGAGAATGAGCCGATCCCCCGGATGGATCACGGATGCGGCTAAGTTATTGATCCGACGCACAAAGGGAATTGTGGTGCGGTTTTGGCGCACGATGGGGTCCAGCCCCAGATCTCCCTTGGCAACGGTGTATTCTAACTTCCCCGGCATGGGCGTGCGGCTGAAGAGGCGGTCCAAATTCATTTCCCCTAACACGCGTCGCGCATCCTGGTATTTATCAGAGTCACGGTAAATTTTGATCACTTGGAGCAGCTTTTCCTGCGCTCCCTCCAGATTGTTATTTCGGATCAAATCCATGGCCTCATCAAAGACCGCGCGCCCAGGGTCCGCCCGCCCTGCCGTGCTGGAGAGCGTTTGCCGTAGCGCGCGCTTGGATTCCACCTGCGGCTTAAAGATCTTCTCATAAGCATAGAACGCCCCCACCACTGTCCCCGCCAGGAGAGTGAGCGCGACGACCGCAGCAAAAATTTTGAGTTGGGCTTGAGCCATAAACCAGAAACGCCCCGGCCAACACGGCCCGCAGCGGCCGCCAGACTGGAGCGCCTGCTGCGCGTCGTCAAATGCCATGAAGTATTTCCCCGCCCCGCCCGTGGTTGCGGCAGAGTTGGGGATTGCTGGAATTCATTTGCAGAAGTCTCTGGCGGGCGACACGGATCGCCTCCCTATTTCCCCTTCTTTCCCTCTCTGTCTCCTATCTTATGCCTGTCCCCGCCCCTCTGCTCCGCGCCTTTGCCGTGGCTGGTTTCAGTTTGCTGGTCGGTTGTGAAAAGCCGCTGCCGGCCCGCCTGGAAATCACCGCTAGCCGCCCCACCTTCAGCACGGAAGGGGAGATTCCGAACGAGGTGAGTTCCCTCCAGCGCCTGGGCTTCAACGAGGAGCAACGTTTCCAATGGGACATGCCGGACACCTGGAAACTCCGGCCCGCCACCAAGATGCGCCAACTGAATTTCTCCTTCGGCCCGAACGCGGAGGGGGAATGTTATTTCTCCATCACCAAGGCCCCGGAGGATTCCACCCACCCCGCGCTGGATGAGATTAATCGCTGGCGGAAGCAGATGGGCCAGCCGCCCGTGGAAGAAGTCACCAGCCTGCCCACGCTAGCATTGCTGCGGCAGGACCTGCCGAGCCCTTATCTCAAGCTCACCGGGACCTACACCCCGGCCAGCGGCATGATGATGTCCAACCCTAGTCCCAGCGAGCCCCGGCCCGGCACCGGCCTGTTAGGCGTGGTGCTGGAAGTGCCGCAAATGAACACCGTCCTGACTATTAAAATGGTGGGGCCGCAGGACCTCGTGGCAGCGGAGGAAGCGCACTTTAAATCATTCGTCACCAGCCTCGCTCCCGCCGCCGTGGCTCCCTAAAATTCTCTTCCTATGTTCTACCTCTGGCGCTTCATCACCTCCGTTAGCCTGTGTGCCGCATCGTTGCTCTGGCTCATCGTCCTCACCTTGCTCGGCACCTTTAGCCAAGCCCAGATCGGGCTCTACGACTCGCAGAAAAAATACTTCGATAGCCTCTTCTTCCACGAGCAGCTCGGCCCCGTGGCCATCTACTTGCCGGGGGCGTATCTCGTGCTGACGATCCTTTTTTTCAATATCCTCTGCGGCGGCATCATCCGCCTGCGGAAGAAGCCGAAGAACATCGGCGTGTTCATGGCGCATTGCTCCATCCTGCTCTTGATCTTGGCGGGCTGGCGCTCATTTCATGCTAAGAAAGAAGGCTACATGGCCATCCCCACGGGGCAGGAAACGGACGTGGTGCAAGCCTACGCGGACTGGCAGTTAGAGATCCGGGGCCAGGGGGACTCCCAGGTGGCCATCATCCCGGACCGAAATTTTGCCGACTGCACGGGCCAGACCAGCCGCACCTTTTACCAGAATGGGCTGCCGTTCGTGCTCAAGCTCTCGGAGTATGCCCGCAACTGCGAGGTGACGGAGGAGGGCGATCCGCAGTTACCCTCCAGCGCTAGCCGCATCGATCACTTTGCCATTCTGTCGCAGAAAGTGCTGCCAGTGAATGAGGAAAATCACGCGGGCCTAGTGCTCGAAATCTTGGATGCCAGCACCCAGGAATCCTTAGCCAAGGCCGTGCTGGGCGGCACGCAACGCAGCCCCGGCCTAGCCGAGCGCCCGCCGTTAATCGTGACCGTGAAGGAGAAACGCTACGCCATCGAACTCACGCGCGAGCGCTGGCGGGTGCCGCTGAAGGTGAAGTTAGAAAAATTTACGGTGGAGAAATATGAGGGCACCAACGATCCCAAATCGTTCGCCAGCGACATCACCAAAACCGATGCCACGGGCCAAGAAAAAGTGCGCATCTCCATGAATGAGCCGATGCGCCGCGCGGGCTACGTCTTCTTCCAGCAGAGCTACGGCCAGTTGCCCAGCACTCCCGGCACCGCCCCGTTGCCCACGGATCCATTCTACACCACGCTCGTCGTGGTGAGTAATCCCTCTGACCAATGGCCTGCCTACGCCTGCTTCTTGGCCGGGCTTGGACTACTGACGCATTTCCTCATCAAGCTCGCAGATTTCCTCAGCCGCATGGCCCGCCAGCGCCAGCTCGCTAACCCCCCGCCACCGTTATGAAACTCACCGTCCTGCTCACGCTCCTTACCCTCACGTTCAGCCATGCAGGAGGCGTGGATGATCCTAAGGTGCTAGACCCCGCCATCCTCGCGCCCGCGTGGTCCGCCGAGACCGTGGCCGCTTGGGAAAAGCTGCCGATCCAAGATGGTGGCCGCGTCAAGCCGCTCTACACCTTTGCCAAATACGAGTTAGTGCGCACCCGCAGCATGGAAAGTCTGCGGGTGAAATTTACCAAACCAGATGCTGCCGGGAATACCTCGCGCGGGCTCACGCCCATGACTTGGTTGCTGGATTGTTTCTTCTATCCGGACATCGCCAAACAGTATTTCTGCTTCACGTTAGACGATGGCGAGGCCCTGCGGCGCGTGGGTCTCACGCCGCATCCGCTGAAGCGGGATCAGTATTCTTATAACGAGTTAATTCCCGCGCGGGATCAACTGGCGCAGATCCAAGACCGCGTGGATGAGGAGCGGAAAGCCGCTGAGAACGAGCATCGGGACCCCGTGCTAGATTACCTAGATGTGGCGGCGGCTAACCTAGCGCGGAACGTGGGCGCGTTCGAGTCCCTGATCCAAGCCACGGCCCCGCTGCGGCGGGCACTGCCCATTGCCAAAGCGCTCACCGCTGGGCCGCTGAGCGATCACGCCAGCCAATCCATTTCCACCAGCACTGCGCTCACCGCGCTAAAGGCTTCCCCCTTGTGGGAAAAGATGATGGCGCGCTTTGCAGGTAATGGAGATGAGGCGTTGCTCAATGTGCTGGGACTGCTGCGGAAGAGTAAGGAATGGCAGGAGCAGCCACGGAGTTTCGAGCAGCTCGATAACTTTGGCCCAGGGATTGAGGCCTATCTGAACGCCAACGCAGCGGAACTGGCGGGCCAGCCGGACTTTGCCACCATCATCAATGTGGCCCCGTATATCGTGCTAGACATGCACGCCAGTGGCCCGCGCCTCAGCCTGTGCCCGCCGCTGCGGGGGGAGAAATGGCACTCCTTTGGCGAGCTAAGCCGCCTAACCCTGGATGCCACCGCGGAGGAGTTCGTGCAGAGCAACGCGCTGGCCACCCTGCAACAAGCTGAAGCCGCCTTCGCCAACCCAGACCGCGCCCAGGGCGTGTTAGCACTAGGCCAGAGCTTGGCCAAACTGAGCGCGGGGCGGGACGACTGCGCGCAAGTGGCGCGGGAGCTAACCTTTCGGAAATGGGATTTCTTGAACCTCGCCAAATGGAGCTTCCTCACCATTTTCATCGGCGTGGCGCTGTCCTGGCTCTCGCCCACGGGACGCTGGGCGCACGGGCTCTTTACCCTTTGTAAATGGGCCATCTGGCTGCCCATGGCGGCCATCATCGCCTCCATTTATTACCGTGTTAGGATTGGCTTTGGGGCTCCGATCACGAATCTGTATGAGACCTTCCCGGTGATGAGTCTGGTGGCGGTGGGCCTAGCCGTGCTGGTGGAGATGATCTTCCGCACCCGCTTGGCGCTGGGGATTGGAGCGTTGCTGGGATGCTTGGGGATGTTCGGGGCCGGAGCCTTTGAGGACAGTGAGGCCCGGGATACGATTGTCAGTCTGGTGCCCGTGCTGCGCACAGGCGTGTGGCTGTGGACGCATGTGATGTGTGAGGCCATTGCTTATGGCGCGGGGATGATCGGCGGCACGATTTCCATCTGCTATATTTTCCTGCGCTGCTTTGATCTTGAGCGGAAAAATGCCAGCCTCTTCAAGATGCTGACCAGTTGTGCTTACGGGATCCTGGCCTTCACGCTCATCTTCATCCTCGTGGGCACCGTGTTAGGCGGGATCTGGGGGAACTACAGTTGGGGCCGCTTCTGGGGTTGGGATCCTAAGGAAAATGGGGCCCTGGTCATCACGCTGTGGTGTCTGGCCGTGCTGCACATGCGGCTGGCGGGCTGGATCAAGGAGATCGGCCTGCACTGCATGAACGTGCTGGGCATCTGCACTATTATCTTTTCCTGGATGCATGTAAATGAGCTAGGCGTGGGCCTGCACAGCTATGGCCGCACGGAAGGCCGCCTGCCGTGGATCATCGGCGGCTATTGCGTGGC
>JAYVOP010000398.1:0-2985 GCA_043757865.1 Verrucomicrobiales bacterium | reverse complement strand
TCGAATTCCCCCTTATTTAAATGCACCACCACACCCCGGATGCCGCCGTCCCGCACCAGCAAATTCGACCCCCGCCCCACCACGCGGATGGGCAGCCCTTGCTCCCGGCAATGTTTCACCAGCCGTTGCCAACCCGCCACGGTGTGCGGCTCCACCCAATACTGGGCCGGCCCGCCGATGCGCATGGTGGTGTGGCGGCTCATGGGCTCGTAGAGTCTCAGGGTGCTGGAATCCTCTGCCAAGGCGGCTTGCAGGCCTTCCAGCGTGTGGATGTCCTCCAGCAGGCGGGTGCCGATCTCATGCACATTACCCGCACCTAAGGTGATGAGCAGATCCCCTGGCCGGAGGAAATTTCCCACCGCCTGATGCATGGTTTCCCGCTGCGGATGGTAGGCTAACGTGATGCGTGCGCCTTCCACTGCGGCCACTTCATCCACAATCGTCTGGCCGGAAATGCCGGGGATGGGCGGCTCACTAGCCGCATAGACATCCAGCACAAAGAGCGCATCCGCCGCGCCAAAGGCCCGGCCAAACTCCTTCCGCAGCAACTGCGTGCGCGTGTAACGATGCGGCTGAAACACCACTACCACCCGCCCCCGGCCCTGCCCGGTGGCAAACGTGCGGGCGGTGGCCAGCGTGGCCGCCACCTCCGTGGGATGGTGGCCGTAGTCATCCACCACCGTGAAATGGGCAGACTTTAACTTTACTTCAAAGCGACGTTTCGCCCCTCGGAAGGTGCCCAGCGCCCAGCTAATGCGCTCGAAGGAAACTCCCAGATCCGTGGCCAGTGCCACCACGGCTAATGCATTCAATACATTGTGCCGTCCCGGAATATTCAGCACCATGCGGCCCAGGAGTAGCCCCCGCTGGAGCACGGCAAACTCCGTGCTCTGCCCTAGGGCGGTCACCTCCACCGCCGCATAATCCAGCTCCGGCTCCCAGCCATAGGAAACGCTGCGGGGCCGGTGCGCACAGACATCACGCGCGCCAGGATCACTACCGCAGTAGTAAACATTGCCGCTGGTTTGATCCAGCAGTTGGGTAAAGGTGGCCTTGATTTCATCCAGATTTTTATAGTGATCCAGATGCTCCTCCTCCACATTTAACAAGATCACCTGAGCGGGATGAAATAGGGCGATGGTGCCATCACTCTCGTCCCCCTCGGCCACGAAATGCTCCCCCGCTGGATCCCAAAATGCATTGGTGCCTAAGAGCGGAATTTCCGCGCCCACATAGTGACTGGGATGCAGCTCCCCCGCGCGGAGCACATGCGCGCACATGCTGGAGGTGGTGGTCTTCCCATGCATCCCGCCGATCACGATGCTCTGCTTCCGCTGCATGATAGCCGCCAGCGCCTCCGCCCGGCGGAAGAGCGGAATGCCCGCCGCCACCGCGGCATCATAAGCTACATTTCCCGGCTTAATGGCGGAGGAATACACCACCAGCCCCGCGCCCTCCACACTGGGTGCGGTGTGCGGGCAGAAGAACTCCAGCCCCTTCTGTTGCAGGCGTTCGGTCTCGCTGGTGGTGGCTTTATCCGAGCCCGAAACGTGATAGCCTAGCTCGATCAACAATGCGGCAATCCCGCTCATGCCACTGCCCGCCACCCCGATTAAATGGATGCGGGAGGAGTGGTCGGCTAGGTCAAAGAAAGAGGCACGGGAGGTCATAGAGCGGCCACATGCCACGGCCCCCCGCCCCCGTGCAAGCGGCCAGCCAGGGAATTGGTCAGCGGCCTACCGTTGGCTGAAGGCGCGGCGGCCCAGGAAATCACTGAGGGCATTGGTGAAATGCTGCTTGGTGGTCACGGGCACGTAGTCCGCGCGCAGTTGGCCGCAGGCTTTTTCCAGTTTGCTGACATGCTGGCGGACGCGTTGTAGGTAGGCGTTGCGCACGGAGAGGGGGTCCACTTTGAGCTTGGTGCCGCTGAGTTCCAGGTCTTTGAATTCCTGGCTTTTGTTGAAGGAGAAGGACAGTTCCTCTTCCGCCATGACGTGGAAGAGCACCAGTTCATGTTTCTTGAACGCAAAGTGATGCAGCGCCTCCACCACGGCCTCTGCGCGATCAAAGAAATCACTGATGATGATGACTAAGCCCCGCGCGGGGATGCGCTCGGCTACCTCGTGCAGCACGCTGGCGAGGTTCGTGTCCCCCGCACAAGTGGTGTCGTGCAGGGCTTCTAAAATGTGGCGCACTTGGCTGGGGCGGCTGGCGGCCCGCAGGTTCGTGCGCACTTGGTCATCGAAGGTTACGAGGCCCACGGCATCCTGTTGTTTCACCATCAGGAAGGCTAACGCGGCGGCTAGGTATTGGCCAAATTCATACTTGGAAACCCTGGCTCCGCCGACACTGCTAGCAGACTCTCCCCGGTAGTTCATGGAGCCACTAGCATCGAGCACGATGGTGGCGCGCAGGTTCGTTTCCTCGATGTATTGCTTGATGTAATACTTGTCGTTCTTGCCATAGACGCGCCAGTCTAGGTCTTTGATGTCGTCCCCCGGAGCATACTGGCGATGCTCTGCAAAGACCACGCTGAAGCCTTTGTTCGGGCTGGTATGGCGGCCACTTTTGGAGCCTTGTTTCTTGCCGCGTGCCAGGAGTTCTAGCCGACTGAGCGTGGCCGTGGCTTCCGCGGGCAGCAGCCGCATGTAGGCGAGATCTTGAAGCGTGGAGGCCATGGGAGCTTAAACGTCGAGGTCAGCGCGGGGCTTGAAATGCTCTAGCAGCATTTGAATGATTTGCTCACTCTTAATGCCCGCCGCTTCCGCCGTAAATGTCGTCAAGATACGATGCCGCAGCACGGGCAGCGCACAAGCGGCTACGTCTGCGGTGGTGGCGTGGAAGCGGCCTTGGAGAATGGCCCGCGCCTTAGCTGCGGTGATGAGGTAGATGCCCGCACGCGGTCCGCCGCCCCAGGCGCACATCTCCCGCACGAAGTCTGGGGCCTCTGGCTGTTTCGGACGGCTGGCGCGCACTAAGGTGGCG
>JAYVOP010000397.1:0-11084 GCA_043757865.1 Verrucomicrobiales bacterium | reverse complement strand
TGTGCGTTTCCGCTCCTGTGGCATCGGTGAATGCCTGGTAATCCTTCACGCGCGTCTCCCAGATGGACACCAACATCCCTGCACCTACGGGGATGAATTTCATTCCGAGGTCGTTGGTGAACGGCATCCCTAACGTAGCCAGCCGAGACCGCGTCAGCGGCATGGTGAGCCTCCGGGTCTCCTTCTTTTCCAGTGTTCCTTCCAGCCGCAGATCATCGTAGCCGAGCAATTTAGCCGTAAACGAAAATGGCCCCGTCTGGTGATTCGCCAGCGTCAGTGGCGTCTTGCCGAGCAGTTGATCGCCATCATAGACGGATGCCCCTAACGGGTCTGTTTCCACGATGAGGTCGCCAAACTCCCGCCGTTGCAGGATCACTTTAAAGACAATGTTATCCTTCGCATGCTCCGCTGGTGGCTCCACGTTCGGCAGCGTCACGGTCATGGGCCGGTAGAAATGCGCCTCCTTTTCCAGGCGGCCCGCCTCTACGTCTGCTTGCAACAACGCCTCGCAAAACTCCGCCGCTTCCTTCATCGGTAAGCATGCGTAAGGCGTGTTAGGCACCATGTAGGCGGGGGAGAACGACATCAGATTTTCGTATTCCACACCCGTTAGTGGTTGCGCAGATTCATGCCACGCGCCCTTGGGTTCGAGCTTCATGCCCTGGGCATTTTCCCAGGATTTTTTGGAATTCGGCGGTGCATAAAAGAGGGCGATTTCCACCAGATCCGCCAGATCATCCCCCTCCGGCGTGATCGCGCGTTCCAGTTCGGCGGGCTGATAGTTCTCCAAGCGGAAGGTGAATTTTGCTTTGCCTAGCGGTAAGTTTTGCAGCGGGCAAGGCGTGACGCCCAGCACCTTCCCGTTAAGCAGGACGGTAGCTCCCGCTGGGCGCGTTTTCAGCCACACGCTGCCCACATTGCGACGCGGGATCACGTTGCTAATCGCCACGTTCGAGAGTCGCGTGGCGACTGCTCCCGGCGGCCAGGGCAGCGCCTGCGTGCGTGCCGCCACCAAGCCAAAAGCCACGAGGGAACTGGCCACAAAGATTTTAACTGCGCGCGGCAAAATGGGCCGATGGTAGATTCCTTTGCGCACCAGCCGCAGGGCATCTGCCAACTGCTTGGCAGAGCCGAAACGCCGACGGGAGGCGGGATCGCACGCCTTGCAGATCACCGAGTTCAACATCCGTGCGCGCTTCCTTCCCTTGGCATCGCCCAGTTCCTCCGGTAATTCCGGGAAACAGAGCCGATCTTTCCCGGTGCTAATCTCATATAAGACCATGCCTAAACTATACACATCCGCTTGGCTAGAGCCCGGCCCCTCTGGCGGCACAAATCCCTCCGTGCCCACATACGTTTGTTGCCCCGCACGGGCCACGAGGCCGATGTCTGCCAGCTTGGCGCGCTTCTGCACAAAGATGATGTTACTGGGCTTAATGTCCCGGTGGCTCAAGCCTTGGCCGTGCAGATGCGAGAGGCCATCCGAGAGTGCGATGCCGATGCCCACCACTTCATCCAAGGTCAATTTTACCTTGCGCACCTTATCAGAACTCAACGTATGCGGCTCGTAATCCACTACATTAATCTTAGTGCCGGATTCCCGATCATCCGCTAATTCCATCACATAGAAATAAAACGCTTCTTCCACGTTTCTCCCTACATGGAGGATGTCCACCAAGCCCTCGTGATCCCGACTGATAGGCTCGAAACTGAGGATGCCCTGGAACTCCCGCTCGAAGGTGCGGTCATGCTCGAAGTCCTCCCGCCGCACCACTTTCACCGCGCGCCACGCCCCGGTCACGCCGCGCGCCAGCCACACTTCTCCGTAAGAGCCCCGGCCAATGCAGCGCATCACCTCATGGTCCGGCACGTGCGGCTTCTTCACGGGCTTCAGCGGATGAAGCCGTGGAGGCACAGTGGGTTGGAGGTTAGGAACGCCGGGGATCACGGAGCGGTAGGTTTCACAAGACGCTAAAGCAATATTTAGGCCTCAGTGCGGCGGAGCGTATCATAAGCCCGCGCCACAGCTAGGAATAAGTGGGGAATTTCCTGCCTAGTTGCAAGACTTCACGAATCAGGATGCCGCTGCAGAAAGATTTTGCTTCCCAAACTGGGCTCGAGCATGCGATAATCCAATCTCGCGTCGAATATTCCACCCCTGCCCTGCTTTTGCTATGGTCCTCCCCTCTCCATTTTCCTGGTTCCAACCGCTCACCGCCGTGGTTTTACTCTTGCTGCTCCAGCAGAGTCACGCTGGCACTTATTTCCAAGATTACACCGCCTTGCCGAGCGATGGGACCATTATTAATAGCAACAATAGCGTCTCTGGGATCATCGGAGGGAAACTGCGGCTAACGCAATCTGGCGTAGGGAATTCTCTCACAGGCATGCGCGTGCCGGATCTAGATCCAGGGAAGGAAGTCACGGAATTTACCGTAGAATTCGATCTGACGCTGTATACTGGGGGGACGCCGGCGGATGGTTTTTCACTGACATACGGGAATGTTTCCACTAACCCTGCGGACCTGATCAACGGTGGGTTCTATATAAACAACGGTGCAGAGGAGGGCTATGGAGCTGCCAACAACTTTATTGTGTCCTTTGATACCTATGACAATGGCAACAATGAAGCCCCAGCCATTGAAGCGAAGGCAGGTGGGACCATCATCAAATCCATTTATATGGGGGCTAGCACCTCTCCGGGGGGACTTTGGAACCGCGCCACTAATGCCTATCCTTTTGATAATATCTCTCGGCACGTCTATGTGCATTGGGAAGTGAATACAGGCTTGGATGTGAAGATCACGGGACAATCCGGCAGTTTGGTAGATGTGATGGTGGATACGGCCTTGCCGGGGTTTGTGCCGTCGGTGGGCAATGTCTTTCTCATGGCTGCCCGCACGGGTGGAGCCACTGAGGATGTTTTCGTGGATAATATGAGCATTGTGACGGTGCCAAGCGTGCCGATTGAGACGGGTGGGCCGACGATTTCGGAGTTCATGGCGGATAATGGTAGCACGCGTGAGGATGAGGATTGCACGTCTGGGGCGTGGTTGGAAATTTACAATGGCCAAGCGGCCACGCAGAGCTTCTCTGGGTGGTTCCTCACGGATGATCCCGCCAATCTTTCCAAATGGGCAATCCCAGGTAGCGTTTCCCTAGCAGGTTATACTTATACCACCATTTGGGCGGACAGTAAGAACCGCACGACTGCTCCCAATTATCATACAAATTTTACCCTCAATAAGGCGGGCGGTTACTTGGCGCTAGTGAATCCAGCCCTAACGGTGGTGAGTTCCTACACTTATGCCGCTCAGGCCAATGATGTTTCTTATGGAAAACTCGGTGTAGCGCAGACGGCGGGGTATCTGGAAACGCCGACGGCGGGATATAAAAACTCTGGCCTGCAAGCTCTGCTGGCTCCCTCTAAGCAGGACGTGACCTTCGACCATGTTGGCGGTCTGATCACGGGTCCGCTGACTTTAAACATCGCGGCTCCGACCATCGTGGGCGCAGTGGCGCGCTATACTGCGGACAACTCCGTGCCGAATGGTAGTTCCCCGCTGTGGCCTGCGGCTGGCTTAACTGTTACGGGCTCCATGAATGTGCGGGTGCGGTTCTTCCAGCCGAACTCGTTGGGGGGGGATGTCAGTAGCCGGACCTTTATCCTGCTGGATTCCACGCTCACGAATTATCGGGGCACGGGGCAGCCTTTTAAGTCTCCACTGCCGATCATCGTCTTTGATAGTTTCGGCATCGACATCGACAACGCGGGCGGCTCTCCAGGGCTACGGCCCCTGCGTTCCGCCTACACGCTGGCGATCAATAAGGACCCGGCCAATGCCAACCTAGCGTCCATTTTGGGGCCGGTGGATGTGCAGAACCGGGGTGGGGTTCACCTGCGTGGGGAGACCTCTGCGGGTTTTGCTCAGCGGCCCTACGGGTTGGAAGTTTGGGATAATAAAGAGCAAGATAAAGCCGTCTCCCTCCTCGGCTGGCCAGCGGAATCTGACTATGTGCTCATTTCCAACTACAATGATAAATCTGTGATCCGGAATATGATGCCGTTTGATCTGAAACGTCAGTTAAGCGGAGACGGCAGCGCGATGAAAGAACAGTATGTGGAAGTCTTCTTTAAACAGAATGGCAGTGGCCCGCTGGCCTACGCCGACTACCGAGGGATCTATGTGCTGACGGAAAAGATCAAGCGGGATAAGGATCGGGTGAACATTGATAAACTCGATCCGTGTGACGGGGTGTTTACCAATACCCCGGCGGTGGATGACATCGGCGTGATTAGTGGTGGCTATATTTTCCGCAAGGATAAGGCGTCCCCAGAGGCCGCGTTTACCACCAATGGCGGCACTGCCTCGGGCACCACCTACGTGGCGCAGACGTTCCAGATTGTGGAACCGAACGAACCCAGCACTGCGCAGCAGACGTATCTGAAGGGCTATGTGAACCGCTTCGAGGCCGCGCTCTATGGCGCCAGCTTTGCCGATCCGGTCAATGGCTATGCCAAATACCTCGACGTCCAAAGTTGGATCGACGGTCATTTGTGGGTGGAAATTTTCAAACAGATTGATGGCTATCGGCTCAGCACTTATATGTATAAAGATCGGAATGGAAAAATTAAATATAGCCCGCTGTGGGACTATAACCTGAGCACGGGCAATGGGAGTCCTGCGGGGGGCTATGCGGCTCCACTGGAGCAGCCTAACAGTTGGTATTACACCTCGCTGGGGAATGATGCGAATCCCTACCATCCGCGTCTTTTCCAAGATCCGCTGTTTCTCCGGGCCTACTGGGATCGGTATTGGCAACTGCGGCGGGGGATGTTTTCCAATGCCAATGTGATCGCCACCATCGACCGCTACATTGCCCAATTGAAAGGTGCGCCAGCGGGAGTGACGACGCTAATCACTAACGGCACGGGAATCTGGCCGAATAGCGTGCCAACCTTGGATAATCCCATTGGCCGACACCACGCGCGTTGGCAACGGCTGGGAGTCTATGATTGGCCGAATGCGACGAATCCAACCCTACGGGTTAATTGGGAAACAAACTATGATCCGAACTCTTTCACGGTCACGCAGGATCCCTTCGCCCAGACGAGTGAGACCACGTTTGTGAAGATCTGGATGCTCCGCCATTTCGCCTGGATGGATGACCAAAGCACGAGCTACGGAGGGACTGTGCGGAATCAAAAACCACCCAATTTCTCACTTTATGGCGGTGAGGTAAATAGCGGTTATAACTTAGTGGTAACTGAGCCTAATACGACAGCCGGCACCATTTACTATACAGTCGATGGGTCTGATCCTGCGGCAGGCACAGGCACGGTGCTGACCACTACCGGGGGATCCAATGGCAATATCACTCTGATCTCAGAAACCGGAGCAGTGACTTATCTGGTGCCCACGATTGCCAATGGCGGGAATATCCTCACGCGGACCACCACGGTGGGCCAAGTGGGCGATGCGAATCAATGGAACGGCCTCGCGAGCCCGCCAAACTACGGCATCTGGAGTAATGGCAGCTTCGGCCTAGGCTATGACATCACAGCGGAGACGGCCCCTGCGGTGGATACCCTTTATGCACCATACATCGGCACCAGTGTTTATTTCCCCATGCTCGGGAGCACCACCGCTCCGCCGAACAATGCCAGCATCTACACGCGCTCTAATTTCAATGTCACGCAGGACCAAATTACGAATCTACAAACCCTGCGCTTGAGTATCCGCTATGATGATTCTTTTATCTGCTATCTAAATGGCGTAGAAGTGACCCGAAGAAACTATACAGGCACCAATCCGGTCTATAACACGCAATCATTTGTCGCCCGCTCCGACGCGGCGGCCATCGTGCTGGAGGACATTGATCTGACGAGCTTTAAGACCTCGCTGCTAGTAGGTAATAACGTGCTGGCTTTCCATGGGATCAATTTCTCCAACGCCTACACCAGTCTCAATGCCAAGGATTTCTTACTCCAACCAAAACTCATCATTATCCCCGTGCCGCAGCCCACCACCGGCACCATCAACCTCACGGGCACCACGTTAGTGCGGGCGCGCTCGAAGGATGCGAGCAATAATTGGTCACCGCTCACGGAGGGGAATTTCATCGTCAATGCCGTGCCAGCCACGGCTGCTAACATCGTTATTTCTGAGTTCTCATATGACCCTGCTCCGCCCACCGCAGCGGAGACAACGGCTTCGGGCGCGAACAATGCTAACGATTTCGAGTTCATTGAAATTATGAACATCAGTGCGGGCACAGTGGATCTGACGAACTGTTATTTCGACCTCGGGGTGACGTTTAACTGGAACAGTGTGGGAGCCTCCAAGCAAACGCTGGGGCCGGGGCAGCGCATGGTCCTCGTGGAAAATCCCACGGCCTTCGCACAGCGTTATGCGACGAATGGAGCCAACATTGCGGGCGCTTATGTGGGGAATTTAAATAATAGTGGAGAGACGCTCACGCTGCGTGCGGCCAATGGTAGCGTGATCAAGTCCTTCCTCTATTCTAAGTCAGAGCCCTGGCCGGTGGATGCAGATCTCCAACTTAATAGCAGCAATGCGATCACGCATGGTGGCTATTCCTTGGTGCTAAATAACCCGCTAAGTAATCCACTGCACAGCGATGGCCGGAACTGGCGCACGAGCGTGAATCTAGGCGGCAAGCCCGGCCTAGCGGATGCGGCTGCCCTACCTGCTGTGCCTGCGGGGGACAGTGATGGAGATGGCATCACAGACCTAGTGGAATATGCTGTCGGCTCTGGCGTGGCCACTGGGAATCAGGCAAAATTGCCCACGTTAGGCTACGGAGATTATAACACCGGGACTGTGGTAGAGCGGTGCCTGGAAATGCAGTTCATCCGTAATCTCAATGCGGATAACGTGACCATCACCCCGAAGGTCAGCTCAGACCTAGCCTCCTGGCAGAATGGCAGCGTGGCCCTGACCTACGTCTCCACACATAACAATGGTGATGGCACGGCCACTGCTATCTACCGCTCTACGTTACCTGTGGCGGCATTGCCTAACCATATGTTCGCTAAATTAGAAGTGACCTTGCTTCCATAAATGCATCTTTGGTGGTCAAGGGGGTGTGGACAACTCGGCTGAGAATTCCACACAATAAAAGCCAGCAAGTTCCCATGACTTGCGCATCCAGCCGTAGCGGTTTTCATTTTGCGGTAGGGAGCCTGGGGCATAGTGTGGATAATTTGTGGAACTGTGAATCGTTCGCACATCACTTAGTGGGAACGCTTCTCCGTAATCACAGGTAGTGCGATTATACTCAGACCAGAGCTGTGGTTGGCAGGCTTGCAATTACGGCATCGTAAATTTTCAAGTCCATCCCCAGCAGATGCGCCAGTCGCTCCGCGCCACACTGAGCGAGTAAAATACTGCCGACCGCTCATACTTCGCCTTGGGGTCCAGCTTTTAAAATGCTTCTCCGGGTCCAATTCCCGCCACTGGTATGCCTGCATACTCGCAGGCTCTCTGCATAATGCTCCACCACCACCACGGTATCGAAGGACAGCAGCATTTTAATTGCTGTGGTTATCGATCCTTTGCCAAACTGAACTACCAGAGGGGTGCAACTCCAGGTGCCAGACTGCAAGGTTGCAGCCCAGTCTTCAAAGGGCAGATTCCTCAGGACCTAGTGTTCGTCTTGTTGATGGAGAAAATCACTATACAGGCGATCTATGGGGTGCCGGATGCAAACAACTTTGTGAAATCCTCGTGATCACAAAAATGTGAAGATGCAGCGATTCCCGCTGCCCCAGAGAGCATGGGGCGGCGGCTCATGAATAAAGGGCGGAAGGGGGCTTTGGCCTCTATCGCTCGCATCCAACAATGGTAACGTCTTCCGCCATTCGATAATTTTTCGGTAGTGTGGACTAATTGCCAAATCATTCGATCAAAGTAACACCCGTTGGGAAGAAAAATGCAATTCGCTGGCCTCAGCTTGGGGGCTACAGTTCCAAGGCACAACTGTGGGCTCACCCAGTTTCCAGTCTGTGGGGTTGATTGGCATCACAATCTGAGGCTTAGCCCAGTAATTTACAAAAAGCTCCTTCCCCACAGAAAAAAGACTCCAATTCTCTCGGTTTGGGGTGAACCCCTGTTGCCGCACAAATGGACGATGCAATGGATCGATTTTGGTGCCCGCAAGCATAGGCAGCAATGCCTCCATTTAGCCGATGCAGGGATGAATGACAGCAGCCCGTCATACGCCGCCCGTGGATACAGCGCTGCCGTCAGCCACCATTCATCGAATCCATAGTCCGGCCACACCGTGCCGTGGACCGTGGCGGGCGCGCAGCTTGGCATCTGGCCTTTGTTTCTATCGTTCCCTTCTGCGTGTGCCAGATTAGTGCCATCATCAGTTGCTTGGCAGGGAGCGGCTTTACCGTTCCGAAATGGCACGCCACAAATGGGCGATAGTTCAAATTTCCAATCTCATTCAGCTCCTTCACCCGGCACCCGCTCCCAGCCCAGATTCATGCGGGCGTTTCCACCGTGCGCCCAGCAGCAGCGGCTCCACATAGTGCTTCCAGGGATCAAACCGCAGCAGCGGCTTCCGCTTCCCGGCATTCATCAACGAGGCCTGATTCTTGATTACGATCTCTGGTTCGTGCATCCGAATATTTTTCCAGAACAACGATGTGGAAATGATGTGCTTCACGTCCTGCCGTGGGTTCACGATCTTCTTGATCGCAAACCACTCCTCATATTGTTTCAAATCCTTCTTGGATACCCCGGCCTCGTAGGCTTCCACGTGTTCATCTCGTAATATCGGAAATACCGGAGCCCCGCTCATAGTTGTTAGTTAGTTAGTTAAATTGTAAATTCTCTGGGAGTGGCGTGACTCCGTCCGCCATCTCTCAAAAACAAAGGCATCCTCATAGCTCCGTGATCCGATGCGTCGGCTGCGGCTTGCCGGGTTTAAATGCTGCGCACTCCACCCAGGTTAGTCGCACGGATTTCTGGGGCTTATCTAGCTGCCGCCGCACGATCTTTTCCAGCAGCGCAGGCTCCGCCTCCGCACGCACATTCACCAGCAACTCCGCCGCCACCAGCTTCTCCTCCAGCTTCCGAGACAATGCCGCCGGAGTTCCATTCCGCACCGCATTGACAATGCCAAGCAAGGAGCGCGGAGTTGCACTCCGCTTTATTGGCCGAGCCGCATCATGCGCCCCTTGCGAGATGCAGCGGAGTGCAACTCCGCGCTCCTTCCGGACAGACTCATTTTAAAATGTGCTATCTCCACCCCGGCTGCTTCCAGCTCCGGCTGGATGCCCCGCGCCCACTACAGCAGCAGCTTATTGCCATCCACCGGCTGGCTATGGCATTCAGCGCCAGCGTGGCATTCAGCCAGTCTAGCATGGCCTCGCCTTCCGCGTATTCCTCATAGTCCATTTCCATTAGCTGCTGCGGGGCGCTCACTTCCGTTTCCAGAATGTGATACCACTCCGCCATCCCTTCCCCTGTCACCGTGGAGATCTCCAGCACCCGTTTGTTGTAGAGCGCGAGCACCTTCTCCCGCAGCGCCTTCCGTTCCTCCGCCGTCAGCAGGTCAACCTTGTTTAGCACAATGATCTCCGCTTCCTTCAGCTGACATGGGTGCCATTTGAAGAATGGTCCGATGAAAAGTGGCGAGCATCCACCACCACCTGCACCCCGTGCTGATCTGCGATGAAATCAAGAACCTACTGAAAGCCGCCATAGTCGAGCACCGGACGATCAATTTCAAAGTAGGCCATAATTACGCCGCGCCCTACTACATGGACCCTATCATGTGCAAACTGCTGCTAGACCTAGCGGCTGGCCCGAAGGCCTACCAAGAGTTCCTAACCGACCCCACCGCCGACTTCATCAAAGTTGCCGCGCTGGTATCCGGCTTTGGCCAGGAGGTGGAAAGCTGGCTGCGGATGATCCTCACCAAGCTCTCTGACCCGCTGTAGGTGTTAATTTGTCCGTAACCGGCGCGCGGATTTGCAATCCTCTTCACATCGCAAGCACGATGTATGTGCGCCCAATGAAGCGGAGTGCAACTCCGTGCTCCGGCTATTCATCTACCCCTTGAACGCGTGAACATCACGTTCATTTACTGCTTCCCATAGCCTCTCATTTCTGCAAATCTCAACTCCTTTTATGAAAACATCACTCGCCCCGACCCCTGGTAATATTGTCTGCTCTATCCGCCCGCGCCTCATCTTGACGATGATGTCGTTGAGCTTTGGGATCGCCATGCCCGCGCTGGCGCAAAATGCGTTTGTGGGTGGAGGTGATGGCGTTTCCTGGCAAGATCCTAACAACTGGAGCCTAGGCACGGTGCCCGTCAATGCGGATCAAGTGGTCTTCGTTCCCCCTGCGGGCAGTGCCTTGCAGCCTGGGGTGGTGCAGTTAAATGGCCCGGCGGTAGCGGGTAGTTTGAGCCTGGGCGATCCAGCGGTGATCGGGGCGTTTGGGAGTAGCACGTTGTTAGGGATCGTGGGCAGCACGGGCATCGGCACGCCGAATATTTCGCTGAATGATCCCAGCATGATGTGGACGATCAATAGCCGACTGACCACCACCGGCGCCACGCCAGGGCTGGTGATCGGTGGGTCTGGGGGCACGTTGAATCTGACTAACATTTACAATAGTGTGGATGGTCCTATCACGGTCAATGGCGTGACCTTGCTGCTGAATGTGAATTTTTCCACACCCCACGTCTCAGGAACGGGCGTGGCATTGAATAGCCGTTCAGACTTCAGCCAAACGACGAATGTCCTGAAGCGGTCCATCAATCTAGTGAATGGTGGGGTGCTAAAGATCGTGGGCGCGGGCGCGAACCAGGACGGGAATGGGGACAACATTATCATTGGGACCAATGGCGGCGGAATCAACGTGGGGGCAGGTTTCCAACAGATTACGCTGGATGACCACCCGACGATCTCGGTGATTTTGGACAACCAAATTCAGGTGGCTGCGGGGGCGACGAATGTGTCTCTCACCAAGTGGGGCAGCGGGCGTCTGACCATTGGCGATTCCGGCACTGGGCCAGACTTCAATTTACCGCTGGATGGC
>JAYVOP010000396.1:0-11088 GCA_043757865.1 Verrucomicrobiales bacterium | reverse complement strand
TGATTTCAGATTCCAGAAAGCCGCCTATCCTAGGGGCTCCCCGCTGATTGCAAAGCCCCATTTTTGACCCTCTCCCCCACCCCCTTGACCCTCCAATGAACGAAGACCTCCTGCGCGATGCGATTGCGAACCCCCAGAACATGGGCGAAATGACTGATGCCGATAGCGTGGGCACCATGGGCAGTGCGGACTGTGGCGATATGGTGCGCATGTGGTTAAAATTTACCGAGAAAGATGGGCAGAAAGTGATCGACCGCGCCAGCTTCCAGAGCTTCGGCTGCCAGACTGCCATAGCCGTGGCCAGCGTGGCCACCGAACTGCTGAAAGGCAAGACTCTAGCCGAGGCCCGGCAACTCTCTGCCGCTGATCTCAGCGCCCCCATTGGAGCGCTGCCGCCCATGAAAATCCACTGTGGCCAAATGGTGGAAGGCGCACTGCGGGCCGCTCTAGAGGCTGATCCCCGCGCCCCGGCGGCCCCACCCAGCACCCCGGCGGTCCCCATGACGACGCTCTCCGAGGCCCTGCCCGGAGCGGGCTTGAAGGCCGGGAAAATCAAAGTTGTCCTCGCGCCCTAGCTCCTATTTCAGCCGAATCTGGAACTGCCGACTCAGCAGCCATTTCACGCCGAACATGTCGCGGGTGGCTTGCAGGGCGCGGTTTCCGAAACCGTATTTGCTGACCCCCGCCACCCGTGCCCGGTGGTTCACGGGCACTTCTGTGATGCGGTAGCCCAGGCCCTTAATCAGGGCGGGGATGAAACGATGCATCCCCCGGAAGGGCACTAACGCCTCCCGACATTCCCGGCGCATGGCCTTCAGGCTACAACCCGTATCCCGCACCCCATCCCCGGTAAATCGGCTGCGCACAAAGTTGGCGATGCGGCTCTGGACACGTTTAAAGGTGGTATCCTTACGCTTCGCGCGGTAGCCGCAGACCAGATCGAAGCCTTGCTCTAACTTTGCTAAGAGCCTTGGCAGATCCGCGGGATCATTTTGCAGATCCCCATCCATGAGGGCAATGATGTGGCCCTGCGCTAGATAGATGCCCGCATACATCGCTGCGCTCTGCCCGGCATTCCGCGCCAGCGGGATCACCCGCACCTCTGGCCGCTGCGGGATGCGCGCCAGCGTGGCGTCCGTAGAGCCATCATCCACTAGCAGCACTTCATAGTTCCGCCCGGCTAGGACGCCGCAGACCTCGGTGACTAGGTTCACCACATTGTCCTCTTCGTTATAAAGAGGAATGACGAGGGAGAGGTCCAGAGTGGGCAGATCATCAGAGGGCAGCATGGCCCGGCTCTATGTGGGCGGACCAACGTGGCGGCAACCAATATTTCCACTGGCGGCTGGCCGCACGTCCCGCCCCGTGGGCACCTACGATCCCCCCACGCGGATGGCGCGGGTGGCTGCGGCTAGAATCTGTGCGTTATCGTAGGGGGCGGTGGGAAAGTCCTGGTCCCGGATGGCCTGCGTCAGCAGTGGCACGCAGCGCAGGAGGTGATCCACGATGGTCACTTGTGCGGCTTTGGCAGTGCGGGAGAGCGGATTCAGATCCACGGTGATGACCGTCTTGCCATTGCGCACCAGGGCTTGGCAGCGGTCCCCATCCTCTAACGGCACGAACACCACATCCGCCTGCGCGATGCCCTGCGGATGAATCCAGCGGCGGTTATGATCAATGTGCGCCAGCGCGTGGGTGCGGCTGGGCAGCAGCACCTCCTGCGCCCCGGCGGCCAGGAGCGCGGCTTGGATAGACCGCTCCCGCTCAGGCGAACTGTGGAAAATATTCACCTCCAACTGCGCCCCGCACGCCTGCGCCAGCGCCACCATTTCTGCGGCAGCGAGGGCCGCCACATTCCCATTGATGCTCAGCACGGGACGCTGCGCCTGCGCCAGGACGCGCGCGGCTTCCCGGATGGCGCACAGGCCGAAGTCATGGGTGCGCTCCCCTAGTAAATAGTCGAACGCCTCCCCCCGCCCATGGGCGATGAGCCCATGCACGGACGCGATGCCAGCCTCCACGGCAGCGACAATCTGATCCCGCGTGACCAGCGAGACATAACGAGGATGGGAAACGGGGACCATGGCGGAACAAGGTTACTGCGCAAAGAAGCCAAAGAACTCCCGCGCATTGTCATAGCAGACGCGACGGACCAACCCGCTCAGCACCGCGAAATCATCCGGCACCGTGCCCACCGCCACGTCCTGCCCCAGCAGATTACAGAAGATGCGGCGGAAATATTCATGGCGGGGATAGGACATGAAACTCCGGCTATCCGTCAGCATCCCCACGAAGCGGCTCAGCAGCCCCAGATGACTCAGCGCATTGAGCTGCCACTCCATAGCCTCCTTCTGGTCCAGGAACCACCACCCACTGCCAAACTGAATCTTCCCCGCCGTCTCCCCATCCATGAAATTCCCCACCATCGTCCCCAGCACATAGTTATCCGCTGGATTTAAATTATACAGAATCGTCTTCGGCAGCAGCCCCTCAGAGTCCAGCCTATCTAGGTAGCGGGAGAGCGCCTGCGCCTGCGGCCAATCTCCGATGGAATCACAGCCAATGTCCGCGCCCACCGCGCGCAGCAGGCGGGAATTATTCGCGCGCAGGGCTCCTAAGTGCAGTTGCTTCGTCCAGCCCTTTTCCGCATCCAGTTGGCCGCTGCGCAGCATGATCGCACTGGCAAAGACGGCCTTCTCCGCCGGGGTAATGGCCCCGCCCGCCCGCGCCCGATCAAAGATCCCCCGCACCTCCGCGTCCGTGCCATAAGTGCTCCAGGCGTGGTCCAGCCCATGATCGGAGAGACGGCAACCCTGGGTGTGGAAATACTGGTGCCGCTGCTCAAACGCCCCCAGCAGATCCGCATAACTGTGAATGGCCACCTCCGCCGCCGCCCCTAGCCGGTCCACATACTCATTAAACTGCGCAGCCTGGTCGATCTTTAATAACGCATCTGGCCGGAACGCTGGCAGCAGCTTAGTGGGATGCCCGCTTTGTTTAAAATGTTGATGATGCTCCAGCGCATCCGCCGGATCATCCGTCGTGCAGACCACCTGCACTTGGAAATCCCGCAGAATCCCCTGCGCACTGCGGTCCGGGTCCTGGAGCCGCTCATTAGCGCAGTCCCAGATCCGCTGCGCAGAGTCTGGCGTTAGCAATTCATCAATACCGAAGTAACGCTTCAGCTCCAGATGACTCCAGTGAAAGAGCGGATTACGCAACGTGTGCGGGACCGTGGCCGCAAACCCTGCAAACTTCTCCCACGGCGTGCCCGCGCCCGTGCAGAGCCGCTCCGGGATCCCATTACTCCGCATCGCCCGCCATTTATAGTGATCCCCCTCCAGCCAGATTTCAAACAAGTTTGCAAACCGCCGATCCTGCGCCACCTCCTGCGGAGAGATATGGCAGTGGTAATCAATGATGGGCAGAGGCGCAGCCACCTCATGGTAGAGGCGACGCGCCAGCGCAGACTGGAGGAGGAAATCATCATGGATAAAGGACATGCGCGCACCCATGAACAGGAATTCCCCAGGCGCAAGAAAAGGCGCGCAGGAGTTTAGACTCCCACGCGCCCCGGTTCCGCCAAGCGGGCCAGCCCGTGCACCCACCCGCCCTGCCCGCAGCATTCCCGATCACAGCCCCCTCATGCCGCCCCCCTCCTTTTCCACGCTAAGCCCCCCCAGCCCCCGCCACGCCAGGGAAGCAGGCTCTGGGATGGAGTAGCCGTATTGCACAGGTGATCCATCCAGCGGGTGTTCACTAGGCTAAACTGCGTGATTCGAGAGCGCCGATTCATGATTAGGTTATGAGTGGATGGAACTAAACGGGAATGGCCTTCGAGTGGGACCCGGAAGCAGGTGGGCTCTAACGAAATGCGGCGGGGGTGTCAAACTTATTTCACTTGTGCTAAGGCTGGCGGTCTGCGGCCCAGGATGGCGGAGCGGATAAGTTGCAGATTGCCCCTGGCGGGATGCTAGCTAAGGAGGGCAGATGATGGATCGACTGCGTTGAGTCCCTTAAAACTTGGCATGCTGTTGGGGTTTGATTATTCCGATGGCGTGCCGCAGCCTCTTCAAACTTCGCCACGTGGATGGCCATGGTTTCCGCCATGATCCTCGTGCCGTCGTTCACGGCTTTCAGATTGTAGATCTCGGCTAGGCGTCGGCCATCAATTCATTGCCCGTCAGCGTGGTGAACTCTTCGTAGGTATAGGCGCGTTTATCCGTGAGGGAACGATGGAGCCAATCTAGGAGGACTTTGAAATCGGAGTTCTCCTGGCGGATGCGGTCTAGCCGCCGCCAATCAAAGGATTTAGGAGTGCCCGTGGTGGTGATTTTTTGAATCTGCAGGCGATCTTGGAGGCTCTCGAATTCGCGCTCGCTGAGTTTTAAAATAGCCCAATGCGGAGGCAGTTCATCCAGCCGATCCATGGTGAGTCCTAACGTAGAAATAGCCACGCCATGATCCGTGCCCAAGCGGCGGAGATCGTCCACCAGTTGCTCATCCAAGATGGGGGCGCAGATCACGAATTCTCCTTGGTGCGCCCAAGCAGCATTGCTGAGCGCTTGGTAGAAATCTTCCCGGTAGGAGTCGAAGCTGACCTCCAGTTTCAACTTCACACTGCTGACGGTGAAGAGTTGCAGGCCGAGGTGGCGCTTATAGCTCAGCATGGCTGGAGCCAGCGCAAAATTAGTATCGGCAAATTCTCCCAACTCCCAATCCACCACGGCGGCATCTGGGCATTTCCAGATGTTTTCATACGGAGCTTCCGCACCGAATGAGGACTCGAAGATATAGGGAAATTTACCCCCGTGTTCTGTTAGTCTAGCAAAGATGGCGCGCAACTTTTGTTGGCGCGCGACGGCTAAGTCTAGAACCTCTGGCTGATTTTCAAACACCAATCCTAACCGGGCTTGGAAGGTGGTGATCTGCCCACGATTCCCAGCATGGCCGGGGCTGGAGGTGCGTTGGTAGTAGCCTTGGCCTTGCTCTACTTTGGCAATGGGCGAGGCCGGATCACAGCACATGATGCTGAAATGATAGCGCAACGTGGCATCGCTGTATTCTTGCTTCAGCCGGAGTTTCACCAGACGGATCAATTCCGTGCCCTTCATGGACTCGGCTGGATTCGCTGGGAGGATTTCCGGGAGGATGACTTTGAGTTTTTCCCTCAGGTTCATGAGATTGGTCGCGAGGAGTGGGTTGGGATGAGGTTTAGGTGAATTGGTCAGGGAGGGATTATTTCGGCTGGGGAGCCTGCCACTGGTAAACCGCTAGGCCGGGATGGAGGCCGAGGTGTTGGGCGTTGGTGGCATCGTAGTCCGCGATGATGCGGCTACCGTCGATGCGGCTGACGGTGAGGGAAATCGGAGTGGCGGAGGGATCTGCACTCCAGCCGAAAAGCTGATCTTTCAATTTCACGCTGCCAGTAGGCAGAGAGAGTTCACAGAAACTCCATTTATCATCCACGGTTAGGATCTGACCCAAACGGCGGGGTTGTTGCTCCACGCCTGCGGTGGTGTAAGCCTGGGCCACCTTGTTATTCGTGATAGCTCCGGCTAGGGAGCCATTTCCTTTGAGCGCCTTGGGCGCTTTTTTTACGGCGGCTACCAGTGGGTCTAACTTAACTGGTGGGGCCATCCAAGCGCGGATGTAAGTGATGGAAGGCTCGAAGGGTTTTTCCTCCACGGGAGGGGCCAGTTGGGCACTGCATTTTTCCGCTAGTGCGAAAATGAGGCGTTGATCGCCACGGGCGGTTTCCTGGACGATCTTTTCCAATCTCCCACCGGGAAGTTTCAGTTTTTTGACCGTGAGGCGGAACTCGCCTTGGGTGCCGATCAAGGTGGGCACGATCACAAAATCCGCACCCACCGTCTGGCCAAAATCAATTGGCGTGGGCAAGGTCAACTTTACCTCTGGCGAGGTGGGATGCAGCGCACTCGCATCCAAGATTTCATACTGGCCGTCTTTCAACAACTTAGCGGTTAGGGTGTCTGCAAAGGAAGCTCCTAGGTCTGGCCGGGCTTGACCATCTAGAGAGATCAGCGCCTCCATGACCACTAGCCGAGGTTTGTGGTTCTTCTGGGCGAGATCTTGCAAGATCCGTTCGGCGGCAGCCCGATCTGCCTGCTCTGGTCCCGGCAGTAAACCAGCGTCCGCCAAGGGAGCCGCCGGAGCACTTATGCCCGCAAGCCATATCAATACCAGGAGAAAGGCTGGCTGGGGATAATTACTAGAGGAAAATAAACGGAACATGGCGGCAGAGTAGGGACATCCATCAATAATGGCAATCAATTTTGAAATATTTCCGCAGATTAGAAAGATTTGAGCATTTATGATGAATTCAAAATTAGGGCTGAAATTTTTGCGGGTTACTAAGAACTTGGTGCGGCGTGCTTCTAGCCGCCGTCGCTGCACAGTGGCTCGTTCCTCGGCGGCTGGAAGCACGCCGCTCCATACTGAGGGGTTCTCGGCGGCTGGAATACCCACATGCGCTTGAATGTGCTCTCCCTTAACTTTTTTTGTCCTGCTCCCATTTTGCCCATTTTGCCTTTCCGCTAAAATAATGAAGTGACATCTACCGAAAGGTCATGGCAACGTGCGTCGCGCCACCCGCCGTAACGTAAGTTCACCTTCGTCGCACTATGAAATCGCTCCTGCCCCGCCATCCCCACACGCCTCTTGGAAAATCCCCCAAAACACTCCGCCCGCTGCGGCTGGGCTGCTGCACGATGATTTGGCGGCTATCCGGCTTTAGGATGGACACATATCTAACCAAGGTCTTTCGCTCCTCGCCGTCGGTTGAAGACGACAAGCTGGCTAATCGTAACCTCGCCAGGCCCGTGGTTCTCTAACCGACACCGACGCGCCTCGTCCCCGACGATGAGATATAGACCAATGTCATTAGATCCAAGCTCTCACTTTATCCGCTTCACGCCTACGGACTCTGAAATGTCGCCGACCTTCATTTTGTAGGACGCTCCACTTTTCCAAATGAGCACCTTGGGATGCGTCATGACCCGGACGCGAATGAGTGCCTGAGTCTGCTGCCACACTTCGCCGTTATCAAGCTCATAGATTTTGCCCAGGTCAAATCCATCGAAATCACTCGCGAGATAACTCTGTAGTATAGCGGAATCAATGAGTCGAACCCCGACTGCGTGGTCGATACCTTCAACCTCCATCTTTCCAACCACGCCATCCGTGATGATTGTCACGCGTGGTTGCACAGCAATCCCCATCCAAATCCAAACATCTGTCTGCTCCCAGAACCGCCCGTTCGCCAACTCGTAAACATTTCCATAGTCGAATCCTTCGAAGTCACCGACGATTGAACTCCTGATGATGCCAACGCGTTGCGGCACCGCTACCGCTGGGGCGGCAGACGCGCGCTGGGCCTGATGATAGTCTCGCGGCGGCTGCGGAATTTGGGTGGCACATCCCCCCATGAACAAGCTGGCCGCGAGAATAACTACACGGGGCTTTCGTTTTCGGTTCATGGTGCGGTGTTGGCGATTGGAGCCGAACGTTAGAGCGCTGGCACTGTGGGTGAAGCGTGGATAAGACGTGATGCAGGATGCAGGCATGAGATCTGAAAAAAGCACTAACTAGTAGCACTGGGCTGCCCACGGTTGCCCAGACGCGCATTGTTCGGCTAAACGAGATTGAATTTGACCTCCGCCCTACATTGTCAGTCATAGTTTACGGTATTGTGATGCCTGGAGGAACCACCTCAAACGGGGCATTGTAATGAGCGTAGAGATGGCGGCGATTATATCGGGGCGCAGCCTTCAGCTTGACCCGAAGTCTGAATCGCGTGCCCACTGGATAACTGTCTGTCATAGCGCGAGAACACTCCACAAATGAGTCTTCTGGAAAAATTTGCCCAGCTACTGGGCGGATATGAATGTATCCTCTATGGTTTGTCTCGCTGGATATAAATGATTCGACAATAATAATTGAATACATCGTAAAAAGTCTTATGTTTTTCGAAACGGGCTTAACTACATTGATTGAATACGCTGGGAAAACTGGCGCAATGCAGAAGAAAATACGCCACGATACGCACTGTTCCTCGCGAGCCAAACACCCCATCCCGGATTTACTCCCTTCCCTGAAACAACGGGAACTCCCCGCTCATACATAACAATCGAACACGTTAAATCGAAACCACCTCCAGCTAGAGTCATGGCTACCTCATATGGCGCAGCACTACTGGAGGTAACCGTAAATCCTGCGGCTCTAAGCTCTGAAGTAAGCTCGGGCATAAACTCAGTTGCTCTCTCACTGGTATTTGGGCGGAGGAAAACAGTTTTGGATGTTTGTGCGGTGCCGGAAGATGCAATTCGTCCGGACCCCGTCGAAGAGCAGGCGGTGAACAGAACAGAAGAGAGTAACACAGAAAATAAACAAGCGGGGAACTTCATAAGCGGGGGCGGGGCGGAGGTTTTGGAAGTTGTCGGCTACGGTGCCGTGAGGATGGTCGGGCGCAGGGTGAATTTTTCGATTACTTGGCTTCGGGCTTCACGACTTCCGGTTTCTTTGCGGCGTCAGGCTTGGCGGTGGGATTGGCGTTCAGCTCCTTCCGCATGGCCGCCGAGGCGGTCTGGCGCTCGGACTCACTCAATTTGCCATCTTTATCGGCATCATACTTTTCTAGCATCTCCTTCTCGCGATCATCCCGCCATGCTTTGCGTTCATCATCATCCAGTTTACCATCGCCATTTTTATCATACTTTTTTAGAATTTCCGGACTTGGCTGGAAGAATCCGCCGCCCCGACGGGGATTTTCTGCCTCCATTTTTTTGCGTTCCTCCTCGTTGAGTTTGCGGTCCTTGTCGGCATCATATTTCTCTAGCATTTCCTTCTCCCGCGCTTCCCGCATGGCTTTCATCTCATCCTCGCTGAGTTTGCCATCACCATCTTTATCGTATTTTTTGAGCATGTCCTCGGAAGGGCGGCGGGGGCCTCGGTTATTACGGCCACCGTCGGCGGGCGGGGGATCTTGGGCGAGACCTGGGAGCATGAGCAGACCAGTCAAGGCGAGGCAAGGAAGGGAGATTCTTTTCATGTTTGGATGGTTGGGCGGTTGGGTGTGAATGGCAGGCAGTATAAAATGGCGCGGCGTTTAACGAGGAGAAATTGCGCTCAAACGCGGACAGCAGTGGCGGCCTGGGGATCTGAAAAAGATGCCTTTTCCGCTCGTTATTTCTGTAATGAGTGAAATGCTGCAGGCATGACGATGCCACCTGCCGCACCCGCCCGGGGTTTGCCGATAGCTCCTAACCACCGTGCGCTGGGCGCTGCGGTGGAGGATGCGGTGTTGTTTGATCTGGGGGGGGGCCGCTTGGTGCGAGGCGTGGGGCCGTTTCGGCGGCAGGCGGTGGCTCCACACGGCGGCTGGGCATTTTATGTTAATGACTTTTCCCTAACGGAGTCGCAACCGTGGCTGGTGCCCGCACGGATGGACTTTTCCTGTGAAGCGGGCGGAACGGAAGTGGCCAGCCACACGTTAGGCTGGAGCGAGCCTAACCCGGCTCCGTTTGCAGAAATATTTGCGGAGATCATGGCCCACGTGGAGTCAGGACGGCTGCGGAAGGCGGTGCCAGCGGTGGTGGCGCGCGCGGGGTGGTCCGCAGAATTAACGCGGAGTTTCCTGCGGGATCTGCCGCGGCGGCCAGCGGATGCAGGCACGTATGCTTATGCTTTTCAGGAAGGGCCACGGGGCTTTGGGGGGCGCACCCCGGAGGTGCTGCTGCGGGTGGAAAATGGGGTTTTGAAAACGATGGCGCTGGCGGGCACGGCCCCCACGGCGGTGGCGGGGCGACTCTTAGAGAACGCCAAACTGCTGCGGGAGCATGACCTCGTGGTGGAGGTGATGCGGGAGCGCCTGGCCGTGTTAGGAAAGTTACACATTGAGCCTCGGCGGCTGCTTTCGCTGGGGGTGATGACGCACCTTTGCACCCGCTTTGAGGTGACGTTGACCGATCCGCAGGCCCACCTGCGCGCGGAAGAATTGATTCGCCTGCTGCATCCCACCCCAGCGTTAGGGATTGCGCCCCGCACGGCGGAAACGCTGGCGCTGCTGCAAGGGTATCGGGAACGGCTCGGGGTGCCCGCGCATTTCGGGGCTCCCGTGGCGGTGCAATGGCCGGGCGGGTTGCTGGTGCTGGTGGCCATCCGGGGGCTCTTCTGGGATGCGGACAAGGTGCGGCTGCCGACGGGCGGCGGCCTAGTGCAGGGTAGCCAACTAGCCGATGAATGGGCGGAGCTGGAACTCAAGCAGCAATGGGTGCGGAGGGCCTTGGGGGTCTGATGGACGATGGCCTCGCTTTAGCCGTGGTTCACGAATGCAGGCGCGCGGGCGTTGCGGAATTCTGTGTCTGCGCGGGCTCGCGCAATAGTGAACTGGTGCGGCTGCTGGTGGCGGCAGAGGCGCGGTGTTGGCACTTTTTCGAGGAACGCAGTGCAGCGTTTTTCGCGTTAGGCAGAGCGCGTGTCCTGGGCCGTCCGGTGGCGGTGGTGACGACCAGCGGGACCGCAGCGGTGGAAATTTTCCCAGCCATAGTCGAGGCGCACTATCAGGGATTGCCTTTGCTAGCGATTACGGCGGATCGACCTCCAGCCTACCGCCACAGCGGGGCTCCGCAGGCGATTAATCAGGAAAATTTGTTTGGTGGGTATCCCGAGATTTTCGTGGATCTAGCCACCACCGAAGCGGCGGCGGAAGCGTTGGAAAACTGGACCCAGCAAGCCCCCGCTCATTTAAATATCTGTCTAGGTGAGCCGCCCAAGGTGGTCACTTTCAAGGAGGCGGGGCCTGCTCCCTCCCGGCATTTAAAAGAACTAACCGGGCCAGCGGCCCCGTCTCCTTGGACCGCAGATCTAGTTCTGCTAGGCGATCTGCTACCCGCCGAGCAGGCGCAGGTAAAATCACTCCTCGCAGACTGGCATGGCCCCGTCTGGGCCGAGGCTGCATCCGGCCTCCGGGGCTGGCTGGGGCCGCGCCTTGTGCGGGGTGGGGAGGGCGCGTTGCGGCAGTTATCCGTGCGTTCCGTGCTGCGGTTAGGCGGAGTGCCTAGTTGCCGC
>JAYVOP010000395.1:0-11176 GCA_043757865.1 Verrucomicrobiales bacterium | reverse complement strand
CCGCAGGCACTTCCCAGATCGAAGCAGATACCAAGGCCACCGAATCCCATATCTGCATTCAGCGTAAGCTGGTGGAGTTTCGTTAAGATGGTTGGGGTGTTGGGAATTCGCTGGTAGGTTGGGTTACGGGCAAGATGCCCGTGCCACGGTGGAAAATTACTTTGGTAGGAGGGCTTGGAGGCGGGTGATGTCTTCTGGGTGATCTGGGGCTAGGTCTTGTTTCTCTAACGGGTCTGTTTTGAGGTCGTAGAGTGCGGTGCTAGCCGGAGCAGAGGTGAAAGCCTTGTCCGGGCGAGCGGTGCCGGGCTGGAGGAGTTTGCTCCATTGATTGATGACCACTTGGGTGACGAGGCTTTGCTCTGGATGAGCGAGGGAGGCGATGTCGTGGGTGTAGGCTTCGATGGTGATGGTCTTCCGCGCAGCCATGGCCGGGCGATCCAGTAGATTTACCCCCGGCAGATCTGCGGGCGCGGAGGCTCCGCAAAGGTGGAGCACGGTGGGCACGAAATCGATGACGGAGGCCAGCGTTTCCTCATCCCGCTGCGGGGTCACATGGCCGGGCCAACGGACGAACATGGGGGTGCGGATGCCTAACTCATAGGGCGAGAGCTTGGCGCGCGGGCCTTCCTCGGCATCCCATCCATTGTCCGCTAGGTAAATGAGGACGGTGTGGTCTGCGAGGTGATGTTCCGTGAGGTAGTCATCCAGTTGCCCGCAGGTGTGATCGAACCACTCCACCATGGCGTAATATTTCTCTGCCGTGGCACTGAGGCCACGGCCTTGGTAATGGGCGAGGTAGGCGGCGGGTGGGTTGTGGGGTTGGTGCGGCATCATGGGCGCATACCAGAGGAAGAAGGGCTTCTGCTCCGCCTGGGCGTGGTCCATGAAATCAAACATCGGCTGCATGGTCTTGCGTCCGATGGTGAGTCCATCGCCTCCATGGCGGCCCTCCGCATTCGTCATGCCGGAGGTGAATCCGACTTCCTCAGCGGTGACATTCCAGAGTTTGCCCGTTTGAAATGAGATATATCCCGCCGTGGTTAGGGCCTGGGGCAGCAGCAGCGGATTGCTGAGCAGCCGATGGGAAAGGGGCGCGCGGCCCGTGACTCCCGCCGCCGTTTCCGCAGCATTGGCGGCAGGGCTGAGATCATTTCCCGTGATGCCGTGCTGATGCGGCAGGCGGCCCGTGAGCAGGCAAGCCAGCGAGGGCGAGCACACCGGCATCACATAGCCACGCGTGTAGAGCAGGCTCTGCTCAGCGAGGCGATCCAGCCTGGGCGTGCGCACCACGGCGTGGCCCATGAAGCCGTAGTCCGTGAATCCGTGATCGTCTGAGAGGATCAGGATCACGTTAGGCTTACTGTCAGCGGCCACGGCGGGCCGCAGCAGACCGAGGAAGAGCATGAGGAGAATATATTTCATAAAGATGGGGGTTAGCGTTCCCGTTCCACCCAGCCGCGCTCGGCCCCGATGGTGCTAGGGCCGCCATGGCCGGGGTAAATGGTAGTGTCGTCTGGCAGGGTGAGGAGTTTTTCCCGGATGCCTTTTAATAACAACGGCGTGCTGCCGCCAGGAAAATCTGTGCGCCCCAGGCCCGCCTGAAACAGCGTGTCTCCGGTGAAGGCTCGCTGCGTGGCCGCATCCATGAAGACCACGCTATCCAACGAATGCCCGGGCACATGCGCAAGCTGCCAGACGGTGCCCGCCATGTGGATCGCATCGACCCCGGCTAGTAAATGATCCACCGCATACTCCGCCACCTCTAGCCGCATCCCTGCCGCCTGCCAGAGGTAATCCTCTAGCCGACTGGCGCGCGTGGAGTGTTCCCAGGCATAGATCGGGCAACCGTGCGCCTGCGCGATCTCGGCGGCATCCATCACGTGATCAAAATGCGCGTGAGTCAGGAGTAAGGCCTGGAGTTTGCAGTCGCGCGCGGCTAGCCAGTCCGCGAATCCCTCCGGGGCATCCACGCCGATCCAGCCGTCCGCGGCGGGGACGAGGTAGCCATTCGTGCTAGCGATGCCGCCAGTGTAAGTGAGGACAGAAGTAGGGGAGGGGTCAGACATGAGCGGAGTTGGGTGGTTGCAGGAGTGAGAATCAGTAAAAGGGTGATGGACTTTTCCACTGAATAGCGGAAGATTGGCGCGCTACGCGGCGGAGGGCGAGTTTCTTCAACAGATCAGGTAGATTTATAGAAGGGAATCGTTACCCAGCGCGCCTCTGCTGTAAATCTCGTTTGAAAATTTCTGTCATGATGACCTTCCCTCCCCGACCCCTCGTCGCGCTGCTCACCGCAGCGCTTTCTTTCTCATTTGCCGCCTGTTCCTCTGCGGAGCCCGCCAAGCGCGTGGCTGCCGAGACCGACTACGGCCAAGTAGCCGCTTGGGTCACGCACCTGCTCCAAGAGCAGCACTACTCCAAACATGATTTCGATGATGAAATGTCCCGCAAGGCGCTCAAGGGCTACCTCGAGTATCTTGACTATGAGAAACTCTATTTCCTCAAAGGCGAGGCGGAGGCGTTTACCGCTAAATATGGCGACAAGTTAGATGATTTCGTCTTCGTCAATGACCTGACCCCAGCGCACGAGATTTATAATCTGTATGCCAAGCATGTGATGGATCGCTTTGAGAAAATCAAGGCGCTGCTAGAGCCGGGAAAGCTCGATTTCAATAGCGCGGGGACCACCCACTATAGCCGCAAGGACGCGGCTTATTGCGCCACCGAAGCGGAAAAGGACGCCCTATGGAAAGCCAAGATCACTAATGAAGTCCTGGGTGAGCGCCTCCGCAATACCCTGGCCGAGGAAAAGAAAAAGGAGAAGCCCGCCAAGGCCGTGGAGGCTAAGCCGACCGAAGGCGAGGTGCCCAAAATCACCGCCAATCCCAAGACCCCAGACACGCCAGAGCAAGTGGTTCTCAAGCGCTACAAGCGCATCTTGGACAACCTCAAAGAGAACGACGCAGAGGATGTGACGAACTTCTTCCTCTCTGCGCTCAGCCAAGCGTATGATCCTCATTCGGAGTATTTCAGCGCGCCTGAGAAAGACCAATTTGATATTGATATGAACAAGCGGCTGGTCGGCATCGGAGCCGTCTTGCAGACGAAAGATGGCGCTGCGGAAGTGAAGGAACTGGTCTCCGGTGCGCCCGCGCATTTGAGTGGGCAGGTGAAAGTGAACGACCGCATCGTGGGCGTGGCGCAAGGGGCCAGCGGGGAAATGGAAGACGTGCAGGATATGAAGCTGAACAAGGTGGTGGAGCGCGTGCGGGGTGACGAAGGCACGATTGTCCGCTTGAAAATGATTCCGGCGGCAGATCCGACCACATTTAAAGAAGTGGTTATCAAACGAGCTAAGGTGGAACTCAAAGAACGCCTCGCCAAGGCGGACCTCATTGAAACCAAGGACGCCAAGGGCGAGCCGAATCGCGTGGGCTGGCTGACGCTAGATTCCTTCTATGCAGACATGGAAAAGCATACCGTCAGCCTCACCAAGGATGTGCGGAAACTCCTGGCACGGTTGATGAAAGAGAACATCAAGGGCCTCGTCATCGACTTGCGGGGCAATGGTGGTGGCTCGCTGGACGAGGCCGTCTCCCTGACCGGCCTGTTTATTAAAAAAGGCCCCGTGGTGCAGCAGAAGAGCTGGAATGGAGCCGTGGATTACCGCACCTCCCGCAGCCCAGAGCCCGTGTATAACGGCCCGCTCTGTGTGTTGATTGATCGCACCAGCGCCTCGGCTAGTGAGATCTTTGCCGCCGCCCTGCAAGACCATGGCCGGGCGATCATCGTGGGAGATAAATCCAGCTTCGGCAAAGGCACCGTGCAGACCGTGCTAGATGTCGGGCGCTACATGCCGAATATCAGTAAGAGCACTCGTGCAGGCAGTTTGAAGGTCACCATCCAGAAATTTTACCGCATCGCTGGCGGCTCCACGCAGTTGAAAGGCGTGATTCCAGATCTCGTTTTGCCCAGCCGTTTTGATGCCATCGAGATTGGTGAGGAAGCCCTCAAAGGTCCGCTGCCTTATGACACCATTCGCAAGTTAGACTACGACCTAGCAGAAACCGCTCCGCTACCCGCCAACGAACTGCGAGGCCGCATGGAGCAGCGTTTAGAGAAGAACACGGAGTTCCAATACGTGCGAGAAGACATCACCCGCCTGAAGGCTCAGGTGGACAAGAATACCCTCAGCCTCAACGAGCAAGAACGCCTAGAAGAGATCCATGCCAACAAGGCGCGGGAAAAGACCCGCTCTGCCGAGCGCAAGGCCCGCACGGAAGCTGCGGCTAAAGATGGCGATCCCTTTACCGTCTATCGCGTCACGTTAGAAAATGCCGAAGCCGAAGGCCTCACCACGCTGGAAAAAGCCAAACTCAACGACAAGGCCGACCTCATTACCGCTACGGACGATGACCTGCCTGAAGAAACTCCCGCCGAGGAAAAGAACGAGTTCCCGCACGACATCGAGCCCGTGAAGGCCGAGACGCTGCGCATCATGTCCGACCTCATCGAGCTGAACCACCAAGCGCGCACCGCCAAGGTGGGGCAGTAAATTCCCCCCCGGCCGCCTAGTTCCATGGCAGCACTTCCACGTCGTTGCTGGACTGAGTTCTCTCAGCACGCGGTGTGGGCTAACCTCAGCGTCGCCCAGCAATGCGCTGGGTCAGACGGAAGGGTGATGGCGGTGGTGAAAGCAGATGCCTACGGCCACGGCCTCGCCCGCATGGCGGCGGCTTGTGCGGGCCGCGTGGATTCCTTTGGGGTGGCGTGCGTGAGCGAGGCGGAGGCGCTGCGCAGCCATGGCGCGCAGGAGCCCATCTACCTGCTAGGACCAGCCTTGCCGCAGGAGCGGGAGCGCATCGTAGCGGGTGGATTCCGCCCCGTCATTTCCACCGTGGAAGAAGGCACGGCCTTGGCCGCAGTGGCGCGGGCGGCTGGCTTGCGATTGGTGGTGCAATGGGCGCTGGACACGGGCATGGGCCGCATCGGCACCTTGCCAGAGGAGATCCTGACGCTGGCGGCGTCCTGGAAATACTGGCCATTCTTAGAGCTAGCCACCATCGGCAGCCATTTCCCCTCGGCAGATGAAGACCCTGAATTCACCCTCGCGCAGACGCAGCGGTTCCATGCCACCGTGGCGCAGATCGCCACGCTAGGCGTGCGCGCTCCGCGCCTCCAGCTTTGTAATAGTGCGGGCCTCATGGGCTACCCTGCGCCCGCTGGCCACCTTTCTCGGGCCGGGCTCATGCTCTATGGCGTGGCTCCCTTTCCAGAAATGCAGTCCCGCCTGCACGCCGTGCTCACCTGGAAAACATGCGTCAGCCTCGTGCGGGAACTCCCCGCAGGGTGGGGCATTAACTATGGTCGCTCCTTCATCACCCCGCGTCCCATGACCGTGGCCACCCTAGCCGTGGGCTATGCGGATGGCTACCCGCGCGCGCTCGCTGGACGCGGGGCCGAAGTGATCATCTGCGGAGAGCCCTGCCCGGTGTTAGGGCGCATCACCATGGATCAAATTGTGGCGGATGTCAGCCACCTCCCCGTCCGCCCCACCGCAGGCACGGAGGCCGTGCTGCTCGGCAGGCAAGGCGATGAGGAAATTTCCGCCACCACCCTAGCCGCCTGCGCCCAAACTATTCCCTGGGAGATCTTTACGAACTTGCGCTGCTAGTGTTAGGCGGTTGCGGCCTCAAGACCAGGATTACGGCGCGGGGAAAACCTCATTTGGCCAAAAAGTGAGGGCGAAACCTGCGAAAGTTTCGCCCTCTCCCAAAACGAATTGGTTTCCTCAAACCCCTTCGTTTTTGCGCGTATCTATTTGCATCCCTCCCCTAGAAGGATGCACAGCAAGTAAACTCCACGGATGACAGTTTTGCTAATATTCAAATGTGACTTTTCTGTGACATGAAAAGTTAGCGTAAATGCAGATGATGCTGGGCGCCTGAAATGCGCTGGTGATTATGGGTCGTCAACGGAACGTGAGAAGACGAGAAAGTTTTGCTTTCCACATTAAGCGTGCGCTCCATCATGCGAATCAAATTTTCCCGCTACCACTGACTGCTCCCACCCATTTTCATGAGTTCCCCCGCCCCTGACCTTTCCCCTGCTGAACTAGCCGCCAAGCGCTTGAAGCACACGCAGCATTTGCAGATTTTCCTGACGGTCTTGATCGATCTAATCGGTTTCGGGATTATGATCCCGATCATTCAGCCGCTCGTCGGAGGCTTGGCGGATGCGGCGGGGTTGGCTGAGTATAAAACGCTGCTCGAGTCGCTGATCCTGGGCGTTTATAGCTTGATGCAGTTTCTGTTTTCACCTGTCTTCGGGCGCTTCTCGGACCGCGTGGGACGGCGTCCGGTGTTGATTGCGAGCTTGGTTGGATCGCTGCTAGGCTACTTGATTCTGGCCATGGCGGCGGCTCCCGGGCGGCAGGCCATGATGGCGTTAGTGATGATCTTCCTGGCGCGCATTACCACGGGCATTTGCGGGGCCAGCGTGGCCACAGCGCAGGCTTATCTGAGCGACATCACCGCCCCGGAAAAACGCACCGCTGTGATGGGCATGATCGGGGCGGCCTTTGGCATGGGCTTCATTCTGGGACCGGTGATCGGCGGGGTGGTCAGTCATTATTATGGGCTCTCCGCTCCGTTCTTGGTGGCGGCTGCGCTGACGGTTTTCAATCTCCTCCAATGCTACCGGAAGCTGCCAGAAAGCCTGCCCGCCGAGAAGCGCGGGCAGTCCACGCGGGCGTCGTTGCGGGAGACGCTGCAGCATTTCCAAGACACGCCGTTCTCCACTATCTTGTTAGCAAATTTCCTGACCATCACCGCTTTCTCATTGATGACGGCTTCGTTCGTGCCGTTCATGGAACGGCGGTTGAAATTTGATAAGGACACCATCGGCTATGTGTTCTGTTTCATCGGATTCATCGGCATGGTGATTCAGGGCGGCATCATCCGTCGCGTGGCTAAGCCGGGGCGGGAAAAGGCGTTCGTGCTCGGGGGGATCTTGGTCATGGTGGTGGCGCTGCTGCTGTTGCCGAGCACGGTGCCGTGGCTGTCGCTGCTGCTGGTGCTAGGGTTAGTGTCCACGGGAAATAGCTTTGCCACGCCCACGCTGAATTCGCTGGCTAGCC
Organism: Verrucomicrobiales bacterium; assembly: GCA_043757865.1. Lineage (GTDB taxonomy): Bacteria > Verrucomicrobiota > Verrucomicrobiia > Verrucomicrobiales > V1-33 > JAGNEJ01. The sequence continues at coordinate 4,038 of JAYVOP010000395.1, read as the reverse complement.
AATGCAGCAACGTGCAGACGCAGGGGGAAACGATGGGAGCCATGAGCAGCGCAGGCAGTCTGGGACGGTGCTGCGGGCCGTTGATCGCTGGGCTGAGTATGTATTATGGAGCGGTGGAAACGCAGTTCCAACGCTCGTTTTGGGTAGGTGCGGGCCTCATGGCGCTGGCGGGTCTGGTGGCCGTGAGCATGAAACGTCCCGCTGGCCATGCTGCGCGTTAACCAACTGCGCCTGCTCGTCGATCACACGGCGGAGGAACTCACGCCTGCGGTGGCCGGAGCCTTGGGCGTCCCGGTGGCGGACGTGCGGTCTGTGACGGTGGAGAAACGAGCGATTGATGCGCGGAAGAAAAGCGCGGTCAGTTTCAGTTACTCGTTAAAAGTAGCCGTGGCCGACGAGGCCGCCGCCTTGGTGCAGCACGTGCCCGCACTCTGCCAAGTGGCTGTGTGGACGGATGAAATTTACGCTGGCATCCCGCTCATGTCCCGCCAAACCCGGCCCACGCAATGCCCCGTAATCGTAGGCACCGGGCCGTGCGGACTGTTCTGTGGGCTAATGTTAGCGCGTGCTGGTTGGCGTCCCATTTTACTGGAGCGCGGCAAGGCCGCCGGGCCGCGCGCCCGGGATGTGACGGGCTTCTGGCGGGGCACGATGGAGTTCAACGGGGAGTCGAATGTGCAATTTGGCGAGGGTGGAGCGGGCACGTTTTCCGACGGGAAACTTTACACGCAGATCAAGGATCGGGAGCAGCGGATTCCCTGGCTGTTAGCAGAAATGGTGCGGGCCGGGGCCCCGGAGGACATCTTGGTGAAGGCGCGACCTCACATTGGCACGGATCGATTAATCACGGTGGTGCGGCATGTGCGGGAGGAGATCATCGCGTTAGGGGGCGCGGTCCGCTTTGAGACCGCTTTCGCGCGGCTCTCGTTGGATGCTGCTGGCGCGGTGCAAGGCGCGGAGCTGAGCACGGGCGAGATCATCCCCACGGATCGCGTGATCCTCGCCATCGGCCATAGCGCGCGGGATACCTTTGCTAGTTTGCACGCGCAGGGAGTGGAAATGGAGGCCAAGCCGCTGTCCATCGGCGTGCGCGTAGAACATGCGCAGAGCGACATTGATCGCACGCAGTATGGGCAGTTCGCAGGGCGGGCGGCGTTGGGGGCGGCTCCGTATAAATTTGTCTATCACCACGCGGCTAGTGGGCGGGCGGCGTATAGTTTCTGCATGTGCCCGGGGGGCTTAGTGGTGGCCGCCGCGTCTGAGGCTGGCGGCTTAGTAACCAATGGCATGAGCAGCTATGCGCGCGCGGAGGCCAATGCCAATGCGGGCTTCATGGTGGACGTGAGCCCGACGGATTACGGAGCCACTGCCGCGAATCCCCTCGCAGGCGTGGATTTCCAGAGGGAGTGGGAGCGACGCGCCTTCGTGCTAGGAGGGAATAATTACCATGCGCCCATCCAGACGATTGGCGATTTCCTAGCCGCACGCCCCACCCGGCAGCTCGGCAGCGTGCGCCCCAGCTATCGCCCAGGAGTGACGCCCACGGACCTGCGCGGCTGCTTGCCGGATTATGTTGTGGCTACATTGCGTGCGGCTATCCCTAACATCGAGCGCCAGTTACGCGGCTTCGCGCATCCCGAGGGCCTGCTAACTGGCGTGGAAACGCGCAGCTCCAGCCCCGTGCGCCTCACGCGGGACGCCATTTCCTTACAAAGCGTATCCACGCCCGGCCTCTTTCCAGCCGGGGAAGGCGCAGGCTACGCAGGGGGCATCATCAGCGCGGCGGTGGATGGGCTGCGGATGGCGGAAGTGCTGCTAGGGAAGTAGCTCGCTTAAGGAAATCTCCTGGGAAAGCAACTACCGGATGGCGATCCCGTGTCCATGGCCGCTTAAGCAGCCTGGGGCTCGACTCGTGCGGGCGGTTGGCGCTGGAGTAGTTCTTCTGCTAGGGCGCGGTAGGCATGGGTGGCTTTGCCATTGGGGTCATATTCCACCAGGGCTTGCTCGAAGCTCTGGCTCTCGGCCACGGCAATGCTGCGGGGGATTACGGTCCGGTAGCAGACCGTTTCAAAGACCCTCCGCACTTCCTCCACCACCGAGCGGCTGTGACTGGTGCGGCCATCAAACATGGTCATGAGGATGCCCTCCAATGAGACGTGGGGATTCACCCCGCTGGCTGCGATCTGGTCATGGATATCCACGATGCGGGCCAGCCCTTCCAGGCCGAAGTATTCACACTGGATGGGAATCAGCAGGCCATCCGCAGCGGCTAGGGAGGAGGTCATGAGCACCCCTAACGAGGGTGGGCAGTCGATGATGAGAAAGTCGAATTGGCCCGTGTGTTTCAAGGGCTGGAGGACATCGTAGAGACGGGTCAGGTGATTTTCTGAACGGACGAGTTCCACCTCACAACCAGCTAATTCCATGGCCGCAGGGATGATGGATAAATTGGGGAAACGGGTGGGCTGGATTTTGCCCGCAATGGTATCATGCCCTAGCAGCACCCGGTAAAGGCTCTGCCCTTCTGCCGCCCGATGGCCCAAGCCGCTGCTAGCATTTCCCTGGGGGTCCATGTCTAAGAGCAGCACCCGCGCCCCACGTTGGGCTAGGCAGCAGGAGAGATTGGTGGCCGTAGTCGTCTTACCGACTCCGCCTTTTTGGTTCGCGATAGCAATGATCTTCATGGAAATAAATGGGGCTCTGCGGCTGGAGGAAAGCTTCATTTTCCCTAGGGCGGCGGAGCGGCCAGTCGTGCCACACCTTTGCGGCCATGGCCAGCGGAAACGACATGGAAACGATATAAATGGTAGCGCACTGCAGACTTCTGATGGAGAATGCACGCACTCTTTTCCCTCCTACCATGAATGTTCGCTTAATTAGAATCGGCCTGTGCCTTGGTGCTGCTGGGCTGGCGTCCTGCACCACTCCTCCCAGTGGAGCCCGCGCGGCTTCGTCCACTTTCTCCGCGCCCCCGCCTCCGCTGGAGCCTCCTCCGCAGGTGTTCTCACCGCAGAGCCCCCCGCCCGTGTTAGGGTGTGCTAGCTATATTTTGATTGATGCAAATAATGGGCGCACTTTAGCCGCTAGCAATGCCGATACGCCGCGCCAAGTGGCCTCCACGCAGAAGCTCCTGACGGCATTAGTGGTTACCAAATCAGGTAATCTGGATCGCAAGCTACGCGTGGAAGCCACAGATGTGCGCGTGGAGCCCACGAAGCTGGGATTAGCGCCTGGTGAACTCATAACCCGGCGGGAGCTGCTCTATGCCTTCCTGGTCAAGAGTGGCAATGATGGGGCGAATGCGCTGGCGCGCGATAATGCGGGGAGCACGGCGGCCTTTGTAAATCGCATGAATAGCCTCGCGGGCTACCTCGGGGCTACGAATTCCCACTTCGTCACCCCGCACGGCTTGCCTGCGGCAGGACAACATTCCACGGCTAAGGACATGGCAAAAATCGCCCTGGCCGCCTATCATGATCCGGTGATCCACGATGCGGTGAGGCGCGGCTACTGGACCTTCCATGGCCATAGCATGAGGAATACGAACGACCTTCTCTCGCGCATGGCAGAGTGTGATGGTATGAAGACCGGCTACACTGGGGGGGCGGGGAAATGCCTCGTTTCTAGTGCCACGCGGGGTGGGCGCGCGGTGATCCTGGTGCAGTTAGGCAGTCACATTCCCCAGATCTGGAATGATGGCCAAGCGATGATGAACTGGGGATTGGCTAATTTATAGCCCGCCCCACGCAGCCCCCTCCCCAGACCATGACGCCGCAGGAAAAGAGACTGATCATCGGCGTGCTGCTGATTTTGCTCGTGGGGGCAGTCGTTCGCCAACGTCGCCTCCTCAGCCCCCCCGTGTTAAACAAGGCGGAGGCGGTGGAAACGCTGCCATAGGGGAGCCACGGGGAGGGGGGATTACTCTTCCGCTTCCTCTTCTTCGGAATCGTCTTCCTCTTCTTCGGAATCGTCTTCCTCTTCTTCGGAATCGTCTTCCTCTTCTTCGGAATCGTCTTCCTCTTCTTCGGAATCGTCTTC
>JAYVOP010000394.1:0-11177 GCA_043757865.1 Verrucomicrobiales bacterium | reverse complement strand
GGTTGTAATACCAAGTCTCCACGCCCTTGGGGCCAGCATATTCCACCATGTTGAAATGCACGCTGACGAGCACGGAGTCCTTCGTGTTATTGGCCACTGCGGCGCGCTCTTCCAGTGGGATCAGCACATCCGTGGAGCGGGTGAGGACGGTTTTGATGCCTTGGCTATTGAGGCAGCGCTCTAGGCGGCGGGCGACGTCTAGCGCCAGATGCTTTTCATAAATGTAGCCGATGCGCGCGCCCTGATCTTGCGCGCCATGCCCGGCATCAATAATGACTTTGCTAAATTTAGCGGCCTGCACAGGGCCTATCAAGCCAGCCCAGCAAAGGACGAGGAACAAGCGGCAACGGAAACGGATGGACAGCAACACAGGCGATTAGGTAAGGGGAAAGCAAGGAACGCGAACCATGCACGTGATGTGGCAGCGCGCCAGTGTGAAGTTTCTCACCAAAACGAAGCCACGGAAACGCCGGAGCTGCATAGCCGCTCCGGCGTTTCCTGACTAACTAAGCAAAGGGATAGACCTAGGCCGCGGTGTGGTAGGCTTCTTCTCCGTGATCAGAGAAGTCCAGGCCGCGCGTTTCAGCTTCCTCACTAACGCGGAGGCCGAGGGTGGCTTTGATGATGTAGCCGAGCACGATGGTGGCTCCGACGGAGAGCACGATGGTGACGAGGCAGATCACGAGGTGATTCATCAGCAGTTGATTGCTGGCTTTGCCCGTGGTGGCATCGAAGAAGGAGGCCATGCCGTTGGTGCCAGCGGAAGCACCGATGAGGTTAGGGTTGGTCTTGGCATTGGCAAAGACCGCCGTGAGGATGGCCCCTAAGGTGCCGCCGACACCATGCACGCCGAAGGTGTCCAGGGAGTCATCATATTTGAAGTAGTTCTTGATCTTGGTGCAGGCCAGGAAGGGAATGACGCCCGCCAGGATGCCCATGATGACCGCAGATTGCATGGTCACAAAACCACACGCTGGGGTGATGACCACCAGACCAGCCACGGCACCAGAGCAGAGGCCTAACACGCTGACTTTACCATGCGTGAGACCTTCCGTCAGGCCCCAGCTAAGGGATCCCATCGCTGCTGCCAGCGTGGTGGTGGCAAACGCGACGGAGGCAATGCCATCCGCTGCGAGGGCGGAACCAGCGTTGAATCCATACCAGCCGACCCACAGCATCCCCGTGCCGATCATGCACAGCACCATGCTGCCGGGAGGCATCGGTTGTTTGCCAAAGCCCTTCCGTTTCCCGAGCATGAGGCACAGCACTAACGCGGACCAGCCAGAGGTCATGTGAACCACGGTGCCACCAGCGAAATCAATCCCTGGGAGGCTGGCACCTGGATTCCAGACGCCGTTGAATTTCCCATCTAGACCCCAGACCATGTGCGCCATGGGGAAGTAAACGAGGAACATCCAACCGACGACGAAGGCGACGAGGCCAGAGAATTTCACCCGTTCGGCAATCGCCCCAATGATGAGCAGTGGAGTGATAATCGCGAACATAAGTTGATACATACAGAACGTGCTATGCGAGGGCCACGCGGTATAGTTCGTATTCGGCGTGGAGGTCACGTCATTGAGGAAAGCATATTTCCCAATGTTGCCGATGTAGTCCTTAAAGGCGAAGGTGGACGTGGCATCGTGCTCGCCAAAGACGAAGGAATAGCCGCAGATGAACCACAGCAAGGTGACGACACCTGCGATCATTAAACACTGCGCCATGACGGAGAGAATGTTCTTCGAGCGCACGAGGCCACCGTAAAAGAGCGCTAAGCCAGGGAGCGTCATGAAGAGCACCAAGGCCGCACAGACGAGCAGGAAGGCATTGTGCCCCGGGCCTACTTTATCCTTCAATGGACCCGTGGGGGCCACGTTATCGAAGTAAGCAATCGTGTCCGTTTCGATGGTGCCCACGGGAGCGGCCGCTGGGGCTGCGGCCGGAGCGGGGGCCGCAATCGGGGCGGCGGCTGGAGCAGGTGCGGGAGCCGGAGCGTCTTGCGCGTGAGCGGTCAGGCCGCCCAGCGCCAACGCCATGGTGACGAGGAGAGTTTTCAGGAGATGTTTCATAAGGTAATGATTATGGGTTGCTAGTGAGGTTGATTAGATGGCCGCATCGTCCTTCTCAGAGGTGCGGATGCGGATGGCGCTTTCGACGGAGCTGACAAAAATTTTGCCATCGCCAATCTTGCCAGTTTTAGCGGCCTTGACGATGGCCTCCACGGCGGCACTCACGCGGTCTTCGGCCACCACGAGTTCCAGTTTGACCTTGGGCAGGAAGTCCACGGTGTATTCACTTCCACGGTAGATTTCCGTGTGCCCTTTTTGCCGCCCGAAGCCTTTGACTTCGGTCACGGTCATGCCTTCGAATCCGACTTCATGAAGGGCTTCTTTGACGTCCTCCAATTTGAAGGGTTTGATAATTGCTTCGACTTTTTTCATAACAGATTTGCTGAGGTGAGAGGTGTGTCAGCGGACGGATTTGTCAGCGGACGAAGACGAAGAAAGCGGGTTCCGTGCCAATGTTGCGGAGGATTTAAAAAAAAGTTTTCTGAGTGGCGCGCCCGCGCCTCCACACCTGCTGATTACCCAGTGCTCCGCTTAAGGTTAGGCTGGCTGTTGCTGCGTGAGGCAATGGAAGGTGCCGAGGCCCCAGACTAGCTCCCGGCAGTCAATGGGGATGACGCGCCGGGTGGGGAAACATTGCTGGATTAGGGCCACGGCGGCATCATCTGCCGGATCCTGGAAAATGGGCTGGAGCACGATCTCATTGCCAATGTAGAAATTGGCATAACTGGCGGGCAGGCGCACGCCGTCAGTGATGACGGGGCGGGGCATGGGAAGTTCTAGCACGTTGAGTTTCGCCCCGCGCTCCGTCTTCATTTGCCGCAGCGCTAGCAGGTTTTCGTGGAGCGCGTGGTAGTTCGCGTCCTGGCGGTCGTGCTCCACGGCGGTGACTACGGTGTCTGCATTTACAAAGCGGGTGATGTCGTCAATGTGGCCGTCCGTGTCATCGCCCACGATGCCTTCGTTCAGCCACAGGACTTGGCTGACGCCCAGATAGTCCCGCAGGACGGATTCGATCTGGGCTTGGTTCAGATGAGGATTCCGGTTCGGATTCAGCAGGCATTGCGTGGTGGTGAGGACGGTGCCACTGCCATTGACCTCGATGCTGCCGCCTTCCATGGCCACGCCGGGTAGGAAGGATCTCATGCCGAGCAGGTGGGACATGGAGCGGTTGATCTGGGCATCGTGATGGAGGATCTCGGGATACTTATTTCCCCAGGCGTTGTAGTTCCAGTTCACGGCGGCCACCTCGCCAGTAGCATTTTTAACGAAGGTGCTGCCATGATCCCGGCACCAGGGATAGTAGGCGGGAATGTCCGTCAGCGTAAGCCGCGCTTGTTCCTCCGCCGTCAACGCCTGGAGCACCAACGCCCGGTCCTCTGGCTGCGCACAATTTAAATAGAGTCGCTCTGAGCTAAGGATCGCGCGGATCATGGCCAGGAACGTGGGCAGCACGTCATCGTGATGCGTTCCGTCAGGAAAGGAGGTGTTCTCCCGGGTGGGCCAAGTCATCCAAGTGGCAGCGTGGGAAGCCCATTCGGCGGGCATGGAGAAGGCAGTGGGCATGGCAGGGGAGGGGAGAAAATGGAAAGTTATGATAGGAGAAACGAACCGCTTACTGGCACATCCTCTGCGCAGGACCAACTAGATTTCGCAGTCCAAGCATGGAAAAGGGCGTCACCCGTGTTGCCCGAGTGACGCCCTGCGATTGGTGTGGCTTCAGAGCCGAGCGAGCCTAGCTCGTGGGTACTTCTGCGATGGTCTTCAGAATGCGGCTAGCGATCTGGTAGGGATCGCCTTGGGAGTTCGGACGGCGGTCTTCCAGGTAGCCTTTGTAGCCGTTGTTCGCAAAGCTGTGGGGCACGCGGATGGACGCGCCACGGTCTGCGATGCCGTAGCTGAATTTATCAATGGCTTGGGTCTCATGCAGGCCAGTGAGGCGCATGTGATTGTCCGGGCCATAGACCGCTATGTGCTCGTTGACGTTCTTGGCAAAGGCCGTCATGAGCTTTTCAAAGTATTCTTTGCCGCCCTTCTCACGGAGGTAATCCGTGGAGAAGTTGGCGTGCATCCCGGAGCCATTCCAGTCTGTGTGCATACCCAGTGGCTTGCAATGCCACTCAATGTCGATGCCGTATTTCTCACAGATGCGGAGGAGGAGGTAACGGGCCATCCACACTTCGTCAGCACATTTCTTGCTGCCTTTGCCGAAGATTTGGAACTCCCATTGGCCCTTGGCCACCTCGGCATTGATGCCTTCATGGTTGATGCCCGCATCCAGACATTGGTCCAGGTGTTCTTCCACGATCTGGCGGGCGATGTCCCCCACGTTGCTGTAGCCCACGCCCGTGTAGTAGGGGCCTTGGGGAGCGGGATAGCCAGCCACGGGGAAACCCAACGGACGGCCATCTTGATACATGAAATATTCCTGTTCAAAGCCAAACCACGCACCTGGATCGTCCAAAATAGTAGCACGATGGTTGGACACGTGGGCGGTGCCATCGGCATTCATGACTTCGCACATGACCAGCACGCCGTTCTTTCGCGAGCTGTCAGGATAGACGGCTACAGGCTTCAGGACGCAATCCGAACTACGGCCCGGGGCTTGTTGCGTGGAGGAGCCATCGAAGCCCCAGAGCGGGAGTTCTTCCAGCTTGGGAAAGCTGGCATATTCTTTAACTTGGGTTTTTCCACGGAGGTTCGGCACGGGGGTATAACCGTCGAGCCAGATGTATTCCAGTTTGTATTTGGCCATGTGTATTGGGGTTCTGTCTGTTGTTAGTTGAATGAACGTCACGTTGAAGATTGAGCGACGTAACGGGCTGGAAACTTCCTGAAAGGGGGCCTCCAACCGACTGATGTTCAAGCAGTAAACGTGCCAAATCTGCTTGGCAAGTATTCCGTGGGAGGAAATTCTCTTGGGTTACTCCTCCAAATCACCATAATTTTACGATCACGCAACTCTCATCGACAGTGGGGCGTGTGGCCGCGCCTTGGAAATAGAGGTAAGGACGAGGCGCCCGTGGTGGTTTTTCCCAAGTGAGCAGGAAATCAGGGCGAGTTTCTTGGCATGAGATCGTTGGGGCCTACCCTCACTCCACGCCCATCGTGATTCAGGATCCAGCCGACTTCATTTAAAGACCGGACACGCCAGAGTGCCCTGCCAACGATCCCCAATCATGAAGGCCAAACGAAAACGTCACGAACCTGAATTCAAAGCCAGAAGTGGGCCTTGCCGCCCTCAAGGGCATGACCACGGTTCAGCAAATCTCCAAGGAGTTCGATGTGCATCCGGTGCAGGCTGAAGAAATCTCGAAATCACGCGGGACCACCTGCGGGCGATCTACAACAACGTGGAATCCGAGCACTTCGTCTATGATTCCAAACGGGTAAACCGCGCACGACTTACGCGGCGGAATACAGCACGGAAACTCTGGTGGAAAATGCCGTCAAAGAGATCCACAAGATGGATCGAATTGAGGCGGTGCGGTTGAATTATCGGGAGGCCGGCGTGGAAGTTGAGCGCCGTGGTCTCACGGGAACGGTGCTGCGGGAAGGTGGGAAAAATGAAATCTATCGCGGTGCCCTCCCGGATGTGATCGCCTACCTGCAAGGTGAAACCGAACTCACGCGGGTAACTCTGGTGCGAATTCTCAAGGAATCAAATCGGCTCGATGAGTTCATGGTGAACCCGCAGAAATTCATGGATGCAGTCGCGGCCATCCTGCGCCGTGAGCTGAACCGGCGCATCATCGACGGCATCAAATATGAGCGCATCGAGGGCGAGGAATTTGAGATGCGGCTTTTCGAGACAGAGGAAATTCTCGGCTACCTGCACAACCGGCTTGAAGTCAAAAACTCAGTCTATGACGCCGTCGTCTATGATTCGGAGATTGAACGGAAGTTCGCTGAGCGGCTCGATCAGCGCGACGACATCAAGCTCTTTGTGAAGTTGCCGCGGTGGTTTAAAATCGAAACCCCATTGGTGACTACAATCCCGATAGGGTCATTGTGAAACACGATAGCTCCGTGCTCTACCTGGTGCGAGAAACCAAAGGCACCAAAGATTTCGAAAAACTGAGAAACAGTGAAGCCGATAAAATCCACTGCGGCCGCCGCCACTTCGAGGCCCTGGCCGTGGACTTTGCGGTGGTTACAACCGCGAGCGAAGTGTGATTTTTGGAAAGGTGACCCGTGAGGCCGTGACTTACCAAGCCGCGCACCAGTGTGGCGTAGGGCGGCTCCCGTTTCACGCCCGACCCAGGGAGTAGATTTCCCTTGGTCAATGGGCGGGCCGATGCATGATGGCGGCCACATTTATGGATTCACCTACTCCCTCCGCTGCCTCTGGCTGCTGTGCTCCGCTGCGGGCGCTGCGCACGCTTTCCCCGCAACAACGCAAGTCTGGCCTAGCCGCTTGGTTGGGGTGGCTCTTCGATGGGCTGGACATGCACATCTACACGTTAGTGGCGCTGCCATTTGTGGCGGGTCTGCTGCACGTGGCGGGGGATGATCCGCAGGTGGGGCAGAAAGCCTCGTGGATTCAGGCGGCGTTCTTGGTGGGCTGGGCGCTGGGTGGGGCGTTCTTTGGGCGCATTGGGGATCTGCTGGGGCGGAGTCGCACGTTGATCCTCACCATCCTGTGTTATGCGGGATTCACCGGGCTCTCCGCCATTTCCACGGAGTGGTGGCACCTGATGATTTTTCGTTTTCTCTCTGCGTTAGGGATCGGTGGAGAATGGGCAGTGGGGGCCTCCCTACTCTCAGAAACTTGGCCCAAATCTTGGCGTCCCTGGATCGCGGCCACCTTGCAGACGGCGGTGAATCTGGGCATCCTCCTAGCGTGTTTCTCCGGCTGGTTGCTGGAACATGCGGAGCCACGCTATATCTTCCTGGTAGGCGTGTTGCCCGCGCTGCTAACGCTGTGGATTCGCAAGTCCGTGCCGGAAACGGAGGAATGGGAAAGCGCCCGGGCGGGGGCGGCCCCGCCGGGCCTGCGGGAGCTATTCAGCCCGGCGGTGGTGGGCATCACGTGGCGGGCGGTGGCCATCTGTGCGGTGAGCCTAACCGCGCATTGGGCCTTCATGTTTTGGCAGGCCAAGTTCATCCGCTCGCACGTGGAGATCGCCTCGCTGGGCAAGGCGGAGCAGAACCACGCGCAGGTCATCGCGCTGATGGTGCTGATGCTGGGCTCCATTGCGGGAAATTTCCTGGCGGGTTGGCTGGCGCAGCGTTGGGGTTATCGGAAAAGCATCTGTGTGATGATGCTCGGTTATGCGATGACCATGGGCCTCACGTTTGCCATGCCGTGGAGCTTTACTTGGGTGCTCTTCTGGTTCGCCTTGCTAGGTGCGTGGGCGGGCCTGTTCGGCCTCTTTACGATGTGCCTGCCGCCGCTCTTTCCCACCCTGCTGCGCACCACGGGCGCAGGCTTTTGCTATAATATTGGGCGGCTCGCGTCGGCTGCGGGCGTGGTGCTTTTTGGGGTGGTAAATGTGGGTGATCCGGGCCGCGCGTTGGTCTGGGCGGGGATGTTATTCGTGCCCGCCGCAGGGCTGGCCTTGCTGCTGCCAGAAGTGGACCGGGATTGAGCGCTGAAACTGCTCACGGCGGCTCGCTCACATACAAATCCATCCGCCCGCGGCTGCCAGCCCAGTGCAGCGCGTCGTTGCCGATGGTCTTCGTGGCGTTGCCCTGGGTGTCGATGATATGAACTTTGTGATTCGCTTGATACACGCTGGTGCCGTAGATCAGCGCTATGCGGCTGTTCCGATTTTCAAAAATGGGGCGGTCCTCGGGGATCTTGCCGATGGGGTAAATGAAGCTGCCTAGGATCTCCGTCTGCGCCCCCGCTTCAGCTAGAAACTTTTGGCTGCTGTATTCCGTCTTGAAGCCCAGTGCCCAAATGGTGGCTCCCTGGCTATGCACGCAGGGGCCAGTCTCGTGGCTTTCCGGGTTCCATTGGCGCACCCAGACGTGTTGAGGATGATCGAAATGCCAGTCCGCTCCGCCCACGTCTTCGGCAAATAATTTTCCGCCTGCCCGCTTGGTGCTATAGCGTCCGGGCGAGGAGCTGCGCAGCACTAACGTGGCCGCCGACGCGTGTTGCACATGCACACAAGCGAGCCGATCTAAAGTGAACACATGAGCGGCATTGGGCTCGTCATAAATGAGCAACGGCGGAGGAGCACTAGCCGCATCGGTCTGCTCGCGCTGGGGTTTTTCCTGCCAGACTTGGGATGACCAATGCAGCTCACCCCCGAAGCCTACGAAGCGCTCCACGCGGCCATGCACATGGATGGGCGTGGCGAACTCCATGCGTAAATCTCGGGGGAAATAAATCACCCGCGCCCCACTCGCCATGGCCGCCTCCACCGCAGGCGACCAATCTTTTCCCACGCCATGTTCGGCAAATTTAGCCACGTTGACCCACTCATTGACGGGCACGTTAGGCGGCTCAGGCGTTTCTTCGATGGGCAACTTCAGCGCTCCCTGAGCCGCGCCAAAACCAGGCACGAGGTGATCGCCCACATACTCCACCAACGCTGGTCCAGCGGTCGTCTCTGCACTCCATTCGTTGGTTTTCTGCGAAATCAAAATGCGCTTGGCCACGGCCTTGCCGTAGCCTGCGGTCTGGACCCGGAGCGCATATAAAGCGCCTTCGGCCTTGATTGCAGGCGCATCCACCGCTCCGCCCGTCAGCGATGAGTCGAGCAGCGTAACCATGGAGTTCGGCCCATCGCTGATGATGGCGGGCACGGCATTTTTGGAAATGAGCCCCCGCACGGCCACGATGTTTCCTTGATTTAACAAGCCCGTCACCTTCTGACCCTGGAGCGAAATGTGCTCGAACGTCATGGAATACTCCTGGTGATTCGAGTGAATCCCATAGTCGAATCCTTCCACTCGCAGATGCTTCACTAAAGCTGGCCCGCAATCGTGATGCGTGAGATCTAGCCCACACACGCCCGCTCCATCGCCACTGCGGATGACCACATTCTCCAAGCGCCCGATGTTGTTGGCGTGATACTCCAAGCCCCGCGCGCCCGGATTGCCCCGGCCCGTATCGAACGTCATGCCCTCCAAATAAATGCTGATACTACTGCCATTCACGCCGTGATAGCTGCCAGGCGCTTCGTGGGAGCTGCTGAGGCGCAGGATCGGCTTGGGATGCTGAGGATCTGTGAACACGCCATCCTTCAGTTTCAGCACGGTTTTCTCAGGGCCTGCGCCTTTCACATCAATGAACCGGCCGCCCTGAATCATGTCCGTGATCAGATACGTCCCCGCTGGCACTAGCAAGGTATGATAAGCCAGCGGCACGCGACTACAGAGCGTGGCGAAGGCGGTGTTAAATGCCGCCGTGTCGTCCGTCTGGCCATCGCCCACGGCTCCGAAGTGTTGCTTCACATCCAAGCATCCCGCATCGTTAGGCACGATCCGCTGATTACTCTCAAAGCTCACGCCCGCCAGCGCCACCGCCCGTCCCCGCAGGAATTGCGCGGGGCGCAGCGCTTGTGCAGTCACCCGCACTTCATCCACCAAGCCGCTAAATTTCCCACCGCCAATTTCCAGTGATCCATCATCGAAGAGCAGTTCCTGCGGCATCGGCTCCGTGCCAGATAAATAGTAATCAATGTAAGTCGTGGCGGTGCGCTTTTCCGCATCATAGACCAACGCCAGATGCCTCCATGCCACATCCTTCTCCCCCTGATACTGCGCAGTGCTGCCATAGTAGCCGGCATTGATTTTGACCATCCCAGCGCGAGGCGGAGTGATGAAGCCTTTGAGGTAAAATTGATTATGTTGGGGGAAATAATCCATCATCAAACCAGCCTCCGAGGCCGCTTCCGAGCGACGCGTTTGCCGCACCATGGGTGTCTCTGCAGCTCCCATCGGCTTGACGATGGCCTCGATGGTAAAACTTTTCCCAGCCGCTAACTTCGTCTGCATCGGCAGGCTTTTACTTTCCCGCAGGCAAGACATCGAGTGTTGATTCGGCTGAGATTGCTGAGTCAGCGGATCATAGATAAAGGGTGCGCAGACTTCAGCGGAGACTGCGGGAGCAGTGTCTAAGTGCAGCCATTCGTCGGCCTTACTTAGAGACAGACTGCTGAGCCACCAAGCGGTGAGTGGGAGAGAAATTTTCCAGAAAGAGAACGGGAAAGAGGAGTGCATGATGCCGCCAGCATGTCACGGCCCCTGCGTAATTCAATCATGGAAAAATCGCATTACGCTGAAGTTCGGAAATTTCAGCGTGTGCGCGTCGGCGCACGTCGGAGAGCCTTGCACAGGCGTGAACCATGGACCAACGTCTCAGATTTATCGCTTTAGTTTTGCGGGAAACGGTTTAGAACGCCCGTCCTTCACCCTATCCCATTTTTGCCCATGGTCTTTACCCCGCGTCTTTTTGCTGATGAATCTCCGCCGCCACTGCTTCCGCAGCGGTATCGGGCGTTCCTGATCTTTGGCGCACCGGGCTGTGGGAAGGGCACGCAGGGAGCCATCTTGGGGCGGATCCCGCGTTTTGCACATTGTGCTTGTGGGGATGTGTTCCGCTCGCTAGACACGCGCACGCCGCTGGGCCAGCAGTTTGTGGAATACTCTAGCCGGGGAGAGCTAGTGCCGGATGATCTGACGGTGCAGTTGTGGAAAGCGAACATCAAGAGCCGGGAGGATAGCCACTTATTTAAGCCGGACATTGATTTCCTGATCCTGGATGGCATCCCGCGGAATGTGGAGCAGGCGAAGCTGATGGAGGAACACATCGAGGTCTTCCAAGTCTTCCACCTGTCTTGTCCTAACCGTCAGGAACTGTATCGTCGGCTGCGCAAACGGGCGCTGAAAGAGAACCGGATGGATGATGCGAGTGATGAAGTGATCGCCCGCCGCGTGCGCACTTACGAGGAGGAATCCAAGCCGCTGCTGGATTACTATGCGCAGGAGTTAGTGACGGACATTGATGCCAGCCAGCACCCCGCGCGTGTGTTCCATGATATGTTGACGAAGATCCTTAGCCTAGAGCAATGGCGGGCGGCATCCGAGACCATTTACTAGCCGGATGAAAATTGTTTTCTTAGGCACGGGCGAGATCGGGCTGCCCAGTCTGCG
>JAYVOP010000393.1:0-3032 GCA_043757865.1 Verrucomicrobiales bacterium | reverse complement strand
GTTTTGTGCGGTGGGCGGGGTCTGGGAAGTGTTCACAAACACCCATTACTCCGAACTCGCCGCGCAAAACGACCTTTTTCAAAAGCGGCGTTCGGGATTAAATGGGGACAAGGGAACGGGTGACAGAGAAATTCCCGCCCACCCCCTACTTTCCCCCCCCGCAGAAAAGCCCGTCCTGCCGCACCGCAAGCCTGTCCCGCCGCACCGCAAGCCTGTCCCGCCGCAGCCACTACGGTCGGCTGCACGAGGAACCTTTCATACCGTAGCCCCGGTGGCTGCGAGGAGGAAGGCCGTGCAGGCCGCGCGTTCGTCAAGCTCGGAAAAGTGGAGTCCATTGAGCCGGGCCACGTGCCGGGAGCGTTGCAGGGCGCGCTCTGCATGGCGCAGATAGGCGGCGTGGAGATGGAAATGCGGCGGGAGCGCAGGGGCGGATTGGAGCAGCGTGGATAAAATTTCCCTAGCGGCATCCGCTAGGCAAGGGCCGCCGGAGGGTGCCACTAGCGGCTGATGGCGATGATCGTAGCGCGCGCAGAGATCAACTTGGCAGAGGTGCTCCAGGGGCAGCAGGCGTTGGCTTTCTAGCAAGAGTCCCGTTTCTAGTCCCCAGCCCTGCGGGATGCGGAATTCCCTAGCCAGGGCGGCATCAAAGGCCATTTCCCCACTCAGCGGATAGCGCCAAGCCGCCAGCATCCGCCAGCGCGCCTCCGTGGGGAAGGCCTCTGCCAGCGCAGCCACCAGCGGGGCAAACCATAGCCGGGTCAGGCGGCCCTGCAGCCGATCCGTGAAGCGGGCGTAGTAACCTTTGGCAAAACGGTAGCCATACTCCGGACGCGCAATGGGGGTCACGAGCCGCAGAAGCAACTCCGGATCGTAGGGGGAAAGATCACAATCATGCAACGCGATCACCTCCGCATCCCCCTGCGCCAACACCCACTGCAAACAACGTTGCACGTTTCCACCCTTACCCATGGCCGCTCCGTGGCAGACCTGCACCCGCTGGGGAAAGCCTGCTAACAACGCGTCCGCAGCCATCTTATCCGCAGGCAAACCGCCATCCAAACCGAGCACGATGCGCTCTAGCCAAGTCATGCTCCGTAGCGCTGGCAGCATTTCCTGAAAGGCCGCCGCGTGCAGATCCCGCACGTGACACGGCAGCACTAACGTGACCCGCCTAGCACCAGCGGCGGGCTGCAAATCCGCAACCAAGGCCTCCGCACGTCCATCCACAAGCCGATGCAGCGTGGGGATCTCCCCCTGCCAGAAATCAGCCATGGTGATGTGAAAATCTAGGCCGGAGCCACCAATCCGCCGGGCAAATCATCCTCCTGCACCTCCGGGGCGCTGGGGCGCAGGGCGGGGGTATCCGCCACAGGTGGGGGCGCGGGGGGCTTAGTCTGCGGCGGATTCGTCATCCGGCCATGTTGCATGAGGTCCGTGATGTGGCTGCCGTCCAGCGTTTCAAACTCTAGCAACGCTAGCGTGATCGCATCTAACGCTGCGCGATTCCGCACGATCAAATCCTTCGCGCGAGCATAAGCGGTGTCGATAAATTGCTTGATCTCCGCGTCAATCTTCATCGCGGTATCCTCACTGTAATCCCGGCCCCGCGTCATATCGCGGGCTAGGAAGACGTGCTGCTGGGCATCGCCATATTCCACCATCCCCAGGTGCTCACTCATGCCCCATTCGCAGACCATGCGCTTGGCTAAATTGGTCGCCATTTTAATATCGCCCGAGGCTCCGCTGGTCACATCTCCAAAGACCACTTCCTCTGCCACGCGGCCGCCCATGGCCACCACGAGGCTGTCTAGCAGCTCCTTTTTGCGGGTATTATAACGATCTTCCACTGGCAACCACATGGTGCTGCCCAGGCTCGGGCCACGGGGAATAATGGTCACCTTGTGCAGCGGCTCCGTGTGCTCCAAGCTTACTAAACAGATGGCGTGGCCAGCTTCATGCACGGCGGTGGTTTCCTTCTCCTTATCGGAGAGGGCGAGGCTGCGGCGTTCTTTCCCCCAGCGCACTTTATCCCGTGCTTCCTCCATTTCTCTGAGCGTGATGGCCTTTAAATTTTTCCGTGAGGCCAGCAACGCGGCTTCATTGATGACGTTAGCCAACTCCGCGCCAGAATACCCCGGGGTGCCACGGGCGATGATGCCCAGGTCCACATCGGCGGCCATTTTCACCTTTTTGGCATGGACTTGGAGGATGGCCTCCCGACCGCGCACGTCTGGTAAATTCACCGTGACTTGACGGTCAAAACGGCCTGGGCGCAGCAACGCAGGGTCCAGCACATCCGGGCGATTCGTAGCCGCAATGATGATGACGCCCTCTTGGGTATCGAAGCCATCCATTTCCACTAACAACGCATTCAACGTCTGCTCCCGCTCATCATGCCCACCGCCCATGCCATGCCCACGATGGCGGCCCACCGCATCGATCTCGTCAATGAAGATCAGACAAGGCGCGTTTTTGCGGCCTTGCTCGAACATGTCTCGCACGCGGCTGGCCCCCACGCCCACGAACATTTCCACAAAGTCTGATCCGCTGATGCTAAAGAACGGTACATCCGCCTCGCCTGCGATGGCCTTGGCTAGCAGCGTCTTGCCCGTGCCCGGAGAGCCGACCATCAATACGCCTTTGGGAATGTGACCACCGAGCCGTTGGAACTTCTTGGGATCTTTGAGGAATTCCACTAGCTCCCAGACTTCTTCCTTGGCTTCTTCCACGCCAGCGACTTGTTTAAAGGTCACTTTATTTTTATCCAGCGCCATCATCTTGGCCCGGCTTTTGCCAAAGCTCATGGCTCCCCGACCCGCCATTTTAATCTGCTGACGGAAGAGGAAATAGAGCACGGTGAGCAGCAAGATAAATGGCAACAAGGAAGCGAGCGCGCTGCCCCAGGCATTGCTAGCAGTGACGAACCTCGGCACCACGCCCAGCTTATCAAAAGCGGCTAGGATCTTTTCCGTCACACCATGTTCGAGCAAAATTTCCGTGTGGAATTTAACCACCTTTTCCCCTGTGCCTCG
>JAYVOP010000392.1:0-11307 GCA_043757865.1 Verrucomicrobiales bacterium | reverse complement strand
ACCTTCAACGTGCATAACGGTAAAGACTTTATCGGTGTGTATGTGACGGAAAACATGGTCGGCCACAAGCTCGGTGAGTTCAGCCCCACGCGGATCTTCAAAGGTCACGGAGCGCACACCGCCAAGGTTAGCAAGTAAGCCTCAAGGAGTCGGGGCGTCCCGCCACGATTTCACACCCCTCACAACAGGCCGCCTCCCAAGGGCGGCCTGTTGTGCGTTTCACTGACAACGGAGTCCATGCAGTTTCAGAAATCATCAAGCCTATCCGAGGAACGACGTAGGAAATGGGACAGAATGATCCCAGTTTCGCCATATTACTCAGCCCACAAAATTTTCTCGTGTGCAAACGCCACGTCCTCCTTCTTCCACTTCCCCTTATTCCGCACAATTTGCTCACTACCCCAGTCCGCGTAGAGCGGAAGCGCATTTAATAATCTTATCAACCACGTTAGGGGTATGGGATCATCCTCGCGATCTAGCAGTGCCTGCACAGTTTTCCGGGCACTCGGCTGGCTTGGCTGGATTAGCCGCGTTGCCTGGTCTAACCGAAGCCGACGGCATCGCATCAGAGACTCACAGAAATCACCGTGGGAATCGTGGGGCACCTGCTCATCCAGAAACTCTGCCAATTTCACCCCTTCGAGATACAGATCAGCGTGATCTAGCATTGCTTCCAGCCAGCCCTCATGCTCTGACTCCGTCTGCATCCTCCGAGCCACTCCTTGTGGTGTTTCTTGGAAAATCGACTCCACCGCTGCCGTGATCAGCGCCTCATCATTCGGATTCGCAAAAGGACGCAACACACCAAGCCAATTCTGCTCATTCATCCAGTCCTTTAGCATACTCGCGTGTTCGTGTGAGAACCACGCTAGGGACTCCTTAATGGAAGTCAAGAAATCCCTCTCTACCTGCCTCACTCGTTCCCGCGTGACGCCAGAACGTTCACCACTTTCCTCCAAAGTCATTTCCCCGGTCAGCCTATGCTCCAGCAATTGGCGCTCGCTCGCAGGGAGTTGTTCAACGACAAATTGCACAGCCTTCCGCAAAGATAGGCCAAGCCCGCCATCATTCAGCGGGAGATACCTAGCCACGACAGTTCGATCTCCTGAACGCAGCGCCCTGACAAATTCCCGTAATTTTCCAACGGAACCTTTTCCTAGATTGCGGAACGCGAGTAAACCATAATATCCCAGTGATTCCCACAAATCTAACAGCCCACCTATATCGGTTATCTCGCGCTCCCCGCAGAAATGCAGAATTCTAACGGGCAGGACCACTTGTCGCAGTGGCCATGTCAATTCGACGCCCCATTCCCGCAATGCTGCTCGGGGATCAACACTAGATTCTGAATCTAACGCTAGCACACCCGCTGCTTCCACTGCCACTGGCTCTGCCTCTGTCCACACCGTCAGAGCTTTAGTTACTATCTCAATAAGTCTTTCTACCTTCGTCTTGCCGAACCCTTCCAACCTTACAAGCGCAGCTCCGTTCAGCGCTAGATAATCCACAAGAGGTTCATCTCCACGGCTTGCCATCCAGCCCATGCCAACCAACTCAGCAAGCGTCGCAACGCCCAGCGTGGTTTGTCCCCATCCAGCTGTATGCACTGCTGCGACAACTTGGTCCCATTGCATCGCCTGTTTTGCACGTGCTTGATTCACTATTGAGACATTACCCATGCTAGACCTCATCAATGAGTGAAACCCTTCTCTCTGGCTGCTGCGAGCATTTCGAGCATAGTCTTGCATTCTAGAAGGTTAGGCTTCTTTCCGTTTATTAGCTTTTTTTCAAAATTGCTTAGCATGGTCATCTGCCAATTTTCAAGAAGCCCTGTCTCTTGGCCCCAAGATTCTAATCCTCCCCAGACCTCCGGTTTCATCCGTTCGATTTCTGCAAACAAATCCTGCCAAGATGATTTTGTTCCTATTGCGGCCTTAGCCACAATGCCTTTCGGCGGCACTTCGCCTACAGGTATCAGATCCGCTGACACATCCCCGATGGGGATTTTTACATCGCGGAAACCTGTCCAACATTCCTCTTTCTTCGCCCATTCTGTAACATCGCGGCCCTTGGCAGATTCCACCAAGTATTTGAACGCAGCTAGGGAAATAATGCCCAACGCTTGTTCCAACCGCCCACTCAAACCCTGACGTTTCCAGATCCCGGCAAGATCTAAACGCTGGCCAGTGTCTCGGGAGAGCCACGCTAGCGCATACGCTACTACATTTGCGCGATAGCCGCCCTGCTTCTGCTGAGCTACAATTTTCTCCGTCCGCCGCGCTAATATTGACTTGGCTACTAACGCTTGAAAATACTCTTGATCTGGCAACGTCTGTCCCGCTTTTGTCCGCGCCAGCGTCCACTCAACGAAATTCTTCTCCGCTCCACGACTAACCAGATGCGGTAATTGGTCCCACATGTAGTCATATTTC
The DNA here is from genome assembly GCA_043757865.1 of Verrucomicrobiales bacterium. Classification (GTDB taxonomy): domain Bacteria; phylum Verrucomicrobiota; class Verrucomicrobiia; order Verrucomicrobiales; family V1-33; genus JAGNEJ01. The sequence continues at coordinate 8,875 of JAYVOP010000392.1, read as the reverse complement.
GCCACATCCGTTTTGGTGAATTTTTGTATTAGAGGATGCTCCGCCAGCCATGCCTTCTGCTTTGCAGGAGTTCCTGCCCGCGCTTGGTCATCAAGGTGCGATCCCCGTGCCCGCTCATAATACCAACGTGTCGGACGTGCCAACCCCTCCGAAGCAGGAGCCCAGACCGTCCGGGACAGAGCTTCCAGCTTCTGATGGAACACATCGTTTGCTGAAAAATCGGCTGGATTCACCTTGTTTTGACTATTGGCATAAAGCGAGATCAACGGGACAAATTCGACAACCAGCTCAGCGCGATTCACCACCGTCAACTTCACCTGCACCACAACATTTCCGATATCCGCCTTCTCCTTTTTCAGGGCATGATAGATCGAAGCCGTGGTCTGCCCACCATTAACGATTTGGAAATCCTGCACACTCTCGATTCTCATCAAGCCATCCTTTGATCGGGAACACTGCACACTCTCCGCGGTAGCAGATAGCCCATTGTTATACGCCAGAAATCGATGGGGAACCTCTCGGATCGTTTGTTGAATTCCCCGGTTTACTTTTCCGCGTGCTTGCAAATACGAGCGCACATTTTTCTCCAATAATCGAGGGCCGTGATCTCCATAAATTTGGGCCAACAGGGAGGCACTGAAAAATGCCAGATACGACGTGTATTCTCCAGTTCCGTCAGGTTGCGCCAGACAAGGCACCCCTCCACCATAATCATTGGCGAAGTCCAGCGCGATGACGGTTCGTTCTTGTCCGCTTGTCCGCAGCCGATGAAGCTTTTCTAAATCCCACAGAAAATGTCTCACATCGATCCCTTCTACAACCGCAGCTTGCTCACCCGACTGTTTGGCTATCCCATTAGTCAGCAGGAAAATCCGGACTGTGTCGAGGCTTTCTTTGCCAGCAAAAATTGTCTGAGCCGCCTCGTAAGGTGGGGCAGACGGTTCTAAGTGCTCCATGCGGCCTCCAAAACCTGTGAGTGCCAACTTTAGAAAATTCCTGCACCATTCAAAGTGCTCCGCCACCTCGGAGCGGTTCACGTTATCTGGCACGGCGGAGTCCTTGTAACGTGACACGAACAAATCTAGGCAGGCTCCACCTTCACCGTAGAGATGCCAGGCATTTATTTTATACGCCGGAGCATTCTTCCGGCCCGCACGCTTGTGAGCCCCGAGTTCACCGCCATCCGCCTCGTTCGCGCCTTCTAAATACTCAAGCATAATGGCCGTAAACGCGTCCTCTGGTCCTTCCAGTGTCTGGTCCCCTTCTGTGCGCGCACGAACTTCGTTATGAAGATAATCCGCTAGTTCCTCTATTTTCATTGTTTAATTTGTGGTAAAATGTCAGTGGTGGTCGGTAATGTCATCACTTTGTCCAGCAGGTTTTTCACATCCGCGCTGGTTACATGGTAAGCCACCAAACCGTCCAATGCTAGGCTATAATCTACTTGGCCAATCCCTTTCGGTAATATTGTGGGAGTTATCCTCGGAAATCCATCTTTTACTACCATGAACGTCGTCTCCCGAACTTGGAATCCGTGACCCACGTGCAATTCGGCCTCCCTTTCTGTCCAACCTGCCTCTAGGAGTAAATCTTCCATTAATTCTTCCACCGCCGTTCCTTGGACTTGAGTCCGCAAGATACCAATTCGGTCTGGTAAGCTTTGGCCCGCCCCCTCCTGCTCATCAATTGCCAAATGGCATAGAAACAAGTGAGCCCACGGCCCCTCGTGTAGCTGAAACTCGCTTGAAATCTGGACAACTAAGGGTGGTTTGGCTGCACTGGACTTTATTTCTATTGCTAAGCTATCAAGTTGGAAATCCTGGGCAGAACCTAGAGGTCCACGCCAGCTCTGCACTGCGGGTTCAATACCAACAGACTCCACCATCAGATGCTCAAGCGCCCAAAGTTCGCCCCATAAGCCCCTCCTAGCCTCGTCGGAAAGAGCTCTGCCCCCGTTTGCCAAAAATTTCTGCCATCTGCCTAAAGCACCCAATACCCGCCGAGCCGCATCGCGCTCCGGTCCCGAGATAATGCGCCGCGCCAAGTCCTCCGCCAGCACACCGAATACATCCCCGTGCCGCGCCTCCCGTAACCTCACCACTAGGCATGGACCACCAGCAATCCAATCTTCAAAAGATAGCTCTAGACCCTGACATTCCGGCCAAGTCTGGCGGGGCGGTAATTCTTCCTTGGTGGCCCTAAACAAAAGTAGGCGACAGCGCGATGGCCATTCCACCGCAATTAATAAGCGCTGGCCTGTGTCTGCTGTCGTTAGACGCGACATTAGCCCATCTTTAGCAGAAGCCTTAGAGGCCACTTCCGTTTCTAATTCCAACCACAAATTTTCAATCGTCTTCATCTTCAGCCTCCTCTTGTAGTCCGTGTAATTTGATCCAGCCCGGAGTTACCTTATAGTCAACCTGCCGTGCGCGATGGCTCGCAGGAAAACTCAGAGCAATTCCTGGAATGCAATCAACCTTCGTGTTCATCTCCACATCGGTTGGATCAAGCGGATAGATCAGCAGTAGTCCGTTTGAGGCGGGTCTAAGCTGGCGAATTACGTCCCCGTAAGGCCTATCTGGTATATTATTAGAACGATATTCTCCGACAAATTGGCGCTGCCGAGAGATTTTCAAAGCAGCCTCATATAGATTACCTCCCACCGAATCTGTCATGATTTTTCTTTCTTCCTCGGTGCGGATTAAAAACTTCGCATCGGATCCATCTGGACGCCGTTCACATTTCGCTAGGATAGCTTCTAATGTGGATTGATCCATTGCCATCAACTCCAGATCAAGGGCTTCATCACGGGGGCTTAAAAGATTTGATTTGATCAGCGAGTAAACACCCCCGGTGCTGGCCTGTTCTTTGCGAACAATCAGGCCGCATGTGACGCCATCGGCAAGCGTAAGCCTCCTAGCTTTTGGCAGTGAGTTTGACAGCAACGCAACCGTCCAAAGGCTAATTTCACGCAAATCCTGCTGCGATGTTATGAATTGGGCTAACTCAGGGCCGAATCGCGTGCACTTAGGGTGAAAAGTCATCCCGCTCGCGCCTCCCGAAATAAACTCTATGATTTCTGGTGCGGAGACATCCTTCCACAAGTGGGCCACAGTTTCATCTGAAGATTTCGCAGCAGATGGCCCCAAACGTGTTATGAATGCTTGAAGAGCAGCGAAATTATCCGCCGGGGCACGTCCTGTTTTTTGGAAATACGTAGTCTGCACTAGTTGGCCCGCAAACGTAATTGAACGAGTAGAACCATGAGCCATTTTATTCAATGCAGTAACTAGGAGCCCATCCGGGTGCTGCCTTACCCTCAGCCCGTAGTCCAGTGGCGTAAGATCAGCTTTATCCATCTTGTCGAATTCACGTTTCAATTCAGCCTCAGCCAAGGCTATATGACGGAACCAATCCCGCAGATCGGGCGTAGTGTAGAGACGACACAAATCAACATAGCCCTCGCGGTATCCAAACCAACGTCCCATCTGCATCAAGGTATCATACATTTGCGTTGAACGGATAAAATAGCTAACCGTCAGGCCTTCTAGCGTCAAGCCTCGGGAAAGTTTATTCCCTCCCACAGCAATTACGTGCAAACCATCCTCTGTGCGGCTGTAATCTAGCGCCTCCTTAGCCAAACCGTTGATTTGGCGGACTTCCACCCGCTCCGCAGCCTCATGCAGCTCACTAGCAACTTCTTCCCATGTGATTGATGTCAACCGCTCGTCGCAGGTTAGTTCACGAATGGCTTTCGTCGTGGTGACGTAGTCGGATTCCCATAGATCCTGCAATTTTTTCCATACGGGATCGGAAGCATCTCCCTGCGCATAAGCGATGCTTCGTTTAATTTTACGAAATTCATCTAAAACCAATTCGTGAACTCTGTTCTGCACGGCAGTAAGCCACGTCACATGAATTAGCATCGAGTTATGAACCTTTCGTTGACCGCGAACCCGCCGCATCGTTACACCAAGTAGAAATGCCAGTATCGCGGCCTTCAGTGACTCAGGTATCGTCTGAACATAGTGGGTCTTCTTGTGCTTCGGCGGAAATGCAATTTCGTGATCGGAGACGGCTCTAAATACTGGAAGCGGATTTTCACCTTGAATGCCAGACTCTAAATCGGCCTCAAATCCGAAAATTTTAGCCGGACCCACATAATTTGAGTTCGGCGGCACGTTAACAATGAAATCTCTCGGAAAGAGATCTGGACCTAAAGCATCTTGAGACGCCTCTGGATTGATGAAAATATTGGCAAAAGGTGTGGCGGTATACCCTACATACGAACTTTGTTCGAAGCGTTTCAGGATCAAGCGTATCGCAGTATTAATGGTAGTAAAATTTGTTTCTTCATCGATCCCCGGTTTGTCCTTCGTGTTAATGGAGGCATTATCCGCCTCATCATCAATTAACAATAACGGAATATCCTTAATCCTCGCGTGAGAATTCCCACTAGTCTGGTTACGAGCCAACACGTCCGTCCATTTCAAAATGTGCTCCAAGGGAGTCTTGTTTTTCTTCACTACAAGGATCACCGGGTCGCCCCCTAGTTGAACAGTCACTTTTTGGGAGGCTATCGTAAAATCTCCGTTCTCGGCACTGCTTGTTAATGGTGTAATTCGGGGCGAATCGGCAGAAAACTGAGTCCCTACTCCGATTCGATAATCCGTCCTGTTAGGGTCTAATCTTCGCTGGCTATCGAATCCGACGATTCCCTCGTCTATCCGCTCTTGAGTTTGAGCCCGCAGATTATTGTGAATGCCAGCCATTACAATTACTAATTTGTATCCCGCATCCAAAGCCTTGGCTATCAGTCCCACGTAGTTAGCGGTTTTACCCGACTGAACACTGCCAACCACCATGCCACGAACGTCCCACTCACCGTTCTTTTTTGGATTCTCGATTTTATCTAAGATATGCCCGGTCAGGTCATCAATCCCGTTCAAGGCTTTATCCCGGATTCCTTTCTCTTGCAGTAGATAGGTTCGATAGCGGTCCCAAAATCGCCATGGAGCAATTGATGTCGCATTTGCCAGCACCCAGGGCTTAACCTTTCCGTTCGTCAGGGTTGCTGGCTTTTCACTCCACACTGATGCGCTGTTTATGAGTTCAGCAGTAATTGCAGCGCGGTCGACGCTCAGATCAGGGAATGAAATGCTCGCCATCACGGCGCTAGCCTCCACCATTTTCTGTATTGTTTCAGGGCTCCTGGAAATGTTGTCCTGTAAGGCCCGGCTGGCGTTGTCCAGAGTTTGCTTTTCAGCAGGATTTAGATCTATCATTGTTATATAAATTGGAAAAATTAAAGCTCATCAATGAGTGCAGTAAAACGATTATATGGCTCCCAAAATCGCAACATCTGCGTCGCCTCGGGTTTGGTCAAACCCGTTGCGATCAAGCCCCCGAAAGCATGAAGTAAATTATCACGAACCTCTTGGATGTCTGCTACCCCAAACGGAAGGGATGGAACCCTGCTCTCAGCTTGAGCGCTATAAGCAATTAGGGGAATCGGCACAGTTTCTTCAATTAATTTCAATACTGCATCCATGTTTTTCAAATCTAGACTACCTCGAAGCAGACTGGCTATGAGCGGATGTGCGCGGTTAATTTGGTAACTCGTCGAACCATGCTGTAAGAATTGATTCCAGACATGAGAAATATCCCTTCCCTCTCGCGTCACTTGTCGCTCACCCCGGAATGTATAAACTCTTTTGGCTCTGCTTCTTGCAGCCTCACCTATACGGTGCAGCCATTCTCGCAGCTCTTCTGGTGGGCGCGCTTTGGATTTGGTCACATCAATTTGCCAATCTTCGTCAGCACTGTTCGTTAGGTCAATCCTGATGCGTGCCAACTTATGAAAATTATCTTTACGCCAGTCGCGAAAGCCGAGCCATGAGCCAGCTACCAACAATCTATCTTGGCGGTAGATATAGAAGCCCTGCCGGGCGATCCAATCTTTTGGATCGCCTGCTAAGCGTTTAGCTTCGCCATCCAACAGTTTTGATTCGTGCGGCATCACAAATGGTTCTACCTTGATGATGCCAAAACGGCCCATCATCGTTTGCGGTTCTAAAACCTGGGTGGCGTCGATCACAAAAAATGGGTCTCTACGCTTCAATGGGCGATCATTCAGATAAATACAGAGCTTGTGGGGACTGGTTAAAAGTCGATGGAAGACCAAGCCTAAATGGGATTCCACTGTTTCTGCTTGGCGGTAAAAACCATCGCGATGTCGTTCGTTATCGACTTCCAAATTTTTAACAATCCTGTCCAACGACTGCCAGAGAACCAGCGTGCCTTGAGTGAGCTGCTTGAAGCGTTCCTCAAATACCTCAATATTAATTCTGCCGTCTTTAAGCAAATGCCATTTATCGGTGGTAGCCAAATGATCTAAGTCCCACCGTCTCGTTGAGATAGCTTTATTTTGAAGTCGTGTTTTTACTGTGAGGCATCTGCATTGTGAGAAGGAAGCGGTTTTTAATCCTAGGCCAAATCGCCCAAGGTCCTTGGCCTCCCGTAGTTCTCGCGGATTCTTGCTTCCTAGCAGCATCGCAGCGCTTAATTCAGATAAGCTCATACCTCTGCCGTCATCAGTAATCGAGATAGCGGAAGCCTCACCGTGCCACGTGAAATCAATCCAAATATTCTGAGCACCAGATGAAACACTGTTGTCCACCAGATCTGCTATAGCAGTAGCAAGATCATACCCGAAAGACCGTAGAGACTCGACCAAGGAGGAAGCTCTTGGGGGGCAAAGTTCAAAATCAATTTCTGAGGCAGACGCGTCTTCCATAGTAGCCCTATAATCTAACTTGCCGCATTTTTCCGACTTGCCAAAACCGACTCGGCCACTCGGAGATCACGCTGGCAAATGCCTGCCATTTGGGCTTCCGAGCAATAGAATTGTTCATCCTTCAATTCCTGCCCATCATACCGTCTCCAAGCTTCCGCAGCCACCGTCGTTAAGGATACTGGCCACCCGCTTCTCACGTAATATGGATTCGCCAACAGCGGGTTAAGGGAGGTGATAAGTGGGTAATCTTTGGAGTTGTGCGACTTCTTCGAACCGTGATCCAAAGCTCCGTCTGGGTGGAGCCCCGCGTATAGAAAGCCCACTGCATACCAGCCTTTGAGAAATTGGTCGGTTGGCGCGCTCTTCAACTGTTTGCTGTTTAATTTTAGGATTTCCTCCAACCATCGGACAGCTTCAATTTCATCTTTAGGGAAAGGAGAAAGATCAAATTGGATCAAGTTGCTAGACTGGCTGGATTTGCTAAGATAAGAGATTACGGCATTTCCAATTGCCTCACTAACTAGCGGAGGCACGGCATTCCCAATGACTCGAAATTGATGCGTGCGGGCGAGCGGAAATTGGAACCAGTCTGGGAAGCTTTGAATGCGTGCGGCCTCACGTGCGGTGATCGAACGATTCTGTGTAGGATGTATAAACATTAACCCATCTTTTGCTAGATGGGCGACAATCGTGGAACAAGGGCGTTTGCGATGCTGGCGCGTGTAGCGGTCCTTGAAGCTAGTTTTGTCGTAAGGGAAGGCAAACTTCACCCCGTTTCTCATGGCGGCGGCGGAGCTTTCTCCTTCTTTCAGGAGCAGGAAATCGCCTAAGTCTCGCTCGCTCTGCGGACGGGCACGGTGGGCTGTGAGCGCTGTTGCTTGGCTCACTTGTAACACCTTATCAAGGTAATGTGCGCTCACGTTTAGACCATCTTTACAATGCCGCTCCCGTAGGGCTAGATCATAGTCCCGGATTTCCTCTCCTTGGCCAGCTTTGAGCTTGGGTAGATCACCAATGGCATCGCCCAATGTAGCGCCAATCACTTCCGGGTGGGCTGGCTGTAGTTGCGGATTAAAATACCCCGCTTGGTCCAAACGGGTGCCAATGAAGAGTTGCCGACGACGTTTTTGCGGTAAACCTAGCTTCACACATTCTTCGAGCTGCGAATGAACTCGGTAGCCTAGTTTGCGAGCCTCCGCTTGCACCTTGGAAAAGTAAATACCACCGGAGACGGACCGAATACCCAGTACGTTTTCCATTACAAAAACCTTAGGCTTAAAGTGCATTACGTATTTAAGAAATTCCTTATAGAGATGGCGTCGAGGGTCATCCGTCAGGCGGTCCCCATGGTTGGCACCATCCACCTGCCGCGCGGTGCTAAACCCTTGGCATGGTGGTCCCCCAACAATCAAATCCACCTCAATAGTGCCAATCAATTTTTCCATAGCGACAGGGCTGAATTCCGTCAGATCCTTTTCCAAGATATGCGGAATTGATTTAAAGTTAGCCTGAAAGACTTGCACCGCTTCCTTGTTGAAATCCACTGCTACCAACCCACGCAACCCAGCACGCTCCAGCCCAAGACTGAAACCGCCGCAGCCGCAAAAGAGATCGATAAAGGTAATTGGTTTGTTCATGAGAATATTGGCAGCGTTTATCTGCCGAGGTAGCATTAATACTTAAAGAATCCAATTCATCCTGACAAGGAAAATGTAGGGGTTTACTCGAATCAGGGAGCATTGCAAAAAAGTTAATGGACTCGTTATTCAAGAAGTCGGGGCGTCCCGCCCCGGCACGGTGCTACCTTCTCCAAGCCGGGGCCAGCAGCCCCGACTCCTTGGGCTTAAACTTTTTGTTGCTGCACTCCTCGAATCGGACAACCTATGAAGTCGTTTTGTATAATGTTTGACGTAATTCGCAAAATCTGGACACAACACATCCTCTATTACGTCTCCTCTAATTTTCGCCAATCTCGAAACTGCGTCCGATCAAAACTTGGTCCCGCAGAAGCATGATCATCCCTGACTTCGTCGGCCACACCTTCAACGTGCATAACGGTAAAGACTTTATCGGTGTGTA
>JAYVOP010000391.1:0-11403 GCA_043757865.1 Verrucomicrobiales bacterium | reverse complement strand
GCACGCACGGCGGGATTGCCTTCATGCGGCCCGTCCTTGCGGAGCAGGGTTTCGGCGGTGGGCGTGGCGGTTAGGATGGGGGTGACCCCTTTCATGACAGGGCGGAAACGCATGTGGTAATACCACTCGTCCGTGATGGCGAAGGGCTGCACGCCGCGCGTCACGGGATGGCTAGGGAACTTGTCGTAGTGGGCTTCCCAGTGCGGATTCACGCTCCAGTTGGACTCAAAGAAGCCGCCCGTCCAGTTCAGCCACGCATCCCCTGGAGGACCAGCGACGGTTTCCACGGCATAGTGAATGAAGCCCACGCCCATGCCACGTTTCACAGCGGCATTGATCTCTGCTAGGTGATTATTCATCGGATGCCCACCACCGCCATCGCTATAGCCGATGAGTGCATCTGCATTGTCCAGCGCAGTGGGATCTTGCGGCCAGCCGCCCTTGGTAACGCTTGCCAGCACGCTATCGCCAAAGTTTTCATTAAGACATTTTGCCAGTAGCAGACAGCCTGCCCGGTGCTCGTGCTCGCCCGGACCATGGCTCGGATTCCCAGCGGCAAAGACGACTTTTTTCACTCCCACTAACGGGAAACGCTTCAGCAGGATATTTTTAAATTGCACCTTCTCGGTCTTGAACCCCGCATGGAGTTGCAGCGCTAGGATCCCGCTACGACGACGTGTCTTCACATCGTTATCCGTCATCTCCGCAGTCAGCTTCCCGTTGATATAGTTCTGCTGGGTAAAGCCTTTGAAGACCACGCGGTAATGATTCCAGTCGTCTTGGTGGATGCCCTTTTGCAGTTCATCACTATCACCAAATTTCTCTTTCACCACGGGCTTGCCATCATTGCCGATCTCCGTGCGCTCACCGCGTCCAGCGAGGATGCCCCGGAATTTCTCACCATAAACAATGCCGCTATAAGTCGTGCCTGCTTCGAAGTCCGCTTGATAGCCACCCACCACCCACTGCGCGCCTGGCACCAAGAAACTGCGCACCTGCATACCGCTATTTCCACCGACGATCTTGTAGTCCAGGTTCAGCTCAAAATCATCCAACTCTCCCTCTTTCCATACCAGAAATGTATTCCCCTGTGGCTGGTTCTCCGGCGTGGCCTCACCGGTGATGCAGCCGTCCTCCACGCGCCAGAATTTTGGATCGCCATCCCAATGATCTAGGAGTTTATCCGTTGGATTAAAGATACTGGTGCCCAGGGCGGCCGCGTCTTGCGCGGAAGCCTGCGAGGGGAGAGCATGAACGGCTGCGAGAGCCAGGAGAGGCAACAAACGAGAGGGACGCATGAAAGTGATAGGGACAAAATGAAGGTTCCGCGTCCCAGCATGGGACACAGCGGGCCGATACAATCCTACGCCACGCCCAGCGTCAACCCACCCGCTGGCCGTGAAGGCGGAACGTCTGCGGTCAACGTAGCCGCCGCAACCTCACTCGCTAGCCTCCAAAGTCGGCTGCCACAGCTCTGGTGACTGCGGGGAAAAAATGCATGTCTCCAGCCGCCAAGCCGATGTAGCCTCTGCGCTAAATGAAATTTCTCCTCGCCCCTGACAAATTCAAAGGCTCGCTGACCGCCGTGGAAGCCTGCGCCCACCTAGCCGCTGGCCTAGCGGGACGCGGGGAGGCACGCGCCTGCCCGCTGGCAGATGGCGGGGAGGGCTTTGTGGCCACCATGGCGGCGGCGTTAGGCGGGAGCCGCCAGACGGCCTGGGTGGCTGATCCGTTGGGCCGTCCGGGCGCTGCGGAATGGGCGCTCTGTGGAAACATGGCCGTGCTGGAAATGGCCCAAGCCTCAGGCCTCGCCTTATTAAAGGCAGCGGAGCGCGATCCCCTGCGCGCCAATACCTACGGCACGGGAGCCTTGCTGCGGGCCGCTTTGGAGTGCGGCGCGCAGCGCGTCCTCATCGGCATCGGCGGCAGTGCTACCAATGACGGCGGCTGCGGGCTCGCCTTGGCGCTGGGCTACCATTTCCTCGATGCTCATGGCCAGCCCATCACAGACCTGCCCGCACGGCTGCTGGAGGTGGTCCGCATCCTGGCCCCAGAGCCCTTTCCCATCCCCGTGGCCGTGGCCTGCGATGTGGAAAATCCGCTGCTAGGTCCATCCGGTGCCACGCGAATTTACGGCCCGCAAAAGGGCATCCTGCCAGCGGAACTAGCCGCCCACGAGACCCGGCTGGGGCATCTAGTCCAGCTCGTAAATGCCGCTGGGCTGGGCCCTGCGGGCGCGGCGGAACTGTCGGGCAGTGGCGCTGCGGGCGGCCTGGGATATGGCTTGCGGGTCTTTGCCGGGGCGGTGCTCAGGCCGGGCTTTCCGTTGGTGGCGGAGGCGCTGTGGCTGGAGGAGCAGATCCGCTGGGCGGACGTAGTGCTCACAGGCGAGGGGCGGCTGGACGATTCCAGCCTCGCTGGCAAAGTCCCCATCGGCCTCGCCCGGCTCGCCCGTGCCCAGGGGAAAGAGGTCATCGCCTATTGTGGCACCTGCGCGCTCACGCAGCCGCAGGCTTGGCAGCCGTATTTCCACCAGATCATCCCGCTGCATCAGCCGGGCCGCCTCCTAGCGGATTCTCTGCGGGATGCGGGGGCAATGCTGGAAAATGCGGCCAAAAACACAAAATTTATTAACGAAGGTTGATTTTATTTAAAATAAATTTGCAATCCCGTGGGCCGGAGCTATAATTTCCATACCCAAAAGCACTGAGTGCTGCGGGCACAGGATTTTTTCATGGATAGTAGTGAGGCGCTGCCGGTTCTTCTGAGTGGGAGGCCGGCAGCGCTGTTTTGTGGGGCTCTGCGCGTTTGATTCTGCGCTCGCGCTTGTCCCTGGGGCGGTTTGCACGGAATACAGGCGACTATGAAATTCCCCGTCCTTTCCCTCCTCACCGTGCTCACCAGCACGCTCTCCGCAGACCTCACCATCCCTGGCATGACCGCCTATGGCCTGCCGGATGCCAATGGGGTGAAGACGAATAAAGCCGATGGCAGCGTGCAACTGCGGGCCGCGCCAGAAAAGATCGTCTGGTATGGACAGTGCAAACATCCCGGAGAACTCAGCGCAGCCGTGCAGGGGACCTTCCCCAAGGGCCATGCCAGCAAATACAAGCTCACGGTCGATGGCCAAGAGCACGAGGCCAGCGTGAAGGGCACGGGCGAGCCTGAGGTGGTGGACTTTGGGAAATATAAAGTCACCAAAGCGGGCTACCAATCGTTCGCCCTCATCCCCAGCCATAGCAGCAAGGAGGAGGGCGCGCTGATCCTGGCCCTGCAACTCAAGGGACCAGCCAGTGAGGGCGCGCATTTCAATCTCGAGGAGCGGCGGAATGCGGCCAGTGTCCATTTAACCTACAGCACCGAAGGGAAGCAGGATCTGACCAGCTTTTACAATGAAGTGACCGCCGTGACGGACCCAGTGAATAGCTACTACATGGCGTGTGGGTTCCATCGGGGTTATTTTGGGATGCAAGTGAACTCCCTCACGGAGCGACGCATCATTTTCTCCGTGTGGGATAGCGGCAGTGGTGGGAAGGCCCAGACGCGGGCGGACGTGCCGGAGGAAGATCAAACAATCTTGCTAGGCAAAGGCGAGGGCGTGGAGGCTTCCGCCTTTGGGAATGAAGGCACGGGCGGGCACAGCCACCTTATTTATAACTGGAAGACCGGACAGCCGCAGAAGTTCGTGGTCACCGCCAAACCAGAAGGCACCAAGACGATCTACTCCGGCTACTATTTCCACCCAGAGAAGAAAGACTGGATGCTGATCGCCAGCTTCAGTGCGCCCCACGATGGCAAGGCCCTCAGCGGGCTGTATTCCTTTGTGGAGGACTTTGCCGGGCAGACTGGCAATCTGCAACGGAAGGCCCGTTTCGGCCCGCAGTGGGTGCAGAACGAACACGGAAAATGGACCGAGATCGTGAAATGCAGCTTCAGCCACGACCCCACGGGCAAGGAAGCGCGGCTGGATCGGTTCATGGGCGTGGAGCAAGATACCTTCTTCCTCAGCAACGGAGGATTCATCGACGGCTTCACAAAATATGGTGAGGAATTCCACTGCAAATCCTCCGGTGCCGCGCCCACGTTGAAGCTACCGCTGACGCCCCCGCAGACGAATTAGGGAAAGCCCAGCAATCCATCCCCCGCCCCTCCCCACCGAAGCCCGTCCGCCATGGAGCGCGGCGTTGCCCTCCGCAGCGATGGCCGAGCCGCAATTTCCTTCGCCCTTAACGCAATGCGGCGGAGGTCAACTCCGCGCTCCTGTTTAAAAAACACGCCCCAGGAGATAAAGGGTGACAACCCCGCCAAACCTCGCTAGCGTCCGCACTTTCAACCGCTAACCTCTCCGCCACATTCACAAATCAAAGAGTCGAGGCCGCTGGCCCCGAGTTTGACACTAATCCCCTACCTGCCGTCACGCTAGTCGCTGTGCCTGCCGCATGGAAACCGGAGGTCAACCCCCGCTACACTCTGATATATGGATGAATTGAAATATCACACGCTTATTGAAGGCTTGCCAAACGACCATAATTTGGATGACCTAATCGTGCGCCGCGTTTATGCACAGGTTTTTCGCGCCAACTTCACAGCGCCCGGTGTTGCACTGCTCTCATTTCAGGAAAGTATTGCGTCTCAATCATTGCGTGCTGTGATGGGGGCGCTAAAAAACGCTCTTGGAGCGCTGCATTACAAAGAGAGCGGAAAGCACCTTATCTATCTTTCGATGGGGCGCTTCGATTCGCAGGTTACGACAAAATTTCATCTTGATGGAGCGCCTGACGAAGCGTTTTTGATGCTCGGTTATGAATCAACGCCAGTCAAAAGCGAACTCTCAATTGCGGATTACTCACACGCCGCGCATGATTGGAAAATCACGCCGCAGGAATTACTTGCCGACTTCAATCCGATGTTTTCGGATAATGAAAAACGTTTGCTGCCATATATCATTAAACTCGCTGCTTTCAGCCCCATACAATCACACATTTTGTTACTCAACAACAGTTCGTTGCCGTATTCAGAGAACAGTCAAAATATGTTGGGTGTGATGCACCAAGCAACGATTACTCCAGATTCGCAAGCGTGCCGCATTATAAACTCAACAATGATTTCAACGGCTGCAAGTTCGGAAGAGGAACCGATGAACGCCGACGTGCAAAAACAATTCTTGGAAACAAGTGAAATAACTGGCTCGCTAGGAGCACGTTCGAACTAAGGCTTACTCTGTGGCGGCTCCCAGCGCATCAACAGAATCGGGTCGAGGTGGCAGGATTGCGCCTGTCAGGGGGCTCCTTGACTTCTGCTGGTATTTTGTTACTCATTTTCATGATTTCTGGTTTATATACAGGGGACTTGAACCCCATTAGGACTGTGCCGATGCTAGTTACACACAAGGCACGGCTGGCAACCACTCTCAAGCTGCCAGTTGCTTCGCATGCCTTTTCACCCCACCATCTTCCACTGTTTTTTGCTCCTGCCGCCGGGTGGACGTTTGCGAAAGAGATTGCCGTTTTACACAAGTCCGTTAATATCCAGGCATGACCTCAGGAATTTCCATCAAACCCTCAATTTGTCACGGTAAGCCAGTGATTGAAGGGACGCGTGTCCTAGTCTCGACCGTTCTTGGCGCACTATCCGGTGGGGACAGCATGGAGATGATTTCCGAAGACTACCATCTGACAACTTCGCAGATCATGGCTGCGCTTGAGTTTGCTGCGAATATCACCGATTTTCAAACCGTTGCATACGAAGGTGTTGCATGAGATTTTTGCTCGACGAGAACTTCCCCAAGGCTGCTCGCTTGTTACTCGTCGGACTTCAGCACGATGTGATTGATTTTCGGGACGTTGGGATTGAAGGCAGTCCAGATTCTGATGTCATTGCGATGGCAATATCCGAGCGAGCCACAATTTTGACTACGGATCGTGATTTTTTTCATACGCTTGGGCAGCAGTTTCCCAATCATCCGGGAATCATTGTCGTGGCGCTCAAGAAGCCTACTCGCGACAAGATAATTCAGCGGCTCACGTGGCTTCTCGAACATGTCGCTGAAGAGTCAATTTCGGGTAGGGCGTTTCAGCTCAGAGATCAAGCGTGGCAAGTCTATCCAGCGCTAGAATGAACAACCGCGAATCGGGTCGAGGCTGCAGGATTGCGCCTGCCACTCTTCCCACACCACCCGGCATGAGACTCCGCACCGGACGGTTCCCGTCAGACTCGTTAGGAGATTAGCTGGCGCTTTCCTTTCGATTTGGGCTCGTCTCCGTAGTGCCATCGGATCCAGATTGATTCGCGTCATCGAGCACCTGCTCAAATAGCGCGTCTGGATCGATCGGAGCCGCTCTATGCTTCCCGCCCTGCTGGGCTGAAGTTGGCGCGGGCCGCGAGGGCAAGGATTGGCACCCTCAGAGAACTTTCCGTCAGATGCGGAAATTGTATTGGCAATTTTCGGCTCCACTCTATAATCGGCCCTCCTGCCGCTTCGGCTCACACTTTCCTAACGTCTGTCGCACCTCTATGAATTTCTGTTTTTCTAGCCTTACTCGCCTGCTCCTCTGTGGGGCGGTCAGCCTTGCTGCGCTCAGTGCTGCGCCTCCGCCAGCGCCCGCGCCTGCTCCCGCCGCGCCCGCGCCTGCCGCTGCGGCGGGTGGCGTGGTCAAGAATGCGCTGGAATTAGCAGATCTGAATAAGGATGCGGCGGCGGCATTTAATAGTGCGGACTTTAAAGCCGCAGCGCCCTTGCTCGTGCGCCTAGCGGTTAGCGCCCAGGCCCTGAGCTTGAAAGAGGGCCTGCCGGAAATCTATTACATGGCGGCCATCGCCAGTGCCAATATTCAAAATTATGACGCGGCCATCGAGTATCTAAAGAAGTTCGAGGCGGAGTATCCGACGGAGAAATATCTCAAGGAAGTTTCCATGCTGCTAGGGAAAGTCTATTTCTTTAAAGCTGACTATAAGGCTTCTGCCGCTCAGTTTGAAAAGTTGCGGACCGTCCCTGAGCTACGCGACAAGGTGCTGCCGCTGTTAGGCGAAGCCTACCAAAAGAGCGACCAAGGCGCTGAGGGCGTGAAGGTGCTGACGGAATATTTAAAGGGCGGATATAATTCTCAAGAACGTGTGGATGCCGCGCTGCGCTTGGCGGCCATTTACTTGCAAGTGGATCAGGCTGAAAAGGGGATCGAACTGCTCGACAAGGTGAAGAATAGCCCCAGCGCGGGTGACTATGTAATCATCATTAACCAGAAGGCGCTGGAAACCGCCGTGCCGTTCGTGGAAAGCAAGCCAGAGCTAGCCCTGGTAGCGCTGCAAGCGATCCGGCGGAAGAGCGAAGTGGTGCGCCTGCAAGAGGGCCGGAACCTGGCCCTGACCAATAAGATCGCCTTCTGGACGGCCCAACGAAATGCCACCAAAGGAGCGGCGGGTGCGAGCTATCAAGACCTCGTAGAAGAAGGCTCCGCGCGACTGAAGAAGCTGGCGGAGCTGCTGGAGGACGTGAAGAAAAACGAGAGCTATGACGCGGTGGTGATCTACCAGATTGGCCGGGCATTTGCCAAGTTGAAGCGTTACTGGGAATCGGAGCTGGCCTTCCGCACGATCGGGAAAAGCTACGAGACCTTTGCCAATGCCTCGAGCGCGATGTTTGGGCAGATCGTGAGTTTGGTGGAATTGAAGCGGAAGGAAGAAGCGCTAAAGCTGGCGAAGGCCTATTTAACCAAATACCCCAAGGGCTTGGAAGTCCCCATGGTCTCAGAGCTAGCCGTGACCATGTCCATGGAAACGAACGACTATACCACCGCCATTGCCACGGCCACGGAGATCCTGAAGAACCAGCCAGATAATCCCAGCGCGCCTAAGCTGGCGCTCTATTTAATCACCTGTCAGTTCCAAACGTATGCTTTCAAAGACGCGCGGGCCGGGCTGGAAGAGTATCGCAAGAAATGGCCGGACGATGCGAACAAGGAGGAAGTGGACTACCGTTATGCTCTGAGTTATTTCTTCGAGAACAACTACGCGGAGACGATGAAGCAACTGGGCAACTACATCGGCACTTATCCTAACGGCTATTTTAAGACGGATGCGCGCTACCGTTTAGGCATCGTGATGTATGGCGAACAGCAGATGTTAAAGACGAAGAACAGCCGGAAGCTGGCGGAATATCAGTCATCGTTTTTGAAGGTCATTAAGGAAGCGCAGGACGTGATTGCCAATGATCCCGGCACGCAGGTGGGGGGCGAGTTGTATGCGCTGATGGGGGATTGCTACAGTGAAATGACGGGCAAGGAAGCCGAGGCCGAGAACATTGACCAGGACAAGGAATCTGGCGATGCCTACAAGTCTGGAGCCCTCCGCGCCAGCAATGATGAAGTGCTAGACTACTGCATGGAAGCAGCCCGGACCAAGCTGCAAGCCGGGAACCGCTGGAAGGAACTGCGGGAGATGCACGAGGAATTCGTGAAGCAGCACCCCACGCATCCAGATCGGCTGAAGGGCATTTACTGGGTCTGCAAAGCCCGCAGCCGGGAAGCCAAGACGCCCGAGGAGAAGGTGGCGGCCACGGAGTTTAATAAGAAATTCCTCTCCGAGCAGATCTTGCCCCAACTCAATCGCGCCAACACCGAGGGCGTGGAAATGCTGCTAGAGCAACTGGCGCAGTCCTGCATCCCCAAGCGCAAGCCGAAGCCGGTGACGGATGCCCCTGATCCTAGCAAGCCCGCGCCCGCCCCAGTGGCCACCACGCCGGAGGAAGATCCCTCCACTGTGGGCTCTAAGGAATTAGAGAAATGGCTGGGCTCTGCCAGCTCTGGGAAGCTCAATGGCACAGGCGAAGCCCGGCTGATGTATGCGAAGGTGCAACTGCTGAAGATGGTGCCGCCGAAGCCTGACCCTAACGACCCCAAGAAGCGCATCGACCGCTCTGCGGATGTGGAGAAGCTGATGGATGAAATGGGCCAGAAGGTGAACCCGGATGATCTCTCCAGCACGCTGCTGGCCTTCACTGGGGAGCATTTAAAGAAGAAGGGCGTAATCGACAAAGCCACTCAGTGCTTCAACCAACTGATGAATAAGTTCCCCAAATCAGACTACATGGACTTCGCGCTGGTGGGACTGGGAGACATCGCCTTCGATGCCAAAAACTATGCCGAAGCAGAAAAACTCTACACCCGCGCCAAGGACGAACTACCCGGCATGAAGTATCCCAACGCCCTCATGGGCGTGGCCAAAGCGCAGATCTCTCAGAAAAAATTTGAGGAGTCTGAGAAGCCGCTGCTAGAGATCGTTTCCAACAAAGAATGGAAAGGCGAGCTAACCGCCGAGGCGCTTTACTGGCTGGGCCAGAGCAATTTCCAACAGAAGAAATACCCGGAGGCGGTGAACTACTATCAACGCATCTTCCTCTCCTTCGGCAAGTTTACCGAATGGTGCGTCAAGGGCTACGTGGAGTCCGCCGAAGCCTTCAAAGCCATGGGCGAACCAGAAAAGGCCAAGGCCACCCTGGAGGAGGCCAAGGAGTATCTGAAAAAGCGGAAGCTAGAGGCCTCACCCTTCATGCAAGCCGTCAAGGACAAGGCCGCCGCACTGTCCATCACCCTCGGTTCCTAGCCGCTATCTTTTCCGTTTATGAAATTTTGTTTTCTCTCCCTCCTGGCCTGCAGCCTTGTTTCCACGGCCTCTGCACAGCGTTTGCTGACGAATGATAACAAGGAAGTGCCTTATGATGAAGTAACCATCCAGGGCAACATCATCGCCTGGCGCAACACCGATGCCTCTGGCAAAGAGCGCGTGCTGAATATCCCCATCGCGAATATTGTCCGTGTGGATTTCCCCATGCCCTCAGATCTCCAAGATGCGGAGGCCGCCATCAATCGTGGCGATGGAGCCGCCGCAGCGGAGAAAGTGGAGTCTGTGCTCAAGCAGTTCACGCCCTTTAAGACCACCGCTGGCTCTCATTGGACCACGGCTGCGCTGGTAAAGCTAGCCGCCCTAGGCCTGCAAAAAAAGAGCGATGACTACGACAAACTGCACGCAGAGATCAAAGGCATCAACCTCTCTGGCCCCAATCAAGTGCGGCTAGGCGCAGTGGATGCCAGCAGTGACTTTGTGAAAGGCTTGCTAGGCCCCGCGAAGACCAGCGTGGTGAATCTGATCCCCAAGACCGATGACGCCAGTGTGCTAGCGAAATTATACAACCTGCTAGGAGACATCCATTCCAAGCAAGGCGACTACCCCTCCGCGCTGGAATCCTACCTCAGCGTCAGTGTCTTCTATGGCTCGGAGGCAGATCAACTGCCGCTGGCGGAGCTAGGCGCAGCGCGTTCTTTAAAGAAAATGGACCGCCTGGAAGACTCCCGGGATATGTTCACGGGCATCAAAACCCGTTACCCCACCAGCCCCCAAGCCCAGGCCGCCACCAAGGAACTCAATGATCTCCTGAAGGTGCTAGGAGCCGCGCAGGCCGCCCATGCCGACGAAGCCGAAGCCACCCAAAAAGCCGAAATGGAAAAGGCCGCTGCCGCCGAGAAAAAATAGTTCATCCACCCCAACTCTCCTTGACTCCCACCCCGCTACTCGCTACTCACAGCCTCTCTAATCCCATGAAATTCAAATCATTTTCCTACCTCATTACCACTGGCTTCCTCGGACTGCTCACTAGCATTGCTTCTGCTGCGGAGGAAGCCGCTAAGGCGCTGCCGAAAGAAGAATCCCTCATGGAAGAAATCGCCAAGGGCGGTTGGGTGATGTATCCGCTCGCGCTCTGCTCCATTGCCATGGTGTGGCTGATTACCGATGGCATCTTGCGCACCCGCAGCAGCCGCCTCGTGCCGCCGATTGAATTAGAAAAGCTCCGCAATGCCTTCCGGGCTGGTGATTACGTGGGAGCCTATCAAGTATGCAACGAGACGCCTTGCGCCATCAACAACGTCACCCGTGCTGGCCTCATTGCTCTTGGCGATGGTAAGGAAGCTACGGAAGACTCCATGCTAGCGGAAATCAGCAAGGAAATGTCCCGTGGCTCGGTGCGCTTGTCTTACCTTTCCGTGCTCGGTGTGTGCACGCCGATGATCGGGCTGATCGGAACCGTAACGGGGATGATCCGGGCCTTTAAAGAACTGGGCAGCGGCAATGTGGCGGGCAATGCGGATAAACTGGCGGCAGCTATCGGTGAGGTGCTCGTGGCCACGGCCTCTGGTCTCTTCGTGGCGGTGCCAGCGTTCATGGCTTACTATTTCCTGCGGAATCGTCTGCAAAGCTCCATGCAAGAAGTGGAATACGAGGGCTTTAACCTCTTCCGCAAGCTCCCCTACCATCTCGCAGAAGGCGTCCACATTGGCGATCAAGAACTCTACGCCAACGCCCCTAGCTGGGTGGATGCCCCGGATGGCGAAGCCGCAGCTGCACATTAAGCCG
>JAYVOP010000390.1:0-11410 GCA_043757865.1 Verrucomicrobiales bacterium | reverse complement strand
ATGGCATTTCCTGAAATCGAGTCCAAATATGTGGAGCAGGTTGTCGAACGCTATGCAGACCGCAATCCCCGTGGCCTGCTGCAAGATTACCTAGCAGGAAAATTTCCCCCGGCACTGGCGGAAGAGACGTTGCCGTATATCGTGGCGTCGTTGCGGATGGTGGATCGGCAGGGGGCCATGGATTTTGTGCGTGCGCAGCCGCCCAGTGAGCTGATGGGTGGCATCCTGCTGGAGGAAACGCGCATTTTCCAGGAAGGCGATGCGCAGTCCATCCAAGAGCGGGCGTTGGCGATCACGCAGCCAGTGCTGCGTCTGGGAGCGCTGAAGCGGGCATCGCGCAGCATAGACAAGACGCTGACGGAGGAGGATTGGCTGGCGCGCATTCCCGATGCGGCTTCGCGAGAGGAGATGGTGCGCTATTTTCAGGAAAAGGACGCTCAGCGTTAGGTGAAAATGGAATGGGATGTGGAGCGCCCGGCTCGGGCGCTTTGATGCAAGCACCTCCACACGGGCCTGCGCCTCTGCAGCAGAACGCCCACGAAGGCAAAACGGGCCAGCTTTAATACACACCTGCGTAAGTTGAATTTTCATAATTTTGCTGAGTTTCCAACTCTCAAATCCACCCGCAGCACCAACGGTGAAACCGGAAGTTAGCAAAACCCATCGTCATAAGGTAAGGCAAAGATGAAGGCCGAAGCCAAAAATGGCTGCGGCCCGTAAAGTATCATCATTTGCCGTTCGCGGGGAAGCATAATTCCATTTATTCACGGCCTGGGGTGGCCCCAGCTGGTTACTGCGCTGGTTCTATCTTCTGGCTGAGGGACTGTTTCAGCTTGGGATCTAGGTCACTAGCGGAGATGGCGGCTTGGGCGGCGGCGGAGTCTGACCACCTAGAGGTTACGACCTCTAGCTGCGTTGCGCGCTTTTCCATGGCGGATATTTTTAAGGCCTCAGTCCACGCGGTGGAGGGATTTTCACGGTTCAGGAGGAGGGAGACATAGGCGGAGCGGGCGGTGTCCGCTTGCGCGGGGGGCAGGCTTGCCACCCAGGCATTGGCCTCTGTTGGGCGCGATGCGAAGTAGCTGCCCGCGAAACGATCGATGGCCTGCGATTTGCCAAAGTCCTGCGGCAGGTCTGGGAGACCAGCTAGCCAAGCCACTCCGCTGGTGATGTCTGTCTGGGCAAATCTTTCCGCTGCCTCCGCTAAGGCCTCGCTGCGGCCTGGTCCAGGGGCTTGGTTAGTCAAGAAATTAGCCGCTGTGGTTAGGTCGTCTCTCACTATTTCGGAGCCACGTGCTGCAAAGGCAAGGTCGCGCTGGGTTGGGCTGAGGCGCATCAGGAATTCATGATAGGCGGCGGTGGACTGGAAAAGAGATCGTTTGATGACCGTTGCGATCCGTTCCGGGGCCATGACGGTGAGCTTGTCTATCAAGGGCTGGAGGCCTTGAGTCTTGCATTCAGCGGTGGTGGCCCATGCCTCCACCACTGAGTATAAGTCCCAATGTTCGCCTTTGTCCAGAGCCAGGGTGATGGCTGCGGTCAAATCTTGTTTAGCCAGTGCCGATGCGATCTGTCTGTATGCGGACGGCTGTAAATGGTCCGGCAGCCCCTCTACTAGGGCTAAGGCACGGGTGGGGTCTTGGGGTGAAATGGCGCTGACGACGGCGGCTAACGTGGCATCCCGCCAAGCTTCTGGGGCGCTGGGGTTGGCTGCTAACCACGCCAGACCTACCTCTGGATTCTTGGCGGTAACATCGCTGAGGGCTCTGGACTGGAGCGCCTGCGTGGCCGGATCCTGGGGATGGGCGATGAACCAAGTAAGCGCCAACTCGGGGTCACGGTTTGTGAGTTCCGCTAGCACCTGCTTGATAATGTGGGGTCGGTCCGTGTGTGCTAGCAGCGCATCCAGCGCAGCGGGATCGTGGTTGCGTGGCAGTCCGGCCTTTAAAACCAAGGTAAGGCATTCTGATTGGTGCTGGGGAGGAAGGCTGCTGATCCACGCCAAAGCAGCGGCGGGGTCTTTCTCACCCCACTGAATTGCGATGATCCTGCGTTGCGCGGCCTGTTGGGCCAGCGGCATTTCTGAAATGAAATTTACTGCGGTGGGGAAGTCCTTGGACAGGGCTTGACCCGGTATTTTCTCTGCGATACAGGAGGATAATTCGGTTCCAGGGAAACGGACCATCACTGACCTGAGGGCCGCTTCCTCCACGCCGTGGGTCCATCCGTTGTTATAGTAATGTGGATCACATTTAGCCAGGAGATCGAGGGCATGCGCGGGGTCTTTGGTGCGCAGGACGGTTAGGATTTGCTTCATTTCCTCAAAGAGAATGGAGCTATCCCCAGATTGCTTTCCTAGCACGTAGCGCATGGCTTGCTCTGGGGCTAATTCCGCCCAGCGATGGTAGAGCACTTGGCTGGCTAGGCCCGCCTCTCGTTCCGGTAGATCGGTTAGTTGTCCCAGGGCGGCCATGATCCCTGCCACGGATGAAATGTGATCGAAGCGCAGGATGCCACGGAGCTGTTTTTCCGCTGGTAAGGCGAGGATCTCCGCCACGGTGATGGCGGCCTGGGTGGCGGCCGCAGCCGTGTTAGGCGCATGGTCACTAACCACGGCAGCAGACTGCTGCCGCCGGGCTCCGACGAGGCCCCAAGCGAGGGCTCCAGAGAGGAATGCAGTAAGGAAAAATTTCATGATTAGGGGGCGAACGGATCTTTGGCCGTGGCCTTGGGTGTGGGCGGGTGGTGCAGTTGCTCTAGCAGGCGAGCGCTCTCCGGGGCGCTAAGCCGGAAGGAATCCAAGGCCTGCTGAGCTGCATTCGGCTGCTGATGCTGCCACTGGGACAGCGTCTCCAGTAGTGCCGCATCCCGCTGCGGAGAGGCCTGCATGGACTGCGCCCAGAGGAGTGCGGCATCGAAGTCTGGCTGAGTTTGTTTTAAAAGAAAATGCACCAGCCTGCCCACGCTGGTCTGCTTAGCGACACCGTCTGGCAGTGCCCGCGCCCAGGTGGAGGCGGCGGTGGGAGATTGGCGTAAATAGGAATCCATCGAACGCTCAAACATGGAATCCGTGATATTTTCCTTCGCCAAAAACGCCACCGCCAGCGCTGGCTCACGCTCGTAGAGGTGGTGTTCTGCTAGTTGATCTGTCAATTCCTGGCGCTTGGGTCCAGTCAATGCTGGGGAGTCGAACTGGGCCAGGGCTAGCTCCGGCTCGGTCTCCAGAACCTTGGCGAATCCATACCGGGACATTTCATGCTGGAAACACCACTCCAGGGCGGCGGCAGGATCTATCCCCAGCATGGCATCCACCACGGGCATGGCGGCTGACTTGCGGAGATTCCCAGGTGGGAGCGTCTCTAGCGCGTCCTTGGCCGCAGTGAGATCCTGCCTAACCCATTGCTGCATCACGCTGCCGAGCAGATTTTCACGCATATTTGAGTTATCCTCCGGCAGCGCAGCCATGGCCGCCAGCGCGGTGGAGGGATCACGTTGAGCCCATTCCTTGGAGATGCGGCACCCTGCCGCCGAGGGCGTGTGGTCTCCCCCTTGAATCTTGGAGCAGGTCTGCAAGGCCGCAGTGGGATCCTGCCGACCCCAGGCTGCTAGGCATTCTGTGATGGCATTCTCAAGTGCCATTGAGCGGTTATAGTCCGACTCTTCCGACATGGCACCAGCGGCATCAGTCGTAGCCTCCCGGCCTGTGTAGAAGGATTGATCCGTGAAGTCCCAGCCCATGCTAGCAAACACGGGGAGCGCATCTTCCGGCTGCCCGGAGCTAGCCAAGGCCGTGGCCAAGCCCCCGAGCACATGCTGCCGGGCCGGGCCAGCAGGCAGGCTCTCTGCCCAGGCGCGCACGCCAGCGGGATCACCATAGGCTAACCGATGGGCTAACACCCCTTTCCAGTAGCCCATGGCATTGGCAGGGAAGGAGTCTAGGAAATTTCGCGCAGCGGTAGGGCTATGTTCGATGAGATGCTCTAGCACGTTTTTTCCGCCCCATAGGCGCTGGGAATCATTTGGCAGGGCACAGGCTGCGGCCCAGGCGGCAGGTAGATCTCGCGTGGCCCAGAGGCCCCAAATCCGCCCTGACGCGTTCTCATCCTCATCTTCTGGCCTTAGCAGGGCCATGGCGGTGCTGGGGTCCACCTTCGCCAGGGCCATTAGTAGTGGCTGCCGATCCCAGTCCTTGCCTAACAGGGCCTCCTGCGCCATAGCCTCCGCCCAGGCGCGGCGGGGGTCCACCATCGCTAGACCTTGGAGCGCAGCTAGACAGGCGTGGGATCTATCTTTCTGCTGCACAGCCATGGCGGCGGCCCAGGCCTGGGGGTAATCATGTTGACTCCAAGTCTGGAGGATCACTGTGAACTCCTCATGCCCCTGCTCCAGGCAGAACGCCAAGGCAGCGGGTGGGTCTAGCTCCGCCCAGCGTGTGTAGAAAATCCAGCGTCGGTGGTCGGACCATTCCCACTTGGTCAACTTACGGGTCAAGGTGCTGGCAGCCGCTGCGCAATCCGCCGCCGTGGCGGTCTCCAGCCATCGCAGGCACTGCGTGGAAGCCTCCAGTCCCTCGCTGGCTAGGATGGCAGCTAGCGTGGGAGCCGAGCGAGTTGACGTGCTCGTGCCCGCATCCGGCCTCAGCCCAGTCTCTGCGGATAAAGGGCTAGCCATCGGCCCCTGCTCGCTGAAATAACGCCCAGCACCACCCACGACAGCCCCCAGCAGGACAGCCAAGAGCTGGGGCCAGTGCCACATGCTGCGGAGATTCATCACACTAGCACCATAGGCCACCACTCAAAAAAGCAAGCACGGGAGAAATGCTAGGCTCTGCCCACGCGCCACCCCGGCCCATTTCTCGAAAACTATTGCTTCTCCACAGCGGCTCCATCAGCTACGCTGGCGGTCCATTCCCCTCCTGCTGCATGAAATTCCTCCGTCTTCTCCTCGCCCTCGCATTACTCTCTCCGCTGACTGCGGAGGAGACGGTGTTGCAATATTTCAATACCTCATGGCGAGAGATAGAGGATCGGCTGCCGGAGGTGGCGGAGGCCGGGTATTCCTCACTGTGGCTGCCGCCGCCAGCTAAGGGTGGCAGTGGGACGTATTCCGTGGGATATGATGTCTTTGATCGTTTTGATCTAGGGGACAAGGACCAGAGCGGCACGGTGCGCACACGGTATGGGACGAAGGCGGAGCTGCTCTCGCTAGTGGAAATGGCGCATCGGCTAGGGCTGCGGATTTACTTTGATAACGTGATGGCACACAACGCGGGGCCGTTGGATAACGTGCCCGCAGGGACGTTGTTTCCCAGCATTCCGGGCTTTGTGCCAGAGGACTTTCACTTGGTAAAAAAGGTCGGCGGCGGCTGGCGGAAGGCGAGTGATTCCATCGACTACAATGATGAATGGCAGGTGCTAAATCGGAATCCCTTTGCCTGGGACATCGCCCAGGAGAGCCCGAACACCAGCTTCGATCCCACCGGGCAGACGGAGAATCTAGACTACGCCAAATGGGTGGGTAAACGGCATCCCGGCAGGACGCCGCTGTATCCTGACATAGACCTGACGGTGGCCACGAACCAAGCGGGACAAGCGGTGCATCCCTTTGCGGATAAGGAAAGTTTCCAGGACACGGGCTACTTGAATTCCGTTACCACGGTCACCAAAACGGTGCTCAATAGCACGACGAAGTTGGTGGCCTACAATGGCACCGGAGCCAGTGTGGGAGCGGGCAATGGGAAGTTTGATTACCAAGATCTTAATGCCAATGGCCAACATGATGCGGGGGAACCCTGCGAGCCATTTTTCGATACCGGCGTGGACCCTAGCAATGCGGCAGCGGCAGCCAAGACCGCCGTCTGGGGCTATGATGATGGCCGCTATAACATGGGCGATGTGGTGAATGAAGATGTAAATGCGATGCTGATCCGCAGCATCCGCTGGACGATCGATCAGACGAAGTGCGATGGCTTCCGGCTGGACGCTGTGAAGCATGTGCCGTCGTATTTCTTTGGAGATCAATCCAGCCCTAGCAAGGACTCGAACAGTGCGGGATTTCTTGGTGGAGCGCAGGAGCAGTTCAATATTTCACGCGGCTACACGGATTGGTCGAATCATCGGGACACCACGTTTTCCAATAATCCACGCAATGATCTGATGTTCTTTGGCGAGCATCTGGGCGCACCGCCGAATCCCTCGGACTATCTGCTAGCGGGAATGCGGATTGCCAATGATACCTTCGTGAACACGGTGGGCAATGGGATCGGCGGAAGCTTGTCAAACTACGATGAAGCAGGGGCATTTACCTACGGCGCGGACGCTGGCGTGATGTATTGCCTAAGCCATGATAACAACTACATGGCAGGCAGTGAGCGGCCCGCTGCGCACGCCTACATGCTGACGCGGGCGGGGCTAGCCATCGTCTATACGGATGGCTATAACATCAGTGGTGCGCCCGATTATTTTCCGAAGCCCGCCTACATTCCGTTCCTGGGGCAATACGGTCAGAACTATATCACTGCGGCCTTGCCGCTGCGGCGGGACTTCGTGCGGGGCAGTCAGAATCCGCGGTGGAGTGAGCAAAATTTCGCCAGTTGGGAAATGCGGGACACCAGCGACGGTTACACGGCGGCAGACCAGACGACGTGCCTGCTGGTGATGCACGCGCGGCAATACGGGCCGAGCCAACAGATGAAAGGCGGCACGTCCTTTCCCGCTGGCGTGCGGCTGCGGAACTACAGTCCGCATGGTGGCGGCTTCTATGCCACGGTGGGTAATGATGGCGCGTTGCGGGGGGATGATGGCAACATTGTGGTAGTGCCGAACAATGGCTACTTTGCCTTCAGCTATGACCGCCCGGAGCGTCCCAGCATTTGGAATGATCCTAACGGCAAGCCAGAAATTGCCATTCTCCAAAATGGCGTGACTGCGGGGACGATGTTAGACCCGCGGAAGGACGGGGCCAATGGCGATCCCGCTTACGCTTACGCTGCCACGATCCCGCGCATTACCGATGGCGCTAATTTGACGTTCCAAGCGCGCGAAGATGGCTCGGCGGAAAATGTGCTGATGAAATTAGATGGCGGCATGGATCTGAATTCGCAGATGGGAGCCGCCTTCACAGCGGGCCGGGATAATAAGGCGGGCGTGGCCACGGAGACGTTTCTGGGCTATGAGCAGATGCAGTTTGTGAGCCGGATCACAGAGAAATTTGCCGCGAAGGACACGGCTCGGAACGTGCTCGGATCCGTGGGTTGTGAGACGTTTGTCTGCACCATCGGTACGGCAGGCGTGGCCGTAAACAATGGGGCCGGATCGAACACAAACACCAGCACCGCCACGTGGGCCTATCATGATCCGGCGTCCAATAGCGGCGTGCCGGGTGGCTTGTTGCAGTTTAATCCAGCCCCGCAAAGTGCGGCTAATCAAGCGATCACGTTCACAGTGAAAGTCGGCTATGCCACGGATGCCATCACCAATGCGTGGCTCTACTACACGACGGATGGAGCCATGTTTCCTGAAGGCAGCGGCGGCCAAGGCAAAGGCACTACACAAGTAGTAGCACTAAGCACGAAGCTGGCCGGGGCCAGCGATGGCACAGGCACTTTTGAGTGGTATCGGGGCACGCTGCCAGCCCTGGCGGCCAACACGGTGCTGCGTTATAAGATCGGCGTGCATAAGTTGACAGCGGCTAGTCGATTCCCCGTGGATCTCAATGAAATCACCAAGAAGAGGCTCATGGAAACGCAGTTTCAGGTTACGAATTTCAATGCCAGCACGGTCGTTTACTATCCCCATGCGGACAACGCCAGCCAAGCTACCGGGCTGAAAGAAGGCTACCATCTGCTGCGCAGTCGGGCGTTCTTGAAGCGCGATGCTGGCTCCACGAAGCCAGGCACGAGCATCTTTAAAACGAATCAACAGACGTTCTACTACGACACCATCCGGCCCACCGGCAGCATCAAATTTCCCAGCAATGATGGCGATACGATTGGCGGCACCAGCTATGGCTTTGTGGTCCTCAGCGATGCGCAAACGAACGAGGTCTGGTATCAGGTGCAGGATACTAACGGCACCACTGCTTGGGCGAAGGCGACCGAGCAGAATCCGCCGCTGAACCTGGGCAGCACGGGCTTTACGCGGGAGTGGAGGTTCAATTACACCAACATTCCTAATAGCGGCACGGCCAATGTGCTGGTGCGCTTCAAGGAGGCCAGCTCCTCCGCCAATAACGCGCTGACAGACGTGGCGGGTTGGTTCACTACCCTAACACGCACGCTGAATACGGGGCATCCGGCCCATTTCCGCATTCAATATCCCACCACCGATGGAGATACCGTTTCTAGCACCTATCAGATGAAGATCTATTTCGATAAATCGCTCGGCTACACCGGAGCTAACGTGGAGATTCCAGAGGCGACGTTGATCTCCGAGTGCAGCATTTACCTCGCCAGTCAGGTCAGTGGCGAGTCCATCGGCCAAACTCTGCAACCACGTGCTGGCTATGGCTTCAATCGCAATGAGACGGGCACCGAAAGCGCGCTGACATTCACTTTCCCTAACCTCTACAATGGCTACCCGAATTTCCTCCATTACGTCCGTGCTGAACACCAACGTGGCTCGGTCACGCTCACGGACACGCGGCTGGTCAAAGCCGCCATTGCCGCCGTGGCGGATACGGATGGCGACGGCTTGCCGGATTATTGGGAAAGCGCTCACGGCCTGGACCGCAACAACCCAGATGGCGATCAAGGGACCGCTGGCGACCCGGATTTCGACGGCGTGACGAACCTCCAAGAATTCCTCTTTGGCCTCAGCCCCATCACTGCGGACCGCATTCCTCCGACCACTCTAACCTCGGATGCAGGCGGCCTGCACCTCACCTTCCCGCTCATCACCAACCGCCGCTATCGCCTGATGACCAGCACCACGCTCAGCGGCTGGACCCCACTCACTAGCTACACGACCGTGACCACCGCGCAGAATTTCACCTGGACCACGCCGCAGACGAACCCCCGGCGGTTCTATCAGGTGGAGGTTTCGCTGCCGTAAAAATCTTTCTTGCCCCGTGGCTGGGGGCTCGGCTACAAGACGGGTGGTCTTTCAATCCTTTGCCCATGTCCATTATGCGTTTTCCTGCTGCTAGTCATTCCCATTTCCTGAGCTGCGTCCCTCGCGTGGCGTTGATTCTAGCGTTCCATGGAGGTTTGCTGGGCTTGCCTTCCGCGCGCGCCTTTACGCCAGGGAATTTGGTGATCTACCGCGCAGGCACGGGCTCGGGTGCGCTGAGTGGCATATCCACTGCCGTCTTTCTGGATGAATACTCTACAAGCGGCACGCTGGTGCAGACGGTGGCGCTACCGACGGCTATTAGCGGAGCTAACCAACCGCTGACCTGCGCTGGTTCCGCTACTTCCGAGGGCATGCTCACGCGGTCTGCGGATGGGCGCTATCTTTTGCTCACAGGCTATGCGGCGGTGCCGGGCACGTTAGCAATCACCAGCACGGCCTCGGCTACCTCGCCACGGGTGGTGGGACGGGTGGATGCGGCAAATGCTACCGATACTAGCACCTCCCTCACAGACTTTGCCACCGCGAGTAATCCACGCTCCGCCTGTAGCACGAATGGCGCTGACCTCTGGATCACGGGAGGCGCGGGCGGGGTGCGCTACACTACGTTAGGCAGCACCACCAGTTTGCAGTTAGCCACTACGCTCACTAATCTGCGGGCGGGCCGGATCATTGGCGGACAGCTCTATGCTTCGGCGGCCTCCGGGGCCTTCCGGCTGGCCACAGTGGGCACGGGCACGCCGACGACGAACGGGCAGACGATCACGAATCTGCCCGGTTTCCCCACGGCCACGGGGAGTCCCTATGGCTTCTTTTTCGCGGACCTCAGTGCCTCCGTCGCGGGCCTGGATACGGTCTATGTGGCGGATGATGGAGGCAGCACTGGCATTCAGAAATATTCGCTCGTGTCAGGCAGTTGGGTGGCCACGGGGAATCTAGTGGCCCCGGGCATCCGTGGGCTCACGGGCGTGGTGGTAGGCACCACGGTCACGCTCTGCGGCACCTCTGCGAGCACGCTTTTTAAACTAACGGATACCACGGGTTACAATGTCACCCTAGCTGGCACCGTCAGTAGCCTAGCCACCGCTGGCGCTAACACCGCCTTCCGTGGACTGGATTGGTCCCCTGTGAGTGCGACGCCCATCGAACTCTGGCGCGTGGCTAAATTTGGCGCTGGAGCCACGAACACGGGCACCATGGCGGATGACGCTGACTTTGATCGCGATGGCGTCACGAACCTTCTGGAATATGCCCTGGGCACGGACCCTACCTCTGCCAATGGTGCTGATGGCAGTGCGGCCCTCCCCACGCATCTGCTTGGCTCTAGCGATCCGCTGCTTAGCGACCGCCTCACCATCACCTACAGGCTTCCGAGCCCGGTCCCAGCGGATCTTACTTACATCATCCAAGCCTCCACGGATCTGCAAAGCTGGACGCCCGTGGCGACAAAGATCGGCACGGGGGCCTGGACGTGGCAGGCGGGCGGCACCTCCCACATCGTGGCCACGCCGCCCGTGGTGTCCGTGGGCGATGCCGTGGATAGTGCCAGTGCCCCCCGCCGCCAACTGCGGCTGAAGATGACCAATCCTTAGGCCTGGAGCGCGGATTTTAATCCGCTGTGTTTAGTGGAGCCGTATTTCTCTAAGTGCTTTGCCCGTGGGTGATGCGGAGGCTGCGGTAGAGGATGAATTTCCCCATGCGGTCTAGGCGCTCGGTGCTGGGGGAAAGGACTTCGATGATGAGCTTGGGGAAACGCAGATAGTAGTCATCCGGGTCCCGCGCGATGAAAGGACGGCAGGGTTTGCTGCGGAGGTGCCCGTGTAACGCGAAGTAAAGGTTCCCCCCAGCCTCCCCATGATTCCGGCTGGCCCCTGCCATGGGGCGGTGACGTGGCCGGAATTATATTCATGCCGGACCTCGCTGAGTTGTTCTCTAGTAAGGTAGTCTTGGACCGTGATGAAATGAAGTTGGCGACCAGCGGACATGGCGGGATGATGCAACAGGTCCGGTCATCTTGCAAGTCAGAGACCAACGCCCCTGCGGCCCCAGAGCAGTTCCGGGTCGAGCTTCTTCCACAATAATTGTTTGTTAAATGCCGTCCTGAGAAAGAGTTGTGAATCCTTTGGAATGCCGAGTTTTAGGCGCTCGTCGGCATTTTCATATTTTTGGTTTACGTTTATCAATTGATCCCGATCAGCGCGGGGTTCTGTTGCGAACCCTGCGTGAGGTTCTCTGGCGGAGCCTCCAGATTAAGCCTAGCACGATGACCAACATGAGAGCCGCAGCCATCCACAACCTGTTGGTGGATTCACTTTTTGATGAATCGGGAGCAGCGGTTGTCT
>JAYVOP010000389.1:0-3076 GCA_043757865.1 Verrucomicrobiales bacterium | reverse complement strand
GCTAGCCGACTCACCGCGTGAGCCCCTCTTTTGACCAGCCCAGCGGGCGGCTCACCCTGGGGCGGGTTTTTAAAATGGAGCGCGGAGTTGCACTCCGCCGCATTTTGCTCAGGGCAAAGAGAATGGCGGCTTGGCCATCAATGCGGAGTGCAACTCCGCGCTCCACGGCGGCGGCTACAGCGCTTTCACCGTAATCTCTGCGCGCTGCGTTTCCTGCGTGCGCTCACGCCGCACCTCGATGAGATGCGTGCCGGGGGTTAGGTGGAGTTGCGGGCGGGTGGTGGGGTCTGTGATTTCTAACGTGGCGCAGCTCCAGTGGAGATCCTTGGCAGGCGCATTGGCTTTGAGATAGAGCAGCCGACCCGCCGCCGTGAGATCCGGGTCTAGCAGATACGTGGTGCCGGCTAGGGGCACTTGGATGCGCAGCGCGTTGCTGGCGTGTTGCAAGGGGCTGTCCGGCGGGGCTAGCGCAGCTTGATTGCCTAACCAGTTGTCTGGAGAGCCCAGCCACCCCGCATACGGCTGCGGCAGCAGCAGCCGCGCCTGGGCATCGTATTGGCCGGGCACCGCGTCCGGGGGTAAATGATTCCGATGAAATTTCTCCACCCGCACCTCCCGCTTTCCCAGCAGCTCTGGCGGCAGCGGATGACCCGTGAGGGGATCCACTTCCGCAGTGGCCACCTGCGCGGGCTGGGCATACCACGTCTGCGGCTCGTGCTCATGCAGGTAGGTGAAAATGTCCCGGAAAATCGGCCCCGCCCCGCTCACTCCGCTCACCCCTAACATGGCGCTGCCATCGAAGTTTCCCACCCACACGCCCACCGTGAATTGCGGTGTGAACCCCAGCGTCCAGTTATCCCGGTAATCCGTGCTGGTGCCCGTTTTGACAGCCACCGGAAAGGGGAAACGCAGCGCACTGCGACTCCCAAAGCTGCGCACCCTAGCCGCATTGTCCGCCATGATGTCCGCCAGTAAATAGCACGCCGTGGGATCGAAGATCTGCACGGCGGCGGCGTCATCGGGCGCGGTGTTCCAGAGGTTCAGTGGTCGCCATTCGCCTTGGCGGGCGAGGCAGGCGTAGGCGTTGGCTAGCTCTAGCAGCTTCACTTCCCCACCACCAATCGTCAGCCCCAGACCATAGTCCGCCGCTGGGCGCGTCAGCGTGCGCAGGCCTGCGGCTTGCAGCGCGGAGATCAGCGTTTCCGCTCCGCCGATTTTCTCTAACACGCGCACCGCCGCTAGGTTCAGACTGTTCGCTAACGCCTCCCGATAACTCACCGGCCCATAGCTGCGGCCAGAGTAGTTCTGCGGTTTGTAGAGCCCCGTGGGCGTGCTGAATTCGATGGGCAGATCTTCCACCATCGTGCTCGGAGAGTCGCCCGCTTGCAGGGCTAGCAGATAGGTAAACGGCTTCAGCGCAGAGCCGGGGGACCGCCGTGCCAGCGCGCCATTGACCTGCTCCGTGGCAAAATCTCGGCTCCCCACTAACGCCCGCAGCCCACCGCTAGCATTGTCGATCACCACACAAGCCGCCTGGGAAACATGATGCTCCGCCAGCGCGGCCAACCGTTGCTGGATCACTTGCTCACAATATTCTTGCAGCGGCAAATCCAGACTGGTGGCCGTGCCCTGCGCCTCCGCACTCAAGGCCAGAGTGGCAAAGTGCGGGGCCAGAAATTCCCCATAGTCGTGATGCCATTGCAATGGTTCCGCCATGGCGCGCTGGTGCTCATCGGTGGTGATGTGGCCATTGGCTAACATCCGATTTAACACATACGTTTGGCGCTGCTGAGCGCGCTCAGGATGGTGATAGGGATTCAAGCGGGAGGGCGCTTGGGGCAGGCCCGCCAGCAGAGCGCACTCGGCTAAAGAACAATCCCGCAGCGGCTTGGAGAAATACCCCTGAGCCGCCACCGCACAGCCTTGGCGCAGGTTGCCATAGTCCAGTCGATTGAGGTATTCCGCTAAGATTCGCTCCTTGCTCCAGCTCATTTCCAGATGCCGGGCGGTCAGCATTTCGAGGCATTTGGTGACCCACGTGCGCGGCCGGGGCTGGGAAATTTTGATGAGCTGCTGCGTGATCGTGGACGCGCCGGACGTAGCCCGCCGCTGCCCCACGGCATCCCGCAGCGCCCGTCCCAGGCTGAGGAAATCAATTCCGCCATGAGCGTAGAAGCGCTTATCCTCCGCCGCTAGCGTGGCGCGTTGGAGTGCCAACGGGATCTCCGCTAACGGCAACGCCACGGACGTGCGATGGCCATCCGCTAAAATTTTGCGCAGCAAATGCCCCTGCCGATCCGTCAGCTCCTGCCCCTGCGGCGGCGGCCGCAGCAGATTAGCAGGCAACGGAAACAGCCACGGCAACGCATCGTAGCCTAGGAGGAAACTAGCGCTGAGGAAGAGCGCACAGCGTTTCAACCTCACTTTCATCTCAATGAATCTCCGGCTCTAGCTGATTCCCCGCAGGGTGGAGGAATTTAAAATCACAGCCTTCATCCGCTTGGGTGACTTGATTGATAAAGAGGCTGGCATAGCCCCGGTGGCTATACGGCGGGGGCGGCTGCCACGCGGCTTTGCGGCTGGCTAGCTCCGCCTCCGGGACGTTGAGCGTGAGGCGCTTGGCGGCAATGTCTAACGTGATGCGATCCCCCGTGCGCACCAGTGCCAGGGGGCCGCCGACCGCGCTTTCTGGGGCGATGTGCAGCACGCACGCACCATAACTGGTGCCGGACATCCGCGCATCCGAGATCCGCACCATGTCGCGCACGCCTTGTTCTAGCAGTTTCTTAGGGATCGGCAACATGCCCCATTCGGGCATCCCTGGAGCGCCCACGGGGCCGCCATTTTGCAGGACGATCACGCTGTCCGCCGTGACGTCCAAGTCTGGTAGATCAATGTTGGCCGCTAGTTCATCGTAGTTGGCAAAGACCACCGCGGGGCCCGTATGTTGATGCAGATGCGGCTGGGCGGCGGCGTGTTTGATGACGGCCCCATTCGGGCAAAGATTACCGGAAAGAATGGTGGTGCCGCCTTCCGCAGACAGCGCATTGGCTAACGGGCGGATCACTTCTGGGTT
>JAYVOP010000388.1:0-3088 GCA_043757865.1 Verrucomicrobiales bacterium | reverse complement strand
AATGCAAAAACCTGATCTTAGAAAAGTCCTTGCCGCAAATCTTCGCGCTTATCGGAAACGTGAAAACCTCAGTCAAAACGAATTTGCAGATCGTTGTGGACTGCATCGCACTTACATTGGAAGCGTCGAACGCGCTGAGAGAAATGTTACATTGGCTACCTTGGAACTACTGGCTCAGGCGATGAAAATCAAAGTGCCTGCGCTGTTATCAAAAGGAGGTGCGGAGTGACGACGAATAAATATGTAGAGGCGATTCGCGCTAGTGAGCTAACTATTTACGATAAACTCCCACCACGGTCTCCGTTGTTCATTCCCACGAAGCAGCTGGAAATGATTCTCAACAAAGGAATGCGCGGGTTTCCAGTAGCTGGCATGGCCTTGCGCACACGCTCAAAGGCCGTGAAGATTCGCGTTTGTGAGGTGCTTGGTTATCCTGTCCCTAAGAGCTTCCGCAAAGACCAGCCTCGGTTTCCCGGTCAAAAACTTGACGCCTACACTCAAACTTCTAACAACCTCCAAGTATGGAATCAAGCACTGGCCCCAACACGGCGGTATGCCATCATGCGGGAAGCTGGTGGCATCTTGATTCAAGTCCGCGTGGTCACAGGTCAGTCATTGGCGCTGTTTGATCGCACGGGAACCTTGACGCAAAAATACCAAGCGAGGCTAAATCACGGATCTGAAATTGCCGAGTTGGTGAGTCTCTTCGACACAGAGCCGCTGCGAAAGCTCACCAGCACAGCGAAGCCCCAAGGCTTACCAACAGATGATCCTCGATCAGGAGAATTGCTTTCAATCAGCGCGATTTTTGCCAAGCTACAGACGCTCATTGGTCGTTCCTTTCCTGATGCGGGTAAGGATCAAGAACGTAACCGTGGGGCGGCCCTGCATCGGCTTACCTGTGAAGCCCTTGGCTATTCTCAATATGCGGATGATGGTCAGTTTCCTGACATCAAAAATCAACTGCTAGAAGTGAAGTTGCAAACTAGCTCCACGATAGATCTAGGACTCATCAGCCCAGATTCAAATGAAGCCCTAGACACCCCTCCGATGGGTGAAACTCAGATGCGAAGCTGTGACTGCCGATACGCCATATTTGCTGCACGCACAGACGGTGAGATGGTCACACTAGAACGAGTTTATGTGACGACCGGTGAGTCATTTTTTGCGCGCTTCCCGCGTTTTGGGGGCAAAATCGTGAATCGGAAGATCCAAATCCCTCTCCCAGCTGACTTCTTCTAACACTCCAAAGGCCTCGCAAACCTTCTGCCCCAGCGCTACCGCTAGCACCGTAGCTTCGTTGCTGGGAGTAAGTTCAAAAATGAGCTTAGCGTCACGTATGATCGACTGCGCCAGTGGGGTGGCTGGATCTGGCAAAGGAAAATTCTCAACATACTGAGTCATGAATCGACGACGCCCAGCGTAGAGCTTATTGTTGAAACTTTGATCATAAAAAGTTTCCGCAAAACGAGAGTTGGCGACTGCTAAAGCCAACCATAGGAGATCCTCCTGTCCCGCAGTTGGCGAGAGCCAATAGCAATCTCCCTGCACTAATTCGTCCTCTAACGAAATCCAAAAAGTGGGCTTTTCAGCGATGTCTGGCCATATTAATTTAGGCAACCGCCATAGTGAAGGCTGTTGCGGGACCCATAGTTCAAACCACTGCCGACCCGCTTCCATCAAGTAATGGCGAGATTCCAAGGCAGTGCGGTGTGGTTCCAGATAGGCTAGGCTGCGGGGAAATTGGCTGATGTCCACGGCACATTTCCGTCCGTCTTTTTCGGTATGCGGATAAAGCATCTGTGCCTGAGCTGGCAGCGAGCGATACCGCCGGGCCACCCGATGCGTTAGTAGCGGGCGTAGCAACTCCGGTTCGGGCGCTTCCCAAGCCTTGCGGACGAACACTTTATCAGCAGTGGTTTTGATCCCAACGCGGATTTTACCGATGTCACCGAAGCGTAGTGTTGTGCGCTGGTTGACCGTTTCCAGCCACTGATCAGATCGTCCACTGGCTAACCGCCAAGTACCACTAGCAACATCCAAATTTCCATGCTGGACCCGGAACACATTGTCATTGATCTGCACCAAGCCTTCTTCATTCAATGCTTTAATGGGACTTGAGGAACGATGGTCAGCGATGCCCGGAGAGGTATAAATGGACGACATTTTGGCAACCACATTTACCTTCCGATCCTTCTTCCTTAGAACTAAAACAGCTGGGAGCACAGCGGCCTCAAAAATGCGCGTGTCTCCTAAATCCCAGACATGAATGATGTCAAATTCCCGCAAAATCCCTTCGCGCACAGCCATGCCAGCCTTCGTTGTCATGAACCGATTTGAAACTATAATTCCAGCGATTCCACTAGGGCGGAGGACCTCTGCGATGCCTTCAATAAAAGCAAAATAGAGATCCACTCTCCCGCTGAGAGAAAAAGCGGCGGAGATTTCTTGAGAACGATCTGCTCCCAGCACTTGAGTGCGAACGTAGGGAGGGTTTGCGATTACAACGTCGAACTTTTCAGTCGGAGCAAACAAACCACCCGTGCGATGATCCAGCGCCAATTCCAGAAAATCCCGAGCCTCTAATCGCGCATCTATCCTCGTTCCCGCGAACGCTAATGCAGCAGCGTTTAAATCATAACCCACCAATTTCGCGTGTGGGCGTAAGCGTTTGAAGGCCAACAAAAGCTCTCCATCCCCACATGCCGGGTCGAGCGTCAATGGTGCACTGGATGGATGCAACGCCACGATCTGTCCAGCCACGAAATCCGCCAACTCCTCAGGCGTGTAATGGGAGCCCGAGGATTTGCGTTCGCTGTTTGAGATTGGGGTGGGAGTCAAAACCATGTGCTTCATTATGAGTTACCGATGCCACCACGTCAATGGGTGCGCGTAAACCCAGGTAGTGATTTCCATAGCGATCGTGTACGCCAGTCTGCGGGGAAGCCCATTTTCGGCAACAGGGCAGGCTCATGCGGGTAAATGGATCGCTCCAGGCGGCCTTCCGTCTGGGATGTGAGGCCGATCTCGTGCTGACGGTCGAAAGCGGAGGCCCGCAAAGCCTTGCCTCACGCACTCCACGATGCTA
>JAYVOP010000387.1:0-11552 GCA_043757865.1 Verrucomicrobiales bacterium | reverse complement strand
CGCGATGAAACATGCGCTTCACTTGATGGTAGCGGCCCTCCCGCAGGGTGAGGCGAGCGGTGCGCGCAGACAATATTTCCAGCGTGGCGGGCCGCGTGGTGATGTCCTCCGTGTGGAAATAGAAGCCTGTAGCAAAGGCCACCACATCGCTGGGATCAAGGTCCGTGGCGGTTTCTACGAGGTAAACTTTCGGCACGTGATGCTCGGCTAGGGTGATCCGCTTGGACCACTTCCCATCATTCGTCAGCAGCACCAGCCCGGTCGTCGCGCGGTCCAATCTTCCTGCTAGGTGCAGGCTGGCCGCGTCTGGATCATCGATCAAATCCAGCACCGTGGGGTGCTCCGCATCCACCGTGGCGCTCACATAACCAGCGGGCTTGTGCAGCATGAGATAAAGCGCGCGGGAGCCTGCTTGGAGTTCTTGGTCATCCGCTAGGATGCGTTGAAAGCGCGTGATTTCTTGCTGTCCATCATGCACCCCCACGCCATCTACCTGCACCCGGCCCTCGGCTAGTAACGGTGCCAATGAGCGACGCAGCAGCCCCGCTTGACGATCCAGAAAGCGACGCAGGGTCATCGGTGAATCAATATCTCCAACGTGGTGGATCCACGCGATAGTAAGTGCGCAGGGCCGCATACAGCTCCGCGTGATCCTTGGCCAAACGTGGATTGCGCGCTAGGAAGGCCTCCGTGGCCACGGCAAAGAATTCCGTGGGATCATCTGAGTGATAACGTTCCAGCGCAGCGGGCTGGAGCTTGGTAAATTCAGGTTCCAAGAGCCGGGACCACGTGCGGTGCGCGTAGCTCAACTCCTCCGGTAACTCTAACTGCGCAGCAAAGTCCCGCACGCTCACGGTCGTGTTCAAGCGCAGCGCCCGGCACGTGTGGCTGGCCGCATCCCAGGCTACGACCACGCTGCCTGTGGGCCAGTCCTCGCCCGTCAGGAAATCGTGTTCCTCCGCTGCGCTGTGGAAAAATTCCGCTGGATAGACTAACACGGTATAGACGTCCTCATAAGGATAGCGGAACTCCCGCGCCAAGCGCAGCAACGCGGCTTGGCCAGCGATGGTCACTTTCATTTCCTCCGTCAGCTCATCGATGCCGCCACAGGGTACGAGTTTTTTATGCTCTAAGAATCGCAGCGTGATGGATTGATCCATCTGCTGGAGGTCCACGGGCATGTGGGCATAGAGCGGCACATTCTGGGTCAAGATGTCCACCCACGCATCCGAGACGCCGCGCGTCTGGGACTTCACGGTGTGGTGCGTCAAGCGCCATTCCCGCACCGCCCACACGAGGATGAGGCTGAAAATGATGGGGATAAATAGCCAAAAATAGCCGGGCATAAATGTGTGTTAGGTTAAAGGGTTATTCCGCTGCCAGCAGTGGCCCGTGGGGCTCGCGGGCCAGCCATTCGAGCACGGTGGGCACTAGCTCAGCTTGGTCCACCGCGTATTCTTCCCGGCTGAGCATGTCTTTCAATTTCACCTGCGGAAACTCCGCGCCTAGCACGATGGCCACGCGCGCCTTGCGGTATTCCGCAGCTTGAAATTGCGCGCCCACTTTCGCTTGGCACAGGGACATTTCCACGCGCACGCCGTCTCCACGCAGGGCTTGTTGTAGGGCCAGGGCGTGGCCGCGCTGGGCTTCGTCGGCTAGCACTAAGTAGGCATCCAGATTGTTGGCCCGGGCTTGCCAGGACATGAGCTTAGACTTCGCCCGGGGACGGGATTCGATGAACGCAGCGATCACCATGTCCCCCATCGCAAACCCCACCGCTGGCATCTCCGCCCCACCCATCAGCCCGCACAAATTATCATAGCGCCCGCCGCCCGCCACTGCGCGGAATTTCCCCCGCGCATCAAAAATCTCGAACACCACGCCCGTGTAATACGCCAGCCCGCGCACGATTCCCAGATCGATCTGCACATGCTCTGCCAGCCCGCGCGACCGCAGGTTCTCCCTCAGTTCCCCTAACGCCCCGGTGGCCCCCACGGAGCTGTCCGCCATGAACTCCCGCACGGCTGCTAGCGATGTTCCCAGCCCTTGCAGCTTCGCTTCCGTGGCCTCCGGCTTGTCTCGCTCCAGTTTATCAATGATCTGCAAAAAGGTCGGTAGGTGGTCGAGCGAGAGCCCTTGGCCTGCGATAAAATCAGTCCACACGCGACGATCACTCAGCCGTACTTTAAAGTCCCCGGCTTCGAATCCGAAGTCCAACATCAGATCAATGGCCATGGCCACTAACTCCGCGTCCGCCCCGATTCCGGGCTCGCCCAGGATGTCGCAGTTGAATTGATAGAATTCCCGCCCGCGCCCTAACTGCGGCGTTTCATAACGGAAACACGGCCCGATTTGATACCATTTCAGCGGCTTCTTATAGTCGCGCTGCCGAGCCGTGGCCATGCGCGCCAGCGTGGGCGTCACCTCGGGCCGCAGCGCCACTGCGCGCTCGCCACCATCGGTGAAATGGAAGAGCTGCTTCACAATCTCGTCGCCACTTTTGCGCGTGAAGAGTTCCGTGGGCTCCAGGATCGGGCCTTCGTATTCGGAGAGCCCATAGCGATGCGCGATGTCCCGCCATTGGGCGAAGACATAGTTCCGCACCGCACACTGTTCTGGATAGAAGTCGCGAAAGCCGGGGAGATTTTGAATAGGAGCTGCCATGAAGTTAGGGGAGATTTTACTGGCCTGATGGTGCGCGGGATTTGTGCATTCCAAAGTTAAAAGTTTGAAAAATCAGGATGGTATCGTGACCGCCAGAGCGGAGTGCGGTTGCCCTCACTCGGAAAGTGACGGTAATGAGCGATGATAGGCTCACCACCGCACCACCGAACTCGCCCAGGTGAGCCCGGCTCCGAAGGCTACGAGCAGGATGTAATCCCCGCGTTTAATGGCCCCAGAGCGGTTCGCTTCATCAAGGGCGATGGCGATGGCGGCGGCACTGGTGTTGCCGTATTTTTCGAGGTTCAAGAACGCTTTTTCGTGTGGTAAATTCAGCCGATCGAGGATGGCGTGGATGATGCGGACGTTGGCTTGATGCGGAATCACTTTCACGATGTCCTCTGGCTTCAAGCCCGCCCGGGCGATGGCTAGCTCACAGCTCTCACACATTTTAGTGACCGCGTGTTTATACACTTCCCGGCCCTGCATGTGGATGGTGTTCAGCATTTGATCCGCGTTCTCCGCCGTGATCGGCAGGGCGCTGCCGCCTCCGGGCACACTGAGGATGTCCGTTAGGCGTCCATCGCTCCCCAGCACGGTGGAGAGCACCGCCGAGTGATCTTTCCCATCCTCCTCTGTCACCCGCCGCACGATGGCTGCGCCCGCGCCATCGCCAAAGAGCACACACGTGTTGCGATCTTTCCAGTTCACCATGCCGCTCAGTTTCTCTGCGCCAATGATCAGGGCGGTGGAGCGCGTGCCGCTATTGATAAAATTCCGCGCAATCTGGATGGCATACAAGAAGC
This sequence comes from Verrucomicrobiales bacterium, assembly GCA_043757865.1. Classification (GTDB taxonomy): domain Bacteria; phylum Verrucomicrobiota; class Verrucomicrobiia; order Verrucomicrobiales; family V1-33; genus JAGNEJ01. The sequence continues at coordinate 8,085 of JAYVOP010000387.1, read as the reverse complement.
CGGAGCAAGCGGCGGAAATATCAAAGGCCACGGCATTGACCGCGCCTAGATTTTGCTGCACATAGCAGGCAGTGCTAGGGAAAAAGGTATCTGGAGATATGGTGGCCACAATGATGAGATCAATCTCGCCTGCGATCACCCCGGCCTGCTCCATGGCTCGTTGCGCGGCCTTGGTGGCGAGGTGACTGGTGGCCTCGTCCGGTCCCGCATGGCGTCGCTCCCGGATGCCCGTGCGGCTGACGATCCATTCATCGGAGGTGTCCACGATCTTGGCCAGATCAGCATTGGTGACTACTTTTACAGGCACATAACTGCCCGTGCCAGCGATGGTCATGGCGCAGGGGGCGGAGGAGGGGGCAGAGTTCATGGAGTTAGGAAAATGGGGAATGAGGACGGTCAAGGAAGCCACTGGGCTCAGAAAGCAACTCCAAAACCCACGCGCAGCCGACGGCTCTGAAATTAGCCCTCGCGCACCACCTGCGATCGTGTAAGCACACCCGCATGAAACTAGCCCAAGGACAAATCTGGCAACAAGGTGATGACTACTTCCGCATTGTGGAGTGGGAGCGCCTCTCCGTGCAGTATAAAACCATGACGGACCCAGCCACCAAGCTGGGCACCGTGCATCGCGTGAGCAAGAAAGAGTTCTGCCGACTCATCAAAGGAGCCGTGCTGCTAGCACCCGCCAGCCAGAGCTAATTCTAATTTGCGTCCGAGGATGGAGCCAAGTGGAGGGGCTGCGTTGCCCCTTACCCGCTGGCGTATCGCTCGGCACGTTGCCAACGCGCGAACCATAGAGGTCAAATTTTCCCGATGACATTTCCCTACTCACCGACGATAACCTCCACATGACTACTGCACCTACTTTCCCTTGGCTCCTTCTATTGCTAGTGCAAATGGCTTTGGCTTTGCCCATCGCTTGGAGACTCAGCACGCGCTTACACCCTCCGCAGTCCACCCGCCTGCGCTGGGCCGTCATTTACACCTTGGCTCTGACGGTATCGTTTCAGGCATTTTCACTGGCGGCTTGTGCTAGCTATCACTAAATGTCTGCACCAGATGGCGCGGCTCTGGAGCGTCATCCGCCTCAGTCCTAGGTGCTGCGCAGCGCGTTGCCAACGCACGAACCAGCGGGGGCAAATTTTCCCGATGACATTTCCCCCCCGCCCGCGATAACCTCCGCATGACGACTCCACCTGATCCACTGCCAACTCCACCGCCATTACCTGAGTATACAAAGGTTTCACTATGGCCGGCCTGTTTTGGCCTCTGGCTTTTCACGGGTATTGTAATGTGGCTAGTTCTGCGTTTTGGGTTTAAGTGGGATGCTTTTCGAGAACCATTCCTGCTCTTAGCCGCAGCCGTTCTCTGGATCAACGGAGTCATCGTAACCCACATCTTAGATCCGTATGCTTCACGTTTGACCCACGTGGTGTTCGGTTTTGTCTATGGGGCCATGTTTCTGGCTGGATATCTGGGAATCGCTTTCGCAGCGTGTGTGGTCACGTTCAAGATTTGATGAACCCCGCCGCTCTCCTCCTCCCGCCGCTCCCGGCAGCCCGGCCTGCCGCAGCGCTGCTAAAACGCACCACGAGCCGTTGCCCCACGTGTCTCCAGGCTTGTCCGGCGGAGGTGTGGAAAGTGGGCCGCAACCCCGCCCGGGTGGAACTCCGCCGCACGTGCCCGGTGCATGGCGAGGCGATGGCCATCATTGCTTCGGATGCGCGGTTCTATTGGCTGGCGAGTGGCCAGCCAGAGAACGCTTGTTGTGGTGGGAAATGTGCGGCGGCGGACGGTGCGCAACAAGGCACGTTAGGCAGCAATGCCACGGCTAGTGTGGATGGCACTATGGAGAAACTTTCCACCTGCCTAGCACTCATCGAAATCGTCCATTCCTGCAATCTCGCTTGCCCCACGTGCTATGCGGATTCCCCCGTGGGAGCGGCTGGCAACGCGCTGCACTACGAGCCGCTAGACGGCCTGCAACAAAGGATCGACGGCGTGATCGCGCGTAAGGGCCGCATCGAAATTCTCCAATTCTCTGGGGGCGAGCCGACCCTGCATCCGCAGTTTTTTCAACTGCTAGTCTGGGCGATGACGCACCCTAGCATCGACTACATCGTGCTGAATACCAACGGCGTGCGGATTGCCAAGGACGCGGCCTTTGCGGCGGAACTCCAGGAGAAATTCATCTATGGCAAACTGCAACTCTACCTGCAATACGATGGCCCGGAGGCCGCTGGCCAACTGGCGTTGCGCGGCGTGGATCTGCGCGCCATGCGGCAGTTAGCCATGCAGCGCTGTCAGGAAATGAACCTGCCCATCACCCTGGCCATGACCGTGACGCCGGAGAATGTTTCCCAACTCTGGGGCACGGTGGAAACAGCCTTGCAGCATGACATCGTGCGCGGAGTGAGCTTCCAGCCGATGTTTACCAGTGGTCGGCAATCCCTGACCACGCAGCCGAAACTCAACACTGCGGACATCATCCTCGGCCTCATTTCCCAGTCTGCTGACCAGCTCACGGTGGATGATTTCACCCCGCTGCCGTGTGGTGATCCTAACTGCGCCACCATCGGCTATCTGCTCAAGACGGGCGATGGGAAATGCCGCAGTATGAGCGAGTTCATCGACTACTCCGCCATGCAGGGGTTCCTGCAAAACAAGATCCGCTATCAGCTCGAAGACCTGAGCCAATGCGGCTGCGAATCCGAGCCGCTGGGACGCATCCTGCATGATCTAGAGATCAATGAGAAGGACACGCTGCGCCTCTTCATCAAGCCGTTCATGGACGCGTGGTCGTGGGATCAAGACCGCATCGACCGCTGCTGCACGCACGTGATCCGGCCGGATGGGAAGCTGGATTCCTTCTGCCGTTACTACTCCGGCTTCCCGGATGCCGCACCGCCTCCGGGCCAACCATGAGCTTAGCCTTGCCGCATCCCTTGGGCACGGCCTTGCTCCTGCTAGCCATCCTGGTGAGTGTCACGGTCTGGCGGCGGCTGGGCCAGAAGGATCCGCGCCTGCCGTTGATCTATGGCTTTGGGCTCATGGGCGGCTTTCTGGGAGCCAAGTTAGGCTTTCTGTTTGCGGAGTGGTCCACGTGGTATGGCACGCCGTATTTCGTGGAGCAACTCCTCACGGGCAAGACGATCCTGGGCGCGCTGTTAGGCGGCTATGGCTTTGTGGAATTAGCGAAACGTCAGGTCGGCTATACTGCGGTCACGGGGGATCTCTTTGCGATCACGGCTCCGCTGGGAATCTTGATCGGGAGGGTCGGCTGTCTGAGTGCGGGGTGTTGTCTGGGGCAGGTGTGTGAGCCGGCGTGGTTTACTTTAGCGGACGCGCACGGAGTCGCGCGCTGGCCCGCAGTGCCATTAGAAATGGCGTTTAATTTGCTGATGCTGCTCGTCTTCCTAACCGCCCGGAAACATCGCGTTGGGAAGGGGCAGCATTTCCACATTTACCTCATCGCTTACGGCCTCTTTCGCCTCGTGCATGAGAGCTTCCGCGCCACGCCTCGCTGGTGGGGCGGGGTCAGTGGGTATCAAATTCTAGCCGCGGCTCTTGTCGTGCTCGGCGGCTGGGGCTACCGCCGCCGCCGCGCCTAGCGGGACTCGCCACATTTCCAGTTGGCCAATGCGCATTCTCCGCTATGGACTGGCGCATGACCCGCCCTCTGCGCACCCCCGTTCTCACTGCCCTCTCCGCCACTGCTCCCTGTGATGATATCCTCGTCTGTGGCTGGGTGCGCACGCGGCGGGATGCTAAGGCGTTTTCTTTTTTAGAGATCAATGATGGCTCTTGTCTGCGGGGTTTGCAGGTGATCGCAGATGCCGGCATTCCTGGTTATGCGGACGTGCCGCGCCTGACCACGGGAGCCAGTGTGGCGGTGCGGGGCAGGCTGGTGGCATCCGCTGGAGCGGGGCAGAGTTGGGAGGTGCAGGCGGCATCATTGGAGTTGCTAGGAGCGGCGGATGATTCCTATCCGCTGCAAAAGAAGGGTCACTCTGCGGAGTTTATGCGCAGCATCGCGCATCTGCGCCCGCGCTCGAACCTTTATGGAGCGGTCTTTCGGGTGCGCAGTAAGATGGCGCACGCGGTGCATTGTTTCTTCCAAGACCAGGGCTTCGTGTATGTCCACACGCCCATCATCACGGCCAGTGATTGTGAGGGCGCGGGGGAAATGTTTCGCGTGACTACGTTGCCCGTGGGGGAGGCGGATCATGCCCAGGACTTCTTTGGGAAACAAGCCTTCCTCACGGTCAGTGGTCAGTTAGAGGGTGAGACCTTCGCCTGTGCGCTAAGCAATATTTACACGTTCGGCCCGACGTTCCGGGCGGAAAATTCTCACACCACGCGGCACGCGGCAGAGTTCTGGATGATCGAACCAGAGATGGCTTTCTGTGACCTCCAGCAGGACATGGACATGGCCGAGGCGCAGGTGAAATACATGGTCCGCTATGCGCTGGAGCAGTGCCGGGAAGACCTGGAGTTCTTGAATAAATTTGTCGATAAAACTTTGCTAGAGCGCCTGCAATCCGTGGCGGAGCGCCCGTTCCAGCGCGTGACTTATGATGAGGCAGTGGAAATTCTCCTGCGCTCAGGGCACGCGTTTGAATACCCTGTGGAGTGGGGGCTGAACCTCCAGAGCGAGCACGAGCGCTATCTCACGGAGCAACATTTCGCGTGTCCCGTGACCGTCTACAATTACCCCAAAACCATCAAGCCCTTCTACATGCGGGTCAACGACGATGGCCGCACCGTGACCGCCATGGACGTGCTCGTGCCGGGCATTGGCGAACTGATCGGCGGCAGCCAACGGGAGGAACGTCTGGACATCCTCCGCGCGAACATGGTGCACCACGGCCTCAGTGAGGAAGCCTACTGGTGGTATGTGGACCTGCGTCGCTATGGCAGCGTGCCCCACGCGGGCTATGGCATGGGCTTCGAGCGCCTGCTGATGTTCGTCACCGGCATCGCGAATATTCGCGATGTCATCCCCTTTGCCCGCACCCCTGGCAGCGCAGAATTCTAATTTCATAATTCATAATTTAAACATGACTGATCCCGCCACTCACGCCCTGTTAGACGCCGCCATCCGCATCATCCCGGATTTCCCTAAGCCCGGGGTGTCTTTTAAAGACATCACGCCGCTGCTGGCCAATCCGGAGACGCTGAAAGTATCCATCGATAAACTCATGGACACCATGCACGGCCAACGCGTGGAGAAGATCGTGGCCTTAGATGCACGCGGCTTCCTCTTTGGTGGGGCCATCGCAGCGCGCATCGGGGCGGGGCTAGTGCCAGTGCGGAAGCAAGGGAAGCTGCCCTACCGCACAGAATCCATTGCTTATGATCTGGAGTATGGCTCGAACACGGTGGAGATCCATGTGGACGCCATTGCGCCTGGGGAACGCGTTTGGCTCATTGATGACGTGCTGGCTACGGGTGGCACCGCCGCTGCGGCGGCCACGCTGATTCAACGCCTGGGTGGCCAACTGCTAGGGATGTCTTTCCTCATGGAACTCACGTTTCTCCATGGCCGCAAGGCGCTGCCACATGGGGTGCCAGTGTATAGCTTGCTAGAGTATTAAATGCGTACAAGCTGCGGTGGAAGTAGGCGACTTCTGTGATCTCCTGAAAAAGCCGACCTCAGAGGCTCAAGCGTGATTTGTGATTTCACCTATGCGGCCAGCCTCCAACGTCAGCTGCTACGCGCTCTCTTTGCAGCCATACCACGCAACATGGCCGATCACTTGAAAATATTTCTTGCAAGCAGTTTGCTATCCGACTAGCAGATCATTCATGTTCTCGAAACGAAAGTATGCGGTCTTGATCATTGCGGGTGCTCTCAGCATCACGCTAGGCTGGTACTATACACACGGACACAGGTCTTCTGCACCCGCAGGGATGCTCAACCCCGCTACGGTTGCCGTGGAGTCTTCTTTGCGGGTCGTCCCTGCTGCTGCTAGTCCTAACACTCCGCAGGCGGATGCTCCGCCAGAGCCACCCTTAATTCTTTGCGCTCAATGCATACCCAATCTCCTATCCTAATTTGGTTTGCGCTCGGAATGCTAGTATGGTTGGGATCGTGCGCTGCCGAGCACAAACAAACTCATTCAAGCGCGGCGGACGTTGCTAGATTCACCGCGCCTGCCCCTCTCCCAGCTCCTATTCTCGTCCTGTCGCTCGCAAGTCCGTGGAATACAATAAAGAGCACGACATCATTGGCTGGCTTGCGTCGCAGAAGGGCGAGGCGAGCTTTACCAGCAGAAACGGTCACATGTATGGCATGGATTCTGATGCTTCGATCACACTTTACGCTAACAATAAGGCATCGGTCACAGAGTTCGGGGTAGGGGTCCAAACTTATGAGGGGCGATTTAACACCGCCGATACTGGATTGATACACCTGACACTGAAAGAATACCCGTCTGTTTGGCCTGATATGTATTTATTCAGCAACACTGGCGGGGCAGTTCTAATGCGGAGGGACCAAAATCGCTCTTTCCACATGGGGGGCCAAGGTGCTGCCACCGAGACGCCAAACATGAATCCCTATTGGCCATTCCGTCAGATAAAGCCTAAACTCTAGCATCATGGCGCACACCACGGGAAGACAAGAGGGCTCATCCACGGTAGCGGATTGCAAATCCGCGCTCCTATCTTAACTTTTTGTCCTGCAATGTCATGTTTTGCCGGACGGTCAGGCTTCAAGGTATGTGCCGACGCAGAGTATCAACTGGTCGTGGGGCGGGTCTGCTCAGTTGTCCACGGGCACATTGTGGTCGATTACTGGATACCAAAAGTCTGCGGACCCCGCCAAAGAAACTTCTACTCACCCAACATGAACTAACAATATCTCAAATGGAAAATTCTAAATATAGAATCTGCGATGTGATGAGGTCATCCTTAGCATGCGCCGCACAATCTGTTAAGTTCGTGATGCTGTATTTAGTTCACCTCTCCTGCCTTTTAGTTACTTCCTCGAGAGGAGCCGACACTCACAGCACCTCAGTTGCCTTGGAAGGCCTAAAACTCGAAGTAACGCTCGAGGTTGATCCTCATGCGGGTGCAACGAGGGCGAAATGTGTTCTGATCAACACCACGAGCCATTCTGTAGAATTCGAAATTAGGGGCCCCAATATAGGTTTTAACTTCAAACTTCTCGATTCGAGAGGAAATGAGATCGCTAAGAATGCTGTTTGGCAAAGGCGTAACGAACCAGGTGAGATGAGTAAACACGCTGGCGGTGTGCTCGATCCCGGCCGTGCCCTGAGCTACGTGTTGTCTCTCGAAGAAGCCTTTACCAATCCGTGGGAAGCGGGAAATAGGTTGGTTGTGGGCTGGGATCCCGGGGAGGACGGAAGGGGAGATTCACGCTGGATTGACAAGAGCCTTGCAGCCGTGGTGGAACTCAAAACAAACCAGGATGGTAGCGCTGTCACTTCAGCCGAATCTCACCCTTTGTCTGCTACAGCACCCTCTCCATTTCAAAAACCACCAGATCTGACACCAGTATCAGAGGAAGCTATCTCATCATCGCAAACTCCTTCACCCATCAAGGAATCGCCATCATCAACACCGTGGAGCATCATAGGCGTCGCTATCGCGGCTGTGTTCGGCCTGCTGTGGCTGGTCCTCAAGCGGCGTTCGTGAGCGCTGGGGTGCCTGCTAATCAGCTAACATTCGTTTTCACAATGGCTCCGACATTCCCCTGCTACAGCGACTACGAAGAAGCAATGCGTGGATCAAATGCGCTGGCTGCAGGCAGTCACCCGGTTTCCCATGACTACACAGATAGTGACGCAGATGGATATTCTGCCGCTCTGGAACTGTTGCTGGGCACTTCTGCCACCAATGGAAATAGCAAACCTCCTTCCAGTACCCCTAGGGATACTCCGCCCGTAGGTGCGCCACCTCCCGCACCGCCACCACCTGCCCGTACCCCCGCCGCCCCACCTCCCCCCGCAGGCACTTCCCCCCGCAGGCACTTCCCAGATCGAAGCAGATACCAAGGCCACCGAATCCCATATCTGCATTCAGCGTAAGCTGGTGGAGTTTCGTTAAGATGGTTGGGGT
>JAYVOP010000386.1:0-3104 GCA_043757865.1 Verrucomicrobiales bacterium | reverse complement strand
GAGCCTGGAGCCGCACGGAATGCGTGAGCCATCTGGAAGGCAGCGGCAGCCGCAGTGATATGCTCTCCGTCTCCCTTACCAGTGACGACCAAGAGGTGGATCAACGCACCCTCCAGCTCCACCACGCACCCCATGCCATGAGCAATCTGCTCTATAAGAACGTCCTCTTCGGCAAGAGCCGCAGCATCTTTGCTGGCCTCATCAGCGTGGATCAAGGCGCGCATTTTACCGATGCCTATCAGACGTGTCGCAATCTGCTGATGACGGACGACTGCGAGGCCAACGCCATGCCCGGCCTCGAGATCAATGCGGACCAAGTGAAATGCAGCCACGGCAGCACCACCGGAGCCATCAGTGCTGAGGAGATCTTCTATTTCGAGTCCCGGGGCATCCCGGAAAAAGAATGCCGAGCCTTGCTGGCACAAGGTTTCCTAGCCCAAACGCTGGAGCGCATCACCTCCGAATCCGTGCGCCAATTCCTCCTGGAACAAGTGGCGGAGAAATTTGCCCAACTCGCCTAACCGACGCTACCACGATGTTTGCTAACGGAGAAAAAGTCGTGTGCGTGAACGATGAGTTCGCCCCCTGGGTGTTTGATTACTATCAACAACTGCCCAAGAAAGATTCCATTTACACCGTCCGCGCCACGGGCATGGGAGCCGCTGATCCGCAGTGGGCGGTAAGCGCGGAAGGCGTCTTTCGTGGAGCCACGGAGCCGGATTTCAATGTGCTGCTAGAAGAACTCCACAACCCTAACGACCCCACCTGCGCCTTTCCCCAAGAGCTGTCTTTCAAGGCCGAACGGTTCGCGCCCATGGAGACGAACGAGCAAGAGGAAACGCTATGGGCAGAGGAACCTGAGCTAGTGGGAATGCCTCGCTAACCCATGAGTGCCGCTGCTGTTTTCGCTGGGATGCAAGCCGCCTTCACCCGCATGGGCTGGCAAGCGCAGCACGTGCCGGGGCAAGAAGTGCTAGCCGCGGACTTTGAAATGCACCACACCAAAGTGCGCATCCATGTCCAAGCCTTCGAGGCGCTGAACGGGCTCAGCGTAGTGGCCACCGCCGCCCACCAAGTGCCGGAAGCCCGCATGGGTCTAGCCGCAGAGCTGCTGATGCGCACGAACTATGAGCTGACCATCGGCGGCTTCGAGTTGGACTACGACACGGGCGCAGTGATGTTCAAAGCCACCAATATTTTCCCGCCGCATCGCGTGGATGACCGCATCATCGCCAGTCTGATTCACTCTTCCCTAGCGGAAATGGACCGCCTCACGCCGTTCCTCACGCTGATTCTGCGGATGACGCCAGCAGAGTTAGGAAAACTTAATTTAAAACTCTTCCTGCAACGAGAAGACCTCCTGCCACCCGTGCCGGAAACGGAGCCGCAGCGCGGAGTTTAGTCAATGCGTTGGCGAATTTTCCAGGAAAAGGTCCATTTGTTGGCCGACGTAAATCTTGCTAGTGGATTCCGCTTTCAAGCTGAAGATGACTTGCAGCACGCGAGTATCCACGCGCTCTGCGGAGCTGCCCGTAAGGGAAACCTTGGGCACGATGAAGGGCTCGATCCTCACGAATTCTAAGTCCAACGGATGGGCGGAATCCCCCTTGATCCAAGCGCGCGCGCTCATGCCTTCAGTGATGCGGGGGGCCAGTTGCTCGTCCACGTCCGCACGGACTTGCAGGCGATCAATTTGTCCTAGCACGATGGCGGCTTGCTTAGGATTCACCCCGGCGTATTCACCCACGCGGGTGTTCACTTGGAGGATGGTGCCAGTGATGGGGGCGCGGATGGTGAGGCGTTCGATGAGGAGCTTGGTCTGCGCTTGGAGGGCCTCGGCACTTGCCAGTTGCGCCTGAGCCACGGCTACATCGTTCTGCCGAGTGCTGATCTCATCTTGGGTCACGGCCCCACTGTTGGCCGCGCTCTGGAGCCGTTGCAGTTGATCTTCCAGGCGTTTCACACTCGCACGCGCCACATTAGTTTGGGCTGCTTGGGTGAGGCCTTGGGCGCTGAACTCGCGGTCGTCTAACTGGAGCAGCACCTCGCCAGCAGTCACATTTTGCCAGACTTGCACGGCTAATTTTACCACCAGTCCAGGCACGGGCACGCCGATGTTAGTGTTCTCATTACGGGCTTCCACTAAGCCGGAGGCTGCGATGGCGTGACCGCCGGGCTTGGTCACGGGAGCGACGGCAGGCGTTGGCATGGCCGGCGTCTGCGAGAGGGAGCGCACGAGCAAGCCGAGGGCCACCACGCCGCTGAGGCCAAGGTAGAAACTGATTTTACGAAAGAAGAGGGACATGCGGAAAGGGGGAATGTTATTTTAAAAAATAGCGCAATGGCTGGGCGACGATCTGCACCTTAGCCCCCACGTTGACGTGATCATAGAGCCAAATCACGTCCTTAGAACTCATGCGGATGCAACCGTAACTGGCCGCAGTGCCCAGCCGCCATTCCTCCGGCGTGCCGTGGATGTAAACGGTGCGCTTGTGGGTATTCCGATTCTGGAACTCTAACCCATCCAGCCACAGAATGCGGGTCACGATCGGATCCCGATGCCGGGCATTCACGCGCACGATCTCCCCCGTGGGCACACGGCTCTGGAACTTCATCCCAGAGGGCTGCCCACCGCCAATCTTCTGCGCAATCCGATGCAACCCTAACGGGGTGCGGTAGGAGTTAGCACCGCTGCCGAGGCCAAATTTAGAAGTGGAAATGCGGAAGAAGCCGATCGGTTTTTCATCCTCAAAGACCACCATGCGTTGGTCCGCAGCACTGACTACTAGCCGATGCCGCGTGTCCGTGACCCCCTGACAACTCACCAACCAGAACAGGCATGGAAGACAGCAGCAGAGTAAGGCGCGCAGGGACATTAGAAGGGAGAAGGTTTTGACAATGAGCGGAATTTAGTTTAGTTTTCTAAAATATCCAATATTCTTAATTAATTATGCAAAAAAATTTCCTCCTTATTTTTCGGCTCCTCTTGCTCGGCAGCGTCACTCCGGCTGCGGCCGCGCTCCAGATCGGCGTGGGACCTAGCCTCTTTGCAGGGACGCAGTTCGATACGGAAGCTGGCTATGGGTTGAACGCGGAGATCGGTT
>JAYVOP010000385.1:0-39256 GCA_043757865.1 Verrucomicrobiales bacterium | reverse complement strand
CCAACGTCAGCGCCCTGGAGTTCACCAATGGCGGCACGCTCTACGCCTTCGATGCCAAGGACGGCCAAATGCTCGTGCTCAATCCAGCTACCGCAGCCGTCACCAGCCTCCACAGCACCGAGGCCGGAGCGAATCTGAAAGACCTCGCAATTAACCCTAGCAACAACGATTTCATCGCCAGCAACTTCACCAACCTCAGCCTCCAGCGCGTCGTGGCCCCTGGTGCAGACACCGTTTTTTGGAGCTACAACACCAGCCCACCCTGGGGCACCCCGACGTTTACGGATCTGCCTGGAATCAAGTTCCCCGCACGCACCTTCACCCTTGCCGTCTCCCCACCTGCCAACATCGTCTATGCCTGTAGCGGTGGAAATAAAGACATCTACAGCCTGGATCTGACCACCGGAACGAACACGTTAGTCGTCAACAACACCGCTGCCTTTAACCTCTCCTCCCTGGCCTACGATCCCGTGCAGAACACCGTCTTCTACCTCCAAGACACCGCCACTGGCTACTCGTTAGGCAGTTGGCAGATTGCCAGCAACGTCCACACCGCCATCTACAACCTCACGTTGGGGAACAACTATAATTCCAGCGTAAAGCCCACCAACCTCACGTGGTGGGGCGGCTATCTCTACTTCATCGAACCCGGCACCGACGACCTCATCCGCATCACCACCAGCCCCACCGTGGCCACCCAGCAGACGAAGGTGCGGGATCTCACGGCCAATGCGGTAGCCTTCTCCAGCATCGGAGATCTAGCCGTGGACGATACTGGGCTCATGTATTTCAGCGCCATGGCAGCGGGCAATAGTATCTTTGCTAGCTTCAATCTCACCACCATGAGCAGCTACACGAAAATCGTGGAAACCGCAGGCACTGCGGACTATTGCGAGTCCATCGTCTTCGGCCCAGACAGCGGCAGCGGGCGCACGCTCTACGTGGCACGCGATGCCGCGCGCACCATCATTCGTGCTTTAAATACCACCACCGGAGCCATCAGCAGCACCAGCACCGCCACCACCCCCAGCCTCGCCCTCTTCGATACCTCCGACCGCCATCTCAACGCCCCCAGCACTGCCAGCGCCTACTACGCCGTGGCTGGTGGCACCAACAAAAACATTTACCAACTCGACCCTGACACTGGTGTTAGCACCCTGCTGACCACCGCTCCCGCTAACTTCGATGGCCTAGCCGCGATCGCTTGGGACCAAGCGAACGGCTATCTTTACTACATCGAAGAAACCGCCAGCAACTTTGAACTGGGCCGCTACAGCTTGGACACCAACACCCACGTCACCTTAGGCAACCTCCAAGGCAGCTACACCTACAACCCCGCCAGCCAGCCCACCAACCTCGGCTTCATGCGTGGCGGCCTTTACTACATCGCCACGGGCACGGACGACCTCGTGCGCATCGACGTCAGCGCCACTGGCATCATCAACCAACTGCAAATTGCCGACCTCAATAGCAACGTCGCCCTGACCAATGCCGGAGACCTTACCGCAGGCACTGGCAACCTTGCTTATTTCACCGCTAACGCGAAACTTTACTCCTTCAACGTCTCCACCCTCGCCACCGCCAGCGTCGTTAGCACCTTCACGTTAGGCACCCCGGATGCCTTGGCCAGCAATGCCGCAGGCACGGGCTTCTACGGCATCTTCAACCCCGTGGCCGGCGGAGCGCTCACCACCTCCGTTTACAATATTAGCCTAGCAGGAGCCCCCGGCACCTTCGCCTCCACCAATCCCCTCGCCTTCCGGGATCTGGCAGGCCCAGACCTCTCCACGCCGGACACCCTCGCCACCAGCTTCTTCATCGGCGGAGACTTTGGAGCCAGCGCCACGAGCCGACGCGGCATCGCCCGCCTCAGCACCGCCACCGGAGCCGTGGACCCCGCCTTCGAGACTGGCCCTGGCCATAACGTGGGCAGCGAGGTCAAGAGCATCCTCCCCGTCGGCAACGGCCAAGTGCTAGGCGCGGGCACCTTCTGGACCTTCGACGGCCAACCCCGCACTGGCCTCGTCCGCCTCAACGCCGACGGCAGCGTGGACAGCAGCTTCGCTCCAGTGATTAAGTGAGCCGGAAAAGCCCGTAGTATGAGGGTGCTGCGCCAGCCCATTGCTTACGTTGGACTCCAAGGAGTGGCGATCTGAGGCTGCCAGCTCTTCAACTCGTCAGCTTGAGGGCGGCGGGAATTTGTGCAGGGTGAAGAGATGGCCCCGGAAGGAGCTACTCCTGGGTTAGAAGCCGTTAAATTTCAGGCTCACGCTGGCGGCGGGCGGGGGTATTTTGGAGGCAGCGGCGGGGGCTTCCGTCTGGGCAGCAAAGGGGTGCCAGTTCGGATCCGCCATCAAAGCTGCGGTCTGGGCGGTATGCAGCGCCTTTTGATCCACCACGGCTTCGTAGGTGTAGATGTCCAGGATACCGAACTGGCTGAGGGTGGAATGCACGGCTTGATAAGGCGTCAGGGAATTCGTGCGGTAGTAAAGGCGGTCGTTAAATTTTTCGCTCGCGCCCCAGGCTCCATCGCCTGCATTGAGTTCCAGGAATTTCTGCGCAGCAATGGCCGGATAGTGACCACTATAACGGATATACCACGCGCGTCCCTCCGGATTGAATTCGATGCGGATGCGCACGGGGATGGTGGCCCCGTTGGCATCCGTGATCTTGCTCGTAAAGAGATAGGACGGGCACTTTGGATCCTGCGCGCGCCCTGGAAGCAGGGTGGGAGATTTCCCGTAGCGTTCCATACATTGGGCCAGCGTCTCGTCCAGACGCGCCTGCACAGTGGTGCTGAGGCACCCAGTGAGCAGACTGAGGGTAAGGCATAGGCGAAACCATGAGCGGAGGCGGAGTTTCATAATAAGCAGCGATCTTAGCTAGCCGATACTGCCTCGCAAGGAAAAGTGCAGCGGTAAACGGATCGGCTAGCGACCGCGAGGGAGGGGGGGCGGATTCTGGTTGCGGGGGCGGATTTCACCACCTAGGAACGGGCTGGCTGGCCGGGGCGGAGGATGATCATTCGCGTTGCTGGGAGGCTTGTTTTCTTTGCTCTTCATTCATGACTACCACTACCTTTACGCGACCTAAAGTTATCATCATCGGCGGCGGCCCGACGGGGCTGTATGCCGCGCGCACCTTGGTGGAAGCGGACGTGGACGTGCTGCTGCTGGAAAAGGAGGCGATGCCCGGCGGGCTGGCTACGAGCCATCGGCGGGGGGATAATTTCTACGACATGGGCGTTCACATGCTGCATGAATTTGATAAGGAAATATTTGCCGATATGAAGCGCATCATGGGGGAGGAACGGCTGCCCGTGCCGCTGGATGCCAAGATCCGCTGGGCGGGTTCCTTCTATCGCTACCCGTTGCAATTCATGGATATGATTAAGGGCATCCCGCCGCTGAAGCTAGCGTGGTGCGTGCTGGGGCTGTTCGGCTCCCAGCTTTATTTCAAGCTCTTTCCCCGTGTGCCTAAAGATGCTGAGGAGGCGCTGATCCAGCTCTATGGAAAGCCACTCTATCATTTCTTTTTCAAGGACTTTACCGAGCGCTACTGGGGCTTCCCCACCACGGAGATCAGCGCCAAATTCATCACCACCAAGATGCCGCGACTGACGGCGGTGGACGTGCTCAAGAAGGTGCTAGGCAAGATCGGCATCCAGTCTGATAAAGTGGAGGCCGTGGACAGCGCGCTGTTGGAAGAAACACTGCATTACTCCAAGACTGGCGCGGAAATGATGCCCCGGAGGTTGGTTCAGACGATCACGGAAAAGGGCGGCACCGTGCGGTTAGGCCAAGAGGTCATCGCCCTGGAAATGGAGGGCAGCCGCGTGGTGGCCGTTCGTGCTAAGGTGGGTGAGACGGAGGTGCGCCATGCCTGTGATTACTGTATTTCCACCATGCCCATGCCCTGGCTGATCCAACGCGTGGATGGCCCAGTGCCAGAGGAAGTGCGCGCCTCGTCCACTGCGCTGCGCTATAAGCCCATCACCGTTCATGGCCTGCTCGTAAATAAGGCCAAGTGCCTGGATGGCCTCTACATTTACTACCGAGAGCGCATTTTCCATCGCGTGGGCGATCCGAAAAATGCCGGCCTCATCGTCACTCCGGCAGACCATAGCGTGCTCATCGTGGAGACGACGTGTGAGGAAGGCGATGCCAAATGGAACGCCAGCCCCGAGGTGCGCGCGCAGATCATCGCGGATCTAGCGGTGGAAAATATCTGCACGGAGGACCAGATCGTGGAATGGCACGTGATGCACTGCAATACTGGCTATCCGATCTTTAAGCTCGGCTTCGAGGAGCACTTCGACCGCGTGAAAGGCTACCTGGACACCGTGGCCAACCTCCGCTCCGTGGGCCGCCAAGGCGGCTTCACCTATCCAAACATGCACGGAGCCATGCGCATGGGTGCAAATGCCGCCAAGTCTGTGCTAGCACAGATCGGCCCGCCTGCGACTTAGGTGTGCGAAAATTCTGCTGAAAAACATCATTTATGCTTGTTAAATGATGCTTTAGTGGTATTTGGGGGCATGAGAATCACCGTGGATTTAGACGAAAGCATTTTAAAAGAGTTAGCCATCCTAACTGGCGAGAGCAAGAAAAGCCCTGCCATTGCCCGTGCGGTCAAGGATTTCGTATATCGTAGCAAGGCCAAGGACTTTGGGTATTTGTTGCGGACTGGAGCCTTTCATTACGATGTCCTGAATGACGCCATGGAAACCAAACAAGACACCGCCTCCGTGCCTGAGAAGCCATGATCTTGATCGATTCGTCCGTATGGATCGAAGCCGCCCGACAACATGGAGATCTGCTAGTGAAGGTGGCTTTGGAGGCCATACTTTGTGAATACAAGGCGCAGTTGTGTTCCCCGGTGCGTTTAGAAGTGCTGGGGGGAACGCGCCGCGATGAGCGTCGCCTGTGGGGAGAATATTTCAGCGTGCTGCCATATCGTGCCACCACGGAAAAGGACTGGGAGCAAGCCGTGCGCAACGGTTGGAGACTGCGGGATGCAGGGCACACAGTGCCTTGGAATGACATCTTGATCGCCACGATGGCTCTGCACGATGACGTGCAGGTCTATGCAGTGGACAAGCATTTTACGCTCATGCAGACTATATTAGGCTTGAAGCTCTATTCCCCCGGTGCTGGGGGCATTTACCTGCCTAAAAGTAAATAACCGTCACTCAAAAATAAACGGCACGTCCTGAGCAACGAGGGCGGCCTTTTCTTTGGCGAGGTATTGGTCAGCTAATTTGGCGAAGCCGCCGTGGGTGCGGAACTCAGCCAGGAAGTCGTTGATGCTAGAGCGCAGGGCGGCATCGTCCTGGCGCAAGGCCATAGCCCAGGCTTCGGATTGCAGCGGGGCCAGCAAGGCGCGGGTGCTTTCCGGCTGGGCAGCTTGGAGTTGGAGGATAGAAAGTTGATCGTAGATGAAAGCGTCTGCCTTCGCCTGGGTGATCTCTAGCAGGCAGGCGGCGTTTTGATCTAGCATGACCAGTTCTGCCTGGGGAGCCGCGGATTTTAGATAGTCCACCGCAGTGGTGCCGAGGCGCACGACGATCTTTTTTCCTGGTTGATTCAGATCGGCAATGCCTTGCACGGTGGAGGCGCGCGGCACCAGGAGGGCCAAGCCGATATGGCAGTAGGGATCGGAAAAGGAGATGGACTCCCGGCGTTTGGGCGTGTCCGTCATAGAGGAGAGGATGAGGTCGATTTTCCCGGTTTTCAGGGCGGTTTCGAGGCCCTTGAAGGCGAGGACTTCGATCTGGAGTGGGCGCTGGAGTTTGGCAGCTAGGGCTTCAGCTAGGCGGACGCTGACTCCGTCTGGCTGGCCGGTAGCATTGGCCATTTCAAAGGGCGGCGTGCTCAGCTCCATGCCAATGCGTAATGGCGCGGGGCCAGCCTGGGGGGCTGGATTACAGCCAGTGAGCACGAGGAGGAGGAGGAGGAGGAAAAGTGGTTTCATGGGCAGCATGATAAGCCGGTTGTGGGGCTTCGCAGCAAGAGTTTAGATCAGAGCAGTTCCAGTGCTAGGCGGAGGGCTCCGGTGGTCCAGATGAGTGGGTAAAGTTCCTCGTAATACCACAGCCGAGCAAAGTAGAGACCGATGGGGGCTGCGAAAAATGCGGTGCCTTCTGAGGTCAGTTCTAACAGGCGTGAAAAGCCCCGTTCCAAGGCGGGGGAAACTCTTTCCCGCTCACTGGGCCGGGCCTGGGAGTAACGGGCAAGGGAGGTGAGGACCAGGGCGGTTTCCTCAATGCTTTCATGCTCTGGGGCTCCCCAGCCGCCCGTGGCGGTTTGCTGATGCAGCAGGAAAGTGACGGCACGTGCGAGGGCGGGCATTTCCACTAATCCTGCGAGATCCCGCACCACTGAGGAGGTGCCATACACGGGATTCTCCTGGGCTAGGTGCCATTGATTGCCGAACCACAGGGGCGTCCAACTGCCATCCGCAGCTTGGCTGTGCATTAGGTAATCGATCGCTCGGCAGCGGGCTGTGTGGATCCGCTCATCCAGGTGCGCCCATTGCCCCCAGGCCGCCACCGCGTGGGCCGTGATCTCTGGCGTGCTGCGGTCAAAGGGCAGCGTGCCCCAGCCGCGACAAAATGTGGGCATACCGCCATCCTGATTTTGTAATCCCAGCAGCCAGCGCACGCCCGCGCCCGATGCCTCTCCACGATCTTCCAACTGCGCCAGCGCCAGCAGCGCTCCCGCCGTGTCGTCCGCGTCTGGCACCCCGCCCGGCAGATCCGTCCAGGCCCATCCGCCGGGGGCGGAGAGCGTGTAAGGATGCACCGTGCGATGTTGCTGGGCGAGCAGCCACGCGTGGACCTTGGCGGGCTCTGGGCACGTTTCCCCCAGCGCCTTCACGGCCAACGTGGTCGCCCAAGTAGCCAGATCCGTATCGATGGGCCAACTGCCTTCCTCCCGGAATGAGCGCTCCAAAAAATCTAGCCCGCGCTGCGCCACCGGGTGCTCTGCCAAGCCCATGCTGGCCAGGGCCATGGTCACGAAGCTGGTTAATGGCGTCGCCTCCAGGAAGCCTCCACCTTGCGGTTGGATGTTTTCTAAGAGCCGCAGCGTGCATCGCTGTGTCCGATCCCGCAGCCACCGCCCCGGCCCACCAGGAGCATGGAAATGACGCACTTGGCCAATGGCGATCAACGCCGGCAACGCATAGCTGACCACCGGCAGCGTCAACGCCGCGAACCACCGCCGGGGAAACGCCGCGAGCTGAAATGGCAGTTGCGGCACCCATTTCCAAGCCTCCCCTGGCGGCCACACGCCGCCCACCGCTAGCGCCATCAAGATCGGCACACTGAACGTCTGATCCTTGCCATAAGCCTTCCGCAGCGCCCTCACGATACTCTGCGGCTCTAACGATCCCGTCTCCAACCCAATCCACGTCCGGCATTTCCGTAGCACCTCAGGAAACTCCTCCTCCGCTCCCGTCAATGCCGCCCAGCAGAGCAGCGTCGTGCTCAGATTCGGCAGACTGCGCACGGTATCCCCCCAACCACCCGACGCCCATTGGCTCTCTGCGAGCCATTCCCGCCCCTTAGCAATGAACGAAGCACAGCGGATGGCATCCATTTCACGCATCGCAATGATCGCAGTCGCAGTCGAGAGTGCGCTAGCGCTCAGTTTTCCACGCCAAATCCCTTCATCGTTCCGTTCAAGGCACAGCTGTCCGCGCGCGCTCTCAAAAGCGATTCTACATCTAAGACGCAAGGACTGGCTGATCATACAGCATTGCGACTACAACCTGATTTTGCGCCATGCAACTAAGCTCCCAGGCCAATTCGCGCCCCGCGCTTGCGTTCTTATTTCCCCCTCGTTTTCCTGCATTTTTCGCCTGCTCCCTCCTATCATAACCACAGCGCTAGTCTTTTATCCCGCTTGATTCTCATCCGCAAAATTGCGCCATCCATGGGGATTTTGGCCCCTCCAAAATTGCGGGAGCACAAATCCTGACCTCCCATATTTGTCAGGTGATTATTTTTATATTCCCCATAACCCGCCCTATCCGGCAAAGTCATTCGCAAATCTGTTGGATAAATTTTTATCGCGGAAATGAGAAAAAACTTGGCAAGGAGCCAAGGATAGATTAATTGATGCTTATTATTAAGGTTGGCAAAACACCCCCTTATTTAACAAGTATCAAACACCTTAAAACACCATGGCTAAAATAGTAATTATCGACGACGAAGCCCCCATCCTTGAGCTGATGGGCCAGCTAGTAAAGAAAATGGGCCACGAGCCCTTCCTGTATCAAACAGGCCGAGAAGGCGTCGATGCGCTGGAGCGCGTCAAGCCCGAACTCCTCATCGTGGACCTTCGCATTGGCGACATCAACGGCCTACAAATCATCCAAGACTGCCGCCTGCGCCACCCCAACACGGAAGTCGTCATGGTCACGGGCTACGGCAGCGTAGAGACCGCCGTGGAAGCCATGCGCCTGGGAGCCTTCGACTACCTGACCAAACCCTTCGATCTGGATGATCTGCAACGCACCATCAACCGTGTCATCAAGCGTGATCCCTCCGAGGCCGACGCCCCCAAAGGCCCCCAAGAAGCCACCGTGCGCATGGCGGATTCCTCCCACATGATTGGCGAGTCTAACCACATGAAGGAAATCCTCCGCATGGTGGGAAAAATTGCCGACAACGACGCCCCTTGTTTATTAGAAGGCGAATTCGGCAGCGGCAAACAAATGGTGGCCCGCACCATCCACAACGCCAGCCGCCGAAACAGTGCCCCCTTTAAAGTCCTCCATTGCACCGCCCTGCCAGAAGACCTCATTGAGCTAGAACTCTTCGGCAGCGCCAGCGGCGGCACCCACACCATCTTCAACCGCGCCCAAGGCGGCACCGTGGTATTAGAAGAAATCAACGCCCTGCCCATGCGCCTGCAGAGCCAACTGGATGCCTTCCTGGAGGACATCAATAACCGCCGCCTCAACGGCACGCTCCCCCGCAATATGGACTTCCGCTTCATCGCCACGTCCTCCCTGCCTATGGAAAAGCTGGTCAAAGAAAATAAAGTCCGGGAAGACCTCTACTACCGCATCAGCGTCATCCCCATCACCATCCCCACGCTCCGCAGCCGCAAGGACGATATCCCATTACTCGCCCATCATTTCCTCAAAAATTACGCCAAGCTAACGCAAACGCCGATGAAGGAAGTGGACAAATACGCCATGGACCTCCTCATGGGCTACTCCTGGCCGGGCAACGTGGGGGAACTCCAAAACGCCATCGAACGCGCCTGCGCTTTCTCCGAAAAGAACCGCATCCGCCCCGTCGATCTCCCTCCGAAAATCTCCCAAAAAGTGGAGATCTCCGACGACGAGAATGAGAAGATGAAACATCAACTCCCCATCGGCACCAAGCTCACCGACTTCATCAAAAAACAGGAGAAATTCTTCATCCGGGAAACCCTCAAATACAACGAAGGCTCCCGCGAGAAGACCGCCACCATGCTCGGCGTCTCCATCGCCACCCTCTACCGCAAAATGGGCCTCAAGCTGGAGCGGGATAAAATGATGGGCTAGCAATCACTCGACCAAACCAAGCGAACGGGGCGGCGGCCCACCACCAGCCGCCCCACGCCAAACAGGCTCCCAGCAACGGGAGCCCGTTTTGTTGCCACCCGGAGGCGGTCCTAGCGCTGGAGGAGGGTTTGGTCTTTTCGGAGTTGGGCTTGGCGGGGGTTTCTTTGCCGTTGGAAACGCAGGGGCAGACGATGGCGGCAAGAACAGGCTGGAGGGATCCGATCTCCGAAAGGAGCGCGGAGTTGCACTCCGCTTCATTGGCTGCGCACCCTTATGCGCCCATGCATCGGCTAGCGAGATGCAGCGGATTGCAAATCCGCGCTCCTTGCCCGCTGGGAGTGGCGTGGAGGGTCGGCCCTAGAGTTGGAGGTATTGCCGGGTTTGGGTGCGCAGTTGTTGGACTTTGGAAGCGCTTTCCCGGAAGTTGGAGAGGAAGGGGGTGGCGATAGCGGCCAGGAGGGTGTGGGGGTTCTGTGAGGAGACTGCTGCACACGCGGTGCTGGGGTCTCCGTCGGGATCGAAGAAGCCGTGTCGCTCGGCCTCATACAAGGCTGCGGCGTTGTGTTTATAGATGCCTGCGGGGAGGAGTCGGCCAACGATGGCGGAGCGGTTCTCCCACGTGAGATCGCATTCTTTTTCGAGCATGGCATCTGGGGCTTCCAGGAGTCCGCGCATGCTGCTTAGCATGGTGAGGCGGAGGGCTTTGGTGGGGATCTGGGTGACGTCTGTCTGGGCTAGCTGGTCTGCTAGGAAGGCGCGGTCGGAATCCCGCCAGCCAGCAGTGTGGGCGCACTGGGCGAGGTGGGGCTGGACGATGCCTTCGAGGGCTATGCTGATGAAGGCGGAGACGAGGGTGAATCTACTTTCCCGTTCCCAGATCTGGGCTGTATTGAGCAGGGCTAGGGTGGTCTGGCGGGCGCCTTCGGGGTCGTTGGCGGCCAGTTGGGCCTGGGCGCGGAGGCTGAGCCAGGCGGATGTCTGGGTGGCGAACTGGAAGACGTTGCTGGCGCTGGGAATGGCGCGGGTTTGCAAGAAATCTTTCTGGCCGGGAGCGGGTGCGTAGGGCCACCAGTCGGCGTAGGGGCGCTGGGCGGCTTCGTTGATTCCGGTGATGTAGCCGGCTAGGACGTCGGTGGCGGCTAGGATGTCTGCCTGGGGGTGGAGGGAAAGGTAGGCGGCTAGGGTGAGAGCGGACGGTGCATCCGTCTGGTATGTGAAGGAGGGGAGCTGGACGGGATATTGCTCTCCCAACCGGCCGAAATCCCAGTCAGGCGGGTTCTGGAGGGTGATAGGTTGGTCGTTGTGGCTTTTCATGGCCGGGGCGAAGACGGGGTGCATGGCGGCGTTCTGATCATCCGGGGGAGCGGGCGGCAGGTCCATTTCTGAAAGGGAATATCCCCGGGCGGCCATGTCTGCCTGGGTGGCTGCCCAGACTTGTTCTCCATGCCAGTTTTCCCACTGCCATGCGAGTAGTCCTAACGCTGCGGTGGTGCCAAGGGCGATTTGGGGGAAGGTCATGGTGGTTGGGTTGGTTGGGTTGGTGAGTGGACGTGGAGTCCGGGTGATTGGTTATTTCCACTTTGTTAAATTCTGTGTAGAGGGCGACGTTAGGAGACCTGCAACAGGAGGAGCACCCATGCCGCTGCGGGAAATGCGGGTCTCCTAACGTCGCCCTCTACATAGTCTGACAAAGTGGAATTATGCCATGGCGGTGTAGCTGAGGCAGTTGATTTCGTCGAAGGTGGTGCTGCCAGCGACGACTTGGACGAGGCCTTCTTGGTAGAGGCTTTTGAAGCCGCCTTGGATGGCCACTTTCCGCAGGGCGACGACGGGGGCACCTTCTCCGATCATGCCGGACATTTCGTTGTTGATGAGGCACATTTCCATAAGGGCGATGCGGCCACTGTAACCCGTGTTGTTACATTCATCACAGCCGACTTTCTGGTAGATGGCATCCGTCATGGGGGCGTCGATGGCTCCATGATAGTGGAGGAAATCTTGGATCTCCTGGGTGACTTGGGCGGGGGTTTTGCAGTAGGGGCAGAGGCGGCGGACGAGGCGCTGGGCTTGGCTCATGGCTAGGGCATCCGCTAGCAGGTAAGGCTCGATGTTCATGCTGAGGAGCCGGGAAATGGCGCGCAGGGAGTCGTTGGCGTGCAAGGTGGTGAGCACGAGGTGGCCGGTGAGTGCGGCATTGACGGCGGCGGCGGCGGTCTCCGGGTCACGGGATTCTCCGATGAGGATGACGTCTGGGTCCGCCCGCAGTAAGGATCGGAGGCCGGTGGGGAAATCGAGTCCGTGGAAGGTATCGGTCTGGGTTTGGTTGATGCCTTCGATCTCGTATTCGATGGGGTCTTCGATGGTCTGGATGTTGATGTTGTCCTCGTTAATGGCGTTGAGGAAGGCGTAGAGGGTGGTGGTCTTACCGGAGCCGGTAGGGCCAGTGACGAGGCATAGGCCTTGATCGCGCGAGAGCACTTGCTTGATGATGCTGCTCTGGCGGGTGGACATGTTTAGCTCGCTGAGTTTCTTGATGCCGTCTTGTTTATCCAAGAAGCGCATGATGATCTTCTGCATTTCTTTGCGGTGGGGGACGGCGGCTACGCGGACGTCGATGCGCTTTTTTCCTAACCGCATGGAGAAGCGGCCATCTTGGGTGGTCTGGCGCTCTTGGGACATGTTAGACCAATTTTTGATGATGGCGATGTAGCGCATGAGGCCTTCCTCTCCGCAGGAATGGATGACGACGAGTTCGCCATCGACGCGGGCCCGGAAGCGGGCGGTGTTGTAAAATTTCTCGATGTGTAAATCTGACCCGCGCATGGTGATGGCGCGGTAGATGACCCATTTGACGATCTCGTCTGGCGGGGTGTTGGGGTTAGCGGGGTTGATCTTGGCGATGTCCAGGGGATCAATCTCGATGATATTTTGGCTGTCGGAGTAGGTGAGTTCTCCGACTTGGGCGGTGGTGCCGGAGTCCCGGCTGCCGCGGCTCCGATTCCGCGCGATGGCGGCTCCGATGGCGCTGGGATCGGCCAGGATGCTGCTGATTTTAATGGGATCATGGCCGCTGGAAAGCCATTCGTCTTCGAAGGCATAGACGGACGGCTGGGCGCTCATGAGCCAGACGTGATGATCGCTACAATGGAGTGGATAGACGTTGTGTTTCTCTAACAGGGCGTCCGGGAAAGTGCTCTGGCCAGGGGCTTCCTCCGGGTTATAGACGTGGAGGCCCGGGGTCTGAAAGGCCGCGATGGCCACGCCGTAGTGGCGGGGGAGGAATTTCAGATCATCCAGTGAGGCGTAGGGTTTGGCCCCGCGTTCCTCGACGAGTTTGACGAGCTTTTCCCGCTCCACATCAGCCATGGGGTAATGGCCGATGAACCAATCCAGCACGCTCTTGTAGCCTGCCTCGGACGGAGGCGGGATTAGGCTGACGTGAGGATTGTGGGTGGGCAGCGGCTTGAGGGACAGGCGATTGAAGAGGTCCTTCTGGATGCTCGTGTATTGTTCTGGATGGATCAAGACCCGGACAATGAGGAAGTGCGGGATGCTCCAGTAGTCTGGCTGGGTGTGATCGTAATGCCCCATGATGAGCAGTGGCCCTAACGTGCCGAGGGGCATCCACGGCTGGGCCGTGTGGGCGGGGAGGCCAAAGGTGCGGAGGATATTTTCCGCAGGGATGGAGGCGGCTCCACGCGGAAGTTTAACGGGCAGGAGGCCAGTGTGATGGGCGAGATTTTCCAGGCTGAAATCTCCCGTGGGGGCATCGGTAAAGGCGGCATCCGCAATGCGGCTGGCGACTTGTAGGGTCTGGGGGAAGGTGGGCGGGACGGAAGCGGCGGCGGCAGCCGGATCGCTCCACAAGGCGGCCGCTGCTAAGCGCGAGGCTCCGGCCACTGGCACTGGATCGGACCAGAAGTTAGCGTTTTCGGGGGCGGACTCTTGGGTGGTAAGCATGGTAGATTAAAAAAAGGAAAGCGGGGGAGCGGGGAATTAGTTACTGGCCGGCTCGGGGGTGTAGCCGGGGGGGAAGAGATAGTCCGCCCCATGATCGGAACCATCCGAGGCTAAAAGGAGGCCATTGCCAGCAGTGCCGGGGAGGAGGAGGGAGAAATTCTGCCCCGTCCAGCGGGCGCGGAACTCGCTAGTCTTGCTGCTGGAAGTGGGATTCCAGTTCGGTGGGTAGTAGGGAGCGGCGGGATCGAAGACGGTGGAGGTGGTGCTAGGCTTATATTGCAGGGAGCGCAGGACCAGGAATTCATCGGTGGTATTGGCATCGTTGGGCACGGTGTGGAGGTCCCATTTACTCTGGCAGAAGGTGCGCAGAGCGGAGTTCAGCATGGCCACCTGGGCCTCGGCTTTGGTGCGGCGGGCGGCCTCGTTGAAATTAGACGCGGCACTGATGCCAATGCCCGCCAGGATGCCCATGATGGCAATGGTGGCCAAAATTTCTATAAGGCTGTAGCCTTGCTGAAATGAGGATGCGGACGGGCGGAAGTGCATGAGTTAGGAAAGGGGCTCGGGAGGACTTTAGTAAGGAAGATCTGCGCGCGTCGTCTGGCCGGTTTGCAGGGGTTTCTTGATGCTCACTTTACCAGATTGGAGATTGGTAGGAAGCGTGGCCACATAGCCCGCTGGCATGAGCACTGTGAGGGTGGCCGGAGCATAGGCCATGTAGGGCGTGAGAAGGTTTTGATAACGGTTATCATTCTTCTCTGCGGCAGTGGCTCCGGTAATGCCGTCCCAGGAGGTCTTGGCGGTCTGGAGGCCGTAGGCTTGGATAAAGGAAGAGATGGCCAGATTGAGTGCTTCCGCGCGGGCGATAGCCATGTTTTCCTCGGTATCCCGTCGCACCGCAGTGATGCTCGGAATGGCCATGAAGATGAGGATGCCAATGATGGTCACGGAGGCGAGGACTTCCACAAGGGTGAAGGCCAGCACACAAGCCAGACGGCGGTGGGAGCGGAGCGCAGGAGTAGCAATCATAAGAATGGAGGAGGGGTTTTGGGGAATGAATTGGCTAAGGGAGGAGGTCCACGTGCGGATAGGTACCCGCGCCCCAGGTGGGGAGTTGCAGGTATTTCCCAGTCTGTTGCATGGAATTAGAGCGGATCACCCCGCCGGTGCTGAACTCTGTAAAGTGCGCCACGGAAGCCCCATCCAGGTAGCTGTAAATGAGCGCCACGCGGGCGGCGGTGGTCAGACTATTGTAGTGAGCGGTCAGCACCTCAATGCCGATCGCGGCACCATCAGAGGAGATGGTCGTGTCCACGCGGCCTAATTTACCATCCACCCAATTATTCAGCGCGCTCTGCCACACGGCTTGCTGCTGGCGGGCCACCACGTCCCGGGAGGTCTGGGCGGCATCCGAAAAGGAGCTAATCACCAAGGAGGCCAGGATGCTGATGACGCCGATCACCAGCAGCATTTCCACTAAGGTAAAGGCAGCGCTGCGGCGGCGGGGTAGCGCAAGGGAAGTGGTGGTCATGGGAGGAGAGGCTTACGGGTGATAGGTGGAGTTGTATTGCAGCATTCCCTGGGTGGGCTGCCATTCCAGATAGTGCTTGGCTCCGTCGATCTGATCTACGCTGATGTTGGAAAGTCCGAGATTGACCACATTCTGGCCCCCCACTCCTGTTGTGAGCACCTGCACCACGTTAGAAACGTCATCCCCGGCGGGTAAACTGATGCCGATGGCCCGGGCGGAGTTGTAGGTGCTAGAGATGTTTTGGGCATTGTGGCGAAAGCCATTCTCACGCGCCGTTTGGTAAACATTCGTCAAGCCAGGGACCACCAGCGCGGCAAAGATCCCCGCGATCATGATGACGATGAGTAACTCCACGAGGCTGAAGCCTCGAAGTTGAGGTTGCGAGCGTCTAGGATTGCGATGTTGAGAGAGATACACAGATGGGAGAAGTTTATTATAGTTAATCTGGAAATTACTGCTTTTATCGTTTCGTGCAATCCCAATTTCGTAATTAATTTGCCGAGTCAGGATAATTTAGCTCTCTGAAAAATCAGCCTGCCGCAGGGCCGAGAGAAACCCGCTTTACAGGCCGCACCTTTCGCTCCTACTACAGTTTCTCAAGTTTCTGGCCCCACCTCTCGGGGTCCCAACATTCCACCTGTCTCGCACTATGGCCCCGATTTCTGACCCGGTTTCATCATTCTCGCACGTCTCCACGGGCGCGGTTAAGCGCAAACGCATCGTCTTGAAATTCGGCACGGGCATCCTTAAGGAGCAAGATTCCCCTACCATTGATGGAGCCCAGGTCTGGAACCTCCTGCGGGCCGTCGCGCAGATCCGCAGAGCGGGGCATGAGGTCATCATCGTGACCAGCGGAGCCGTGGCGGCGGGGCTAAATGTGATGGGCTTCACGGTCCGCCCTACGGAAATGGCGCTGCTCCAGGCGTGCGCGGCGGTCGGCCAGTCCCGGCTCATGCATTTCTATGAGCAAGTGCTGCGGGAATGGAATCTGCATGTGGGCCAGATGCTCGTGACCAATGAGGATTTTGAACTCCCCCAACGGCGTTCCCATATTGAAAATACCCTGCTCCAACTCCTCGCTAGTGCCCACGTCATCCCCGTCTTTAATGAGAACGATTCCGTGGCCATTGAGGAAATCCGCTTTGGAGACAATGATGCCCTAAGCGCTGGGGTGGCCGCGCTGGCGCGGGCGGATCTGCTCATTTTGCTAACCAGTGTGGATGGATTAATTCCCCCCTCGGGCGTAGGCATCGTGGAGACGGTGAGAGATTTTGCGGACGTCGCAGGCTTCGCGCGGGAAGATAAAGGAGACTACTCTGTGGGCGGCATGGACACGAAACTGGCAGCGGTAAAGAAGGCTGTGGAAGCTGGCGTAGAGACGATCATTGCCAACGGGCGACACCCTGAGCAGTTGCTAGCGCTGATCGACGGGGGTGGCCGTGGCACCCGCTTCCTCATTCCTTAGAGCAACGCGGCACGCGCTAATCTCCGCGCTCCCGGCAGGCCCGGCTTTACGGACGGAGCAGGTGGCTGGGGCGGAGGCAGCATGGCCCGGACGGGATGGGCCAGACCTGGGCGCGCTGGCGGGGCGGAGGCTTCCAAGACGCTGAACGGCGTCGGCGGAGCCACCCGGGGGGGCAAGATCACCACATGACAGTTAGGGCAAGGCGCGGCTTGGCCATCGTAGTTCTCCGGCTCTTTAATGATCAGAATGGCGAGGCAAGAAGGACAGTTGAATCCTAACTGCTTGATGCGGGTCAGTTGCTTCGCGGGATTCGCATGGCCCATGCCGGGACGTTCCCGGGGGGTGATCTGCGGCTCCGCCAGCGGAGTTGGAAAAGGGGCATCACCCCGACGCGGCGGCAACCGCTGCTCCGGAGGCAGCGCGCTCAAAGGAGCAAAACGGGCCCCTGGCGTGCGCTCAGGCACGGGCAATCCCTGTGGATAGTGGGGACGTAGAGGCGTCCCGCCAAATGCTCCGGCACCGAATTGGATAGGCGGTAGCGTTCCGGCTGGCGACGGGAAACCAGGATTCAGCCCGGCGGCGTATCCTGGTGGGAGTGGTGGTAGAGATCCGTCCATAACTTTTATTAAGCCGCATTAAGCAAATGTCGCAACCAGAGGCAAGTAAAAAAATCCAGCTTTTGATAAACTCTATTATTTCCACTACATCCTCGCGGGTCGCTAGACCGGACTGGCAAAGTGGGGCGACTGACTCAGAAACTGCATCGGATTCTGAAAGAGCACCCGGTCAATAACCTCCGCATGGTAGCCCCGACGCCGCATTTCCAGCCCCGCTTTGGGCACCGCTAGCGGATCGCTGTGGCCCCAGTCGCAAGCGCTGTTCAGCCACAGACGCTCCGTGCCCAGCATTTCCAAGATGTCCACCGCCCGGGCCGGCGTGCATTTAGAATCCGGATACAGCGTCATCCCCGCCCAGTAGCCCGCATCCAGCACCAAGCGCGCAGTGTGTTCTTCCACATGGTCGATGATGACCCGGTTAGGGTCGATACTGGGGAAATTTTTCAACGCTTGGAGGATGAGTTTCGTGCCCTTCAGCTTATCCTCCAAGTGCGGGGTATGCACAAGGATGAGCTGATCATGATCCACCGCTAACTGAATATGCATTTCTAAGATCTGGTATTCATTACGGCTGTTTTTGTTCAGGCCGATCTCCCCGATGCCTAACACCGTCTTCCGTTCCAGCAGGCTCGGGATCAGAGAAATGACCTCCTCCGCTAGTTTCACGTCCTCCGATTCCTTGGGGTTAATGCACAACCAACAGTAGTGCGGGAGCTGGTATTTGGCCGCCCGGCGGGGTTCGTAGTCCACTAACTGGAGGAAATAATCGTGAAAGCCCTCCGCCGTGCGTCGGTCAAAGCCCGCCCAGAAAGCGGGCTCACACACGGCCGCACAGCCAGCGGTGAGCATGGCCGTATAGTCGTCCGTGGTCCGGCTGACCATGTGGGCATGGGGTTCGATGTAGCGCATGTTAGGCCGGGGCGTTAGGGGGTGGGTGCGCCTGCTGCGCCTTGGATGGTGGCGGCGGGGATGACCTCGGTGGTGGGATCACTGAGGGCTAGGAGGATGCGCTCGACGCGGCCTGGCTCGGTGGTGAGGAGCTGGGGGAGGACGTTTTTCAAGGCTTGCACGCGGTAGTCATCGGCTTGGTGGTAGCGTTGCACGCGGTCCAGAAAGGCGGCTACGTCTAAGAGTCGGGCGCGGGCGTCGATGAACGATTGATCGACGACAGAGTAGCTGGCAGCAGGGGAAAGTTTCACACTGGTGGGGGCTAATAACTGCCGGGGCTGTAGCACATCGTCAGGGCCTTAGGCTCGGTGACAGTGGCCACATGTTGCGCCCCCATGCCAAGCAGTTGGGGAATGGTGAGGAAACGGAATCCGCGGGCGAGCAGGCCATCCAGCGTAGCGGGCATGGCTTCCACGGTGCCGGGATGGATGTCGTGTGCGAGGACAATGTAGCCGGGCCGCGTGGCATTGAGAATGCGGGAGGTGACGACGGAGGCTCCGGGGCGTTTCCAGTCGTTAGGGTCCACCGCCCAGAGGATGGTGGGGTAGCCGAAATCATTGAAAAGCCACTCCCGCTGATGCGGAGTGACGCTGCCGCCAGGCGGGCGATAGCAGACGGGGGCCTGGCCGGAGGTGGCGAGGATGACATCGGCGGTGCGTTGGATTTCATTGCGCAATGGGCCATCCGCCCACGTGCTAGGCTTCAGCGGATGCGTCCAGGTGTGATTCCCAAACTCATGCCCCGCGGCGGCTAGGCGACGCATGATATTGGGGTAGCGTTTCACATTCTCTCCGACCACGAAGAAGGTGGCCCGAATGTTTCGAGCGGCTAGGATGTCGATCAATTTTGGCGTCAGCGCGCTGTGCGGTCCATCATCGAAGGTCATGGCGATGTAGGGTCCATTGACGTTCGCTTGGGTGTAGTTTTTAGCGCCAGTGACTGCTCCGCCGTTACTCGCAGGCGGGGTGATACCTTGATGCTGGAAGTTCGGACGCGGAGCCAGCACCGTGGCGGGCTTCTTACGGAAGGGCGCACACTGGCTGATGGCAGCGGTCACGGCCACAATGGCCAGGAGGAGGGAGACAGATTTCAATTTCATAAAAGTGGAATGCGGAAGATGCCGAGCACCCACCTCCGCGCAAGGTGAATGCAGGCCGCCCGTGCGGAGCACGGACTTTAGTTCCCCAGGGTCTCCGAGGCCCTGCAGGCGGGTGAAATTCCCCGCCCCTTTTTTCTTCGACAGGGGGCGGCAGGTGGGTAGTCTGGGCGCACATGAAACCGTTGCTCTTTCTCCCTGTGTGCCTCTGGGCGCTGTCTAGTTGTGATCGTCCTAGCGCCTCCCCGGCTGCGCCCGCACCTGTGGCGGTGGCCGCTGCGCCCGCAGAGGAACCGTGGATCGCAGGCAATGCCCTGGGCGACTGGCAACCGCTGGAAGCTGCCTCCCAAGCTCCCGTCAAGGTGCGGGACGGCGTGCTCCACCTCAGCAATGGCGATGGCGTGAGCGGGGTGAAATATGTGGGGAAACGTCCCCTGCCCGTCGTGGATTACGAGATTTCCTGGGAGGCGATGAAGGAGGATGGCGCGGATTTCTTTGGCGCAGCCACGTTTCCGGTGCGGGATCTGAAGACGTGCGTGACCTTTGTTACGGGCGGTTGGGGTGGCGGGGTGACGGGCATTTCCTGTATCAATAGCATGTCTGCGGAGGAGAATAACACCACCAGCGGCCTCAGTTATGTGAAGGGGCAATGGTATCGTTTCCGCGTGCAGATCACGGATGAGATCCTAGCCGGTTGGGTGGATGATGCGGCCATCTTCAAAGTCAGTATCAAGGGCAAGCAAGTGGGCATGCGCATAGGCGACATCGAAGGCTGCGTGCCGTTAGGATTCGCCACTTATATGACCAAGGGCCAAGTGCGGAACCTCCATTTCCGCAAGTTAGCGGCAGGCGAATTGAAATCGGATCTGGATACGTTCTAGCCGCATGAAGGAACTGCTCGGCGTGGAAGGACTGCGCGTGACGCGCGGCGGCACGGTGGTGCTGGATGAGGTAACCTGGCGCGTGCAGGCAGGCGAGCGCTGGGTCATCATGGGGGCCAATGGCTCTGGCAAAACCTCCCTGCTAGCCGTGCTCACGGGCCTGCTGGTGCCCACGGAGGGCGCGGTCCACGTGCTCGGCAAAGTCTATGGTGAGGACGACTGGAGCGGGCTCAAGCGCGTGGTCAGCCTCGTCAGCAGCAGCCTGCGGCAAATGGTGCAGGACGCGGAAACGGCCCTGGAGGTGGTGGCCAGCGGACTTTATGGACAGGTGAACTTCTGGGGAAAATTCACCCGTGCGGACATGCTTGCGGCCAGGAAAATGGCGCAGCTCGTGCGCGTGGAAGAGATCCTGGATCGGCCCTGGGCGGTGCTCTCCCAAGGGGAAAGACAGCGGGTGCTGATTGGCCGCGCCTTGATCGCGCAGCCGCAGTTACTCATTCTGGACGAGCCCTGTGCCGGGCTGGATCCCGCCGCCCGCGAGCAATTTCTCACTTTCCTAGATCGCCTCGCCCGCACCCGCCGAGGCCCCGCCATCGTGCTCGTAACCCACCACGTGGAAGAGATCACCCCGGCCTTCACCCACGTGTTGGGGCTGCGGCAGGGCCGCGTCTGCATGGCCGCGCGCAAGGAAGCCGCCTTGACCCAGGAAATGATGTCCCGGCTCTTTGCGGCCCAGGTGAAAGTGACCCTGTGCGACGGACGCTATGGGCTAGAAATTGGCGTCAGCAGGAAGTGGAGCGTTTAATTTAAAAGTTACCTTCAACAAACTGAATGTGGTTCAGCCCACTGAGCTGAACCACATTGCTGCGGATCTATTCCGTTGCTAGGGGGAATCTGGCCAATCCGGGTCAATGGCCCGGACTCCCTGATTTGCACCCTTACTGGCCCAGCTTAGACTTGGCATCTTGCGCCTCTTTTACGGCCGCCTGGGCAGCCTTGAGGGCTGCTTCCGCGCGCTTCAGGTCTTTGTCGATGGTAACGGAATCTTTCACCAGATTCAGTTTTCCCGAGGTCACTTCACTCAGCAGTCCTTGCATGATTTTGCCGGAGAGCATCAACGTGCTCGTCCGCCCACTGCGGGCGACATTGAGCCCGACGACGTTGCCATCAATGTCCACCACCGGGCCGCCGCATTGCTCCGCGTTCAGGCCTAGATCGTTTTGCAGCGCGTTGGGGAAATTGGCCACGCGGTTCGTTAGATCGCTGCCCATTTGGGCGGTAGGATCTAGGCCTTGGTTATTGACTTGCTTGAAGTCCGCGCGGCTTTTGAGCGTCACTTCCACGTCCACCGGATCTCCCCCTTGCTGCGGCTTCACGCTGA
Organism: Verrucomicrobiales bacterium; assembly: GCA_043757865.1. Classification (GTDB taxonomy): domain Bacteria; phylum Verrucomicrobiota; class Verrucomicrobiia; order Verrucomicrobiales; family V1-33; genus JAGNEJ01. The sequence goes on along the minus strand of JAYVOP010000385.1, from coordinate 17,816 downwards.
GTTTCACGCTTTCTCCGGGCCCTTTGGCGGCAATGATGCGCATCAGATCATGGCGATGATCTACCACCGTGCCGTCGATGGACAGCACCACATCATTGACTTCCAGCCCCGCAGCCTCGCCCGGACCATCCGGCACGATGAAGGCCACCTTGACCCCGTGGTTATCACTGCTGTCCTCCAGGCCCACGCCCACAAAGCCCTTCTGGGCTTGGTCCAGATTCCGGCTCGGCACGCTGAGCACGCCTACGGAAATGGGGTTCTCATCGATCCCGCTGGCCACCAGCATCGTCCCCACGGCAATGTCCGTGTCCTTGAAATGGATCGGCTTCAGATCCTTGGCTTCCACCTTGAGCAAGGCCAGATCATATTGCTCTAATTTGTGGACCACCTTAGCGGTTAGGATTCTGCCATCCATGAACTCGCACTCGGCATTCCCCTTCCCCAGATCACTAGCCTTGGTGATGATGTAACCATCCGCCGTGACCACTGCTCCTAGCGCGATCGGCTTGCCTTCTTTTGACACGCTGACGGTGGAACCGCGCACGTCTTTGATGCAACTGCGGTATTCCGATAACGTGGAGCGGGAATATTTACTGTCCCGTGGGGCGGTGTTAGGATCATACTCGTGCTCCCGCGCGTTGCCACCGCCGAACAATCCTTGCAGGCCCTCCAGCGAGTTCCTTCTGCGGTTCTGCGGAGCTTCATTTTGCCCTTGCTGGCGTGGGTCTAGCCCGCCGCCCAATTGGCGGAGCATCTCTTGGAGGAAGCCCTGCGGGTCCAGGTTCTGGCCGCGTCCGCCATTGCCACGGGGATTACTGGGGGCGTCTTGGCCAAAGAATTGGCGGAAGAATTCTTGCTGATTCAGGCCATTGCCCCCGCGTTGTTGCGGTTGCTGGCGCTCTTGATCTAACTGTTGGCGCAGTTGCTGGCGGAGTTGGTTCTGATCTTTGTTCCCACCACTTTTACCAGCCTGTGGACGGGTGGCTGGGGGGGCCGGGTCGTTGTTATATTCCCATTTCCAATCAAACTTACCTTTGGCTTTGCTCGCATTTTCCCGCAGGTGTTGGATTTCTTCGTCGAGTTGCTTCGTCTGCACCTCGTCAAGGTTCAGCACCTTGGCGCTTTGGCGGATGCTGGCTTCGATCTGATCCATGTCCGCATTCGGCGGGATGGACATTTCAATCTTGCCGCTGGTATGGGCCTTCGTTTCCGCGTGCAGCGGATAGAGGGCTAAGGTCACAGCCGCAATGAGGCTGGTGGAAAGGAACGCAAAGGTGAGTGGGCGCGTTTTCATATAATTAGGTAAGTTAAGGTAGAAATAGAGGGATAAAATGAAGGCTTATTTTTTACCGAGAGTCACACTGAGTTCTTGAGTTTCGTGGGCGCGGGAAATGGTGATCTTCAGCTTGTCTCCCGGCTGGTGGCCACGCACGGCATCCACTGCGGCACTGCCATCTGCGACATTCTTACCGTCGATCTTGGTGATGACGTCGTCGAGTTTCAGACCCGCATCATCCGCAGGGGAATTCGGGGCAATTTCGCTGATGGTGGCCTGCTCCGCTTGGCCATCGAAGACTACGCCCAGGAAAGGCCGGGGCTCGGTGGGGGCGGCCTCGCGACGTGGGAGGGAGTTCTTTTGTTGAGCGGACTTCGGCGTGGGAGCGGCTTCCTCCGCCTCATCGCGGTTCTGCCCATGGGCCCGATCGAAGGGCGCTAACTCTGGCATGAGGTTGGCTAATTGACCCCACTTTTTCCCGGCCTTCATCTTCTCCATGTGGGTCTGAAAGGCGCTGATGGGCACGTGGCGGTTTTCCTCTAAGCGCTCCCCGATGGAGCTATGAATGCCGATCACTTTACCACTTAAATCAAAGAGCGGCCCGCCGGAATCCCCACCGCTCACGGTGCAGTCCGTGCGGTAGCATTTCTCTTCATCCTTCTGCCACAGGCGGCCCGTGCGCACTGGGGCGGAACGATCCACCAGATAGCCACCGGGGTGCCCCATGGCCACACACCAATCACCTTGATGAATCGTCTTGGCATCTGCCATTTCCGCCACGGGATACTCCCCCGGAGTGGTGATCTGGAGCAGGGCGGCATCCCGATCCATGTTGCGGCCCAGCGCCTTGGCTTTCACTTCTTTGCCATCCGCTAGGGTGATGTCGAACTCCCCATGCTCATTGATAAAGGGCTTAGCATCCACGGCCTCCGCCACATGCCCAGCGGTGAGCACGAGCCCGTCTTTACTGACAATGACGCCGCTGCCAATGCCGCTGACGTTCACCACGGCTGCGCCTGAGAGCTTCACCACGTTGAGGACTTTTTCCTGCCGTTCTTTAATGGCCCCTAGGGCCGGGTCCGCGTGCAGCGGCGTGGTGAGGCTGAGGAGGCTGAGGACGCAAGCGACTGGAAACGCACGGAGGAGGAGCGGGGTAGGATTCATAAGTTGGGAATGGGGTTAGATGGAGTTACCGAATTTTGGTTCGTTGGTTAAGCGCAAGGCCTGTGGGCGTTTGTTTGGGAAACTCTGCGTTTTGTAGGATCCGGCTCACGCTGCGCAAAGCACCGCCTCAGCCACCTGGGCAAACGCCTGGGCCATGGCCTGCGCGCAGTACTTTTCTAGCACCTTCGCCCGGCCCGTGGTGGCCAGCGCGTGACGCTGGGGGGCGTCTCCCAGCAAGGTTGCTAACGCGTTCGTCAAACCTTGGGGATCGGTGGGCTCATAGAGCAGACCACCGCCCGTGGCCCGCACCAGTTCGCCCAACCCGGCATGGTCTGGCTCCACCACGGGCACGCCGCAGGCCAGGGATTCTAGCACATAGAGGCCGAAGGCTTCGCCATACGTCGCGGGCACGCTGAGCACGGTCAGACTTTGGTAAAACGAGATTTTCTCCGCCGCCGTGAGGTTGGGAGCCCAGCGCACGTGGGGCGTTAGGCCAGCCTCGGCTAGGCGTTGTTTTTGGAGGTTAATGAAGGGCTGGTCTCCGTCCGTCATGGTGCCGCCGAGCGCTAGCTGCAGGGGCGCGGAGCCGGGGCGTTGTTTTAAATCAATAAATGCGCTCACCAGATCCCCCAGCCCCTTGCCAGCGATCATCCGTGCCAGGAAGCCGATGGTGCGCTGGCGCGGTGGCTCAGCGGCGGGCGCATAGCCGGTGAGATCCAATCCATTCGGCACTGCGGTGATCTGGCTAGGGTCAAGCTGGAGGCGCGTGCGCATCTGCTCCGCATACCAGATGCTGGTGGCCACGTAGTGCGCCACGGCGGTGGAGTTATCCCGCAGGGCTTGCCAGGCTTGGCTGCGGTAGGGCTCTGGCAGCGTATCGATGAATGAATCCTCTCCCTGCAAGCTGCACACCACGGGCACCCGCAGCTCCCGCTGGATGGCTGGGGCTAAGCCGTTGAGCAGGCCATTGGAAAGGCTGATGAGGTCTGGTTTCTCCACCTCTTGAATCCAGGTTAGGAGACGTTGCCATTCCTTGGCTTGGGGCCCCAGGGTGCCTTGGAGGCTGGCTACGGTCATGGCCCCCAGATCTTTAGCGCTGGTCATGTGGGCGCGTTTCACCGCAGCTAGCAACAGGGCGGGCGCATCCAGCAGCCGATCTAGCCAACGGGGCGTGTGGCGGAACCAGGGCAGCTTCTGCTGGAGAAAGAGGTTGATGCCGCCGACAAACATCGGCGTATCCCCACTGGCGGGCGGCCCGTCGGTGACTAACGGTAAATAGAGCGGCACCATCACCACATCGTGCCCTAACTGGCGCAGCGCTTTGACCAGATGGTTATCTCGGTGGCAACTCCCGCAGTGGAAGTTCCCCGTGCCCGGCGTGAGGTGGACGATTTTCATAGGCCGAGAAGCTGCCGAGCGCTCTGGATCATGGAAAGCGGAAAAGTGGTAAACATGGCCGGGCCGTCCCTCCTGATTCTAATCGGCGGCCCCGGATAGCCGCAGCTCCGCGTCTGGACACGGCAGCTCGGCGTCTGGACACGGCAGCTCGGCGTCTGGTGACGGAAGCTCCGCGTCTGGTGACGGCAGCCCCGCGTCTGGTGACGGCAGCCCCGCGTCGGGTGACGGCAGCCCCGCGTCGGGTGACGGCAGCTCCGCGTCTGGTGACGGCAGCTCCGCGTCGGGTGACGGCAGCTCCGCGTCTGGTGACGGCAGCTCCGCGTCTGGTGACGGCAGCTCCGCGTCGGGTGACGGCAGCTCCGCGTCGGGTGACGGCAGCTCCGCGTCGGGTGACGGCAGCTCCGCGTCGGGTGACGAAACGCTTTTGTCACCCGACAAAAGCCTTCCGTAGCCCGATGGAAATCCCTCAAAATCAGCGAATTACACCGGGAAAGCCCCGAAATCCACCCCCCACCCACCCGAAGCCCCCCCTAATCCCGGGCCTTCAGCACGCCCACCAGATCCAATTTCTTCAGGAGGCGGCTCACGACCCAGAAGGAGCCCGCCGCCGCGCTTAGCACCACGAGCGCTGCGATCTCATACGTGGCGGGGGTGATGCGCAGTGGCAGGCGAATGGTCTCCGTGCTCAAGCTGCGGAAGATGCCCATCGTCAGCCCCTTGCCTAGCAAGAAGCCCAGGGGAATGGCGCTGCACACCAGTAAGCTGAGTTCCCCCAGCAGCACCCCCGCCACTTCCCGCTGCGTGAAGCCCACCACGCGCAGCGTGGCCAGATCCCGCTGGCGCTCACTGAGGGCGATGCGCGCGCTATTATATACCACCCCGAAGGCCACGATGACCGCGAGCGTGAAATAGAGACCGCGCAGGATGCCGATGCTCTGGCCCGTGGTCTTGCGGAAGGAGGCAAGGGCATCTTTCTTCACCATCACGCTGGCCACGCGGGGGGTTTCTTTCACCGCGGACATGAATTGGCTCCAGCGGTTTTGGTCCACCGTGAGGTAGGCTCCGTTGATGCTTTCCCCTTCTTGCAGCAGGCGGCGGAGCGCGGCCACGTCCAGGTAGGCGGCCACGCCGCTGTAGTCTTCCAAGAGCCCCGCCAGCGGCACCCAGCGCACGGGGCGTTTCCCTTCCATGACCCTGACTTGCACCAGATCTCCTAACTTTACGTCTAAAATTTCCGCCAGCTTGGCAGACATCACCAGCCCCTCCGGCGGCAAGGCCACGGGCTGCCGATGCGCGTCCAGCAGCCGCATCAGATCACTGCCAGGAGCCATGCCCGTAAGCCCCAGCCGCCGCACGTGAGTCCCAGAACTCAGCCGCACCTGCACGCTGCGGATGGGCTCGGCTAGCATCACGCCAGGTAAATTTTCCAAATTATGCAACGCCTCGCTTGAGCCAGGTTCATTGAGAATCGCGATGACGTCCTGCCGCTGCACTTCGTTCCATTGATAGGTGAGTAAATGGTCAATGCTGTCCGCCATGGCACCGGGCAAGACCATGAGGCCCGTGGCTAGAGCCAGCCCGAAGATGGTAAACAGGGCCTGCACGGGGCGGCGTTCGATGTTCCGCAGCGCCATGCGGAATCCGGGGGAGCAATGTTTCGTGAGCCCCAGGCGCTCCCACACGGAGGGCTTGAAATCTGCGGGCGGCTCCGGCCGCATGGCCTCGGCGGGTGGCAGCTTGACCGCCTGCCGCACCACGCTCCACACGCCTAGCAAGGAGGCCCCGGTGCTAATGACTAACGCCCAACTGAGCGCGGGATAATCCAGGTGAAACTCTAACGAGGGGAAGCGGAAAAACAGATCATACATGCGGATGAGGTTGCCGCCCATGAAGCGCCCCACCACACTGCCTAACACGGTGCCAAGGGCCACGATCACGAGGGCAAATTTCAGGTAGTGCCGCCCCACTTGCCAGGAGGAATAGCCCAGCGCCTTGAGCTGCGCGATCTGTTCCCGCTGCAAGCGGATGAGGCGGGAGAGGACCGCATTGACCATGAAGGCGGCCACACTGAGAAAGACGATCGGATACGCCACAGATAAGGCGTGCAGCACATTCAGTTCATCGTTTAAACGTCGCGCAGAGCCATGGTCCTCCCGCGTGATGGCCCCCAGCGCGCCATAATCCGCCAGCAAACGATCCATTTCCTCGATCACGGCCGCCGGGGCCGCACCGGGTGCGAGATCCGCCACGAAATCATTGAACGCCCCATCCATTTGATACGCCATGGCCACCGCCCGGTAGTTCATCCAGAACACGCCGAAGCGCTTATTATCCGGCAGCGTTTGCCCGGCCCGCGCCTCGAACACAAACTCTGGGCTGAGCCCGATGCCGCAGATCACTAACGTCTCCTTCCGCCCATGCAGCACGGCGGGGATGGCATCGCCCGCCACCAGATGATTCGCCTGCGCAAAGGCCTCGCTAACCACCACCGACCGCCGCTCATCCGCACGGGGCAGCCGACCGCTGCGGAGGAAAATTTGATTTAGAATCTGCGGCCCTTCCTCTGGCAGGGAAATGATGTGGCCCGTGGCGGGCTCCGCCACGCCGGGGAGATCCAGCGTGACCTCTAACACCACGCGCGGCTCCACCGCCGCCACGCCGGGAATCGCTGCCAGCCGCTGCGCCAGGGACAACGGAGCGCGCTTCAAGGAGCCGAACACATCCGCCATCCGATGCCGCTCATAGTAAGCATCCCGCGTGCTTTCCAGCGTTAGGAGCAAGCTGCGCGTGGCGATCATCATCGCCAATCCGCAGGCCATGACCACGCTGACCGCAAGCATCTGCCCCTTCATCCGCATGAGGTCACGCAGCAGTTTTCGATCCAGCGGGGAGATGATCATTTTACGTTAGCCCCACAGCGGGCGGGCTTGCGGATAGAGCGTGGTCAGCAACTCCCTGGTGGCGGCATGGAACCACTCCGCGGTGCGCACCGTCAGCGCTGGTAGCTCCGGCCCCTCTGCCTTGCCCGCCTCCGCCCACAGCGCATCCAGCGCCTTCCGCTGCGCCTGCACCACCCCATGCACCTCCTTCCGCCAATGCGGCGGATGCTCCGCCTCTGCCCAATCCCCCCGGCCCCGGCCCCAGTGGCTAACCGCTAGATAAAACAACAACGCGGTCTCCACCTGCGCCGCAAAGTGCTCCTCCGTCCACCGCACATAATCCTTCCCGCCGCGCGCCAGATTGTAGCCCTTGGCGAGTAAATAGGACCCCGCCCCGCCCGCAAAAATCCCGATCAACGTGCCGCCGCCCAGGGTGATGCCCCCCGTCTTAATATCCGCCACCACCCCGACTGCCGCCCCACTTAAAATGCCCCCCACCGCACTCCACAGACTCTCATTGACCTGCTGCGGCACGGAGAAATTTTCCTCCCGGGATTTTTCTAATCGCTCGCGATGCCGCCCACTCAGTTCATGTAAATGGATCAGCTCATTGGCCGCCGCCACACTGCGCTCGGCTAGGCGGGTGGCCAGTTGGTCCCGCGCGCTATCCATTTCCTCATGCAGCGCTTTGCGGGCCATCCCAAACTTTTGGATCAACGATTCCTTGGCGACCGTCACGCGATCTAGCAGGGATTCCGCCAACTGTTTCCCCAGCACGTCCGTGGCTTGGGTAAAGACCGCCTGCGCCTGCTCCCGCCACGCCAGTTTCAACTGCTCATACAAGTCCCTCCGCTCTGGCGCTAACAACGGCGTCAGCGCATCCAGCAACACATGTTCCTGCACCCAGCAACGCGCGAACGCATCCAACCCCAGCACGCGCTTCACCAGCGGATAACGCCGCAGGCTCAGCTTCCATTCCTCAATGTCTAACTCCTCCGCCAGCGGCAGTTTGGGCGGCCCCATTTGATTCAGCAGCACCACCACGGGCTTGCCGATCCATTGTAAAATCTCCATTTCCAAGGCCACGAAGGGCGAGTCCGCAGGCTTCTGCGAGGCATCCACGAGGTAGAGCACGAGGTCTGCCTCCTGCTGCACATTGCGCACCGCTTGTTGATTACACCACAGGGAACGATTCCGAAAGCGATCCCACGTTTCCAGGATAAACGAGCGCACGGGTTGGTTCGTGAGTCGCAGCCGCTTCACCAGCGTGGCCGTATTCCCAAACCCCGGCGTGTCCCAGAGCAGCAGGCGCTCGCCCGTCGCTAACTCTAGCATGGTGTGGGCCTCGGCTAGGTCCGTCACATGCTCCTCATCCAAGATCTGGCCCACGTCCCGCCGCAGCAGCGTGCGGGCCAGCGTGGTCTTCCCCACATTGGTATGGGAAATGAGGCTGAGGCAGACGCGGTCCGGCCCCGCGCGCTCCGCAGCGGCGGGACGGGTGGTGGCGGATAGGTTCGGAGCAGCAGGAGTCATCATCCCCTGGCCGTAGCCGCGCGGTTGGCAGAGCGCATCTGGAAAGTTATTGCTTGCCTGCCCGCAGCGCTTTCCCTAGGAATACCCGCCATCCGTCCATCCTAACTTACGTTTCCTATCCTACTATGAGTGACTCCACCGCCTCCTCCATCAAGACCAAACTCTTCATCATGATGATCCTCGAGATCGCCATCTGGGGCGCGTGGCAGATCAAAATCTTTGGTTACATGGGCATGTTAGGCTTTACGGCTGGGCAGCAGGCTTGGGTGGGCAGCGTGTTTGGGATTGCCTCGCTGGTGGGGATCTTTTTCAGCAACCAATTTGCGGACCGGAATTTCTCTGCGGAGCGTTTCCTGGCTTTTAGTCACTTGGTCGGCGGGCTGGCGCTCATCGCCACGGCGTATATGAAAGACTTCTGGCCGTTCTTCGGCTGCTTCTTGGTCTATGGCTTACTCTACGTGCCCACCATTTCGGTGACCAACTCCCTGGCCTTTGCCAATTTAAAAGACCCCGCCAAGGAATTCGGGTTCGTGCGCATGGGCGGCACCATCGGCTGGATCATTGTTAGTTGGCCGTTCATTTTCCTGCTGGGAGATAAAGCGGATGCCGCGCAGACCAGTTGGGTCTTCATCGTGGCGGGGCTCATCTCGTTTGCCCTAGCCGCCTTCAGTCTCACGCTGCCGCACACGCCGCCGCGCCCAGCGGAAGCAGGCATGGATCGCGTGGCCTGGGTCAAAGCCCTGCGCCTGCTCAAGCAGCCGTATGTGCTGGTGCTCTTCCTCGTCACCTTCATTGATTCCACCATCCATAACGGCTACTTCGTGGTCATCGATGGCTTTCTGCAAAAGGTGGGGATCTCTGCGAACATGAGCATGGTGGTCAGCAGCATTGGCCAAGTGGCGGAAATTTTGACCATGCTGGTGCTCGGCACGGTGTTGAAAAAGCTGGGCTGGAAGATTACCTTGATGATCGGCATTCTGGGCCACCTCGCCCGCTTTGGCGTCTTCGCCTTCTTTGGCACGCCGGACCATGCGTGGCTGATCGTGGCCATCCAGGTGCTGCATGGTGTGTGTTATGCGTTCTACTTTGTGACGGTCTATATTTTTGTGGATGCGGTGTTCCCCAAGGACGTGCGCTCTAGTGCGCAAGGCTTGTTTAATCTCCTGATCCTGGGCGTGGGCATGGTGGTGGCCAGCCAACTTTTCCCCCGCCTCGCAGCCGCCTACTCCACCCCTGCGGCGGAGATGGGCGGAGTGGCGGAGGTGGATTACCATCAGCTTTTCCTGGTGCCCAGCGGCATGGCCTTGGTGGGTATCTTGATCCTCGCCTTATTCTTCCGGCCACCCACGGTCAGTCCAGAAAATGTCAGCCATTAGAGTTAGAAATGGATTGTTATCTTGACGCGTTTTGCTAGCCGAGGCGTCCGCACTCAATCCGTTTCCTAGCCAGCCACGGATTCTTTGGTTATTGATATGGTGTTCTGGGGCCGTGGAGACGCCTGCATAGTTCAAGGTCGTGGTAAAGATCGTCACGTTATCCTCCCATGGCAGTTCCCGTTCCACCTTGAGCAGCCATTCCTTTTTCAACACATGGCTCTACGCGGTCATTTGAGGATTAAGGGAGAACGTTGATCCCGAAGGCATCACTAGCACCCCAAACCGCAAATGACAGGGTAGAGCTACGCATACAGATTCGGCCCGTCCACGAAGCCTGCTGGGTCGCGGGTTAGGAACATGCCGGTTTCTAGGCAACGGTAGCGATGCCCTTCGTTCAGCAAAGCCAGTGCCGTCTTCTTCTTTAGTGTTGGCGCGGTGGGGATCGGGGTTGGTGCCTTTTTCTTGCGGTCTTGTTCCGAAGGCTAGGTAGGCGGCCATCCAGGTGACATCGCTGGCGGCATCCGCCGTGCTTTTGGCGATGACATCCCCACGGGCATTGTAGTGATCCAGGCTGGCTAGGCGCACAGACTGGCCGTCCACGGTGGTTTTGCGGATGCTGTATAAAATGCCGCCGATGCCGCCTCCGTAGTCGCTGCCACGGATGTACTCCACATCGGGGCCGGGTAGGGTGTCTGGATCGGATTGGCTGTGGCTGCTGCTGCTGTCAGACGAGGAATCACTGTTGCTGGCGGGGCTATTGCTGGAGGCTGAACTTGAGTCAGAGGAACTGCTAGTCGGGGCGGGACGCCCCGACTCCTTGGTGAAATATTCTTGGACGCTGAGGCCGCCTGCGAAGCTGAGGATCACGCTTGGCTTGCACGCTTGTGACCGTCGGACGCGGCGGGTGCGGGCATCGTAGGCAAAAGCATAGTGCCCAGCGGTGCGCGGGACTTCCGCAGAATCTGGCGCAGCAATGATGCTGCTAATGAGTCTGTTTTCCCGATCATACGCAAACTGATCCAACCCCGCCGCAGGCGGGGAGCTGATAGGGCCAGCGGAATAGATATTTCTAATCATGAGTTCATTCAGTGTTCAATCTGGAACGAATCATACATGCGTTTCCAGCCATCTGGATACTCTGATATTCCTAGATAGTAGGCGATAGGATACCGCTTATCTTTGAAATTAAGTGTGCCCTCCAAGTATTCCCAACTGCCACCAATACCGTTTCTGCGGAACGCTTTGGTGAATTCAACAGCATGGCCCGCAGGCAAAAAACCTATCAGATGATCTTCTCCGCAATTAATTTCTGATAATTCGCAACGATCGCTAACAGTAGCCAGTTGCGTATGATTTTCATAAATCCTTAAGGGGATTTTGGAGTGGATTGGTTGCCGAATTACGTTTTTAAAGCGTGACTCCATGGTAATATTTCTATTCGATGTGCAACCCGTAACCGCAATCACTGAAAGAATTAAAAGGATAATTTTGATGCTCAGAATCTGGCGCGGCGATGTGGTTTCTAACCAGTCTATTTTCCCGGTCATACTTGAACGTGCCGCCTCCTGTGAGATGTTCCCGAGCAGAGGGGATTTCATATTTTTAACATTCACGTCAGTTTTGTGGAGGCTAGTTGTCCCCGAAGCATATGACAGTAATCAAACTTACATTCTTCATGGTCCTCAATCAGCATTTCTATAGACCGACGGAGAGATACGTCTTTCGTGTGTGTGAATCTAACCAACGCAGGCAGCACATGGGCCACCGCTGTCTTGCACGCGATTTCCAGAGGCACCGATATTCCTAGCGGGCTAGGAATCATGTGTGGAAAAGGATGTATCTTTGGCTCGTAGGTCACCAGTTCATATTCGTCTGCAACCCCGCAAGCTATCTGGGATAACAGAACCATCGTGTCGTGCACCCTATCGGGTTCCGCATATTTCAGGCCCTCTACTAGAAACGGAACTATGTAAAAGGCTCCCGGCAAAAGGCTTCCTTGCGGCACCAATGAATTAAATAAATTACCGCTCGCAGCTCGGCTTATGTCAGGATTCCTATCAAAAATCCCATTCAGGCTCTCCACAACGGTTTCTGGATGGTTGGCGGGATGCCATAACGCAGCCCAGTGGATGCTCTTTGCGGTTTCGCAAATCTGTTCAATGTGAAATTCAGTATTCATTTTTGTCTTTCGGGAATGAAGCGATCTTTAAAGTCCGTCTCGCAAGATTTTTGCTGGCGTCTGGTGTCATTTTGAGGTGGCCCCCAATCTTCGACCAGTAGGAAGCTCAAATAAGCTGCGATTTGATGAGGTATGGGAGACTATAATGCAGTGAAAGGTGGTCCCCTGCTCTGGCACGGCGGGATTAGCCGCTAGGGCTCGCTGGATACGGTTGCCCGCCCGGTCATAAGCATAGGTGGTAAGGCGAGTGCTAGCGGTCACGACGTTGATGGATTCAGAGATGAGGCGATACACGCCATCATAAGCATTCTCCACAATGCGCAAGGGCATTGCTCATCTTGGATCTGCGGCATGACCCGTCCGTCGGCTTGGTTGGGGTCAGAGGATTTGTAAGCAAAGAGCTTGGAGTGCCCTAAGGAACTTGTCTGCTTAGTGGGCATCTTGATCCTCGCCTTATTCTTCCGGCCACCCACGGTCAGTCCAGAAAATGTCAGCCACTAGCCCTGTGGCCTGTCCTCAGGGCATCTGATTCGTCATCATGGAATCACATTGAGTAGAGCCTCATTTTACCGATCCTCATTTAGCTCATCAGCGGCCTAGACGCCGCTGGGCGGTGTGCTACGCTGCGCACGTGTTCTGGAAAACTAAACGATCTCCCGCCGCCGCTGCCAAGCCTAAGCTCGGCAGTGACTTGTATCGTGCGGCCTTTCACCAAGCGGCCATCCCCACGCTGATCTGTGATCCCATGGGCGCGATCATTGAAGTGAATGCCGCCCTCACCCATCTGCTCGGCTATGCCAGTGCCGAACTCGTGGGCAAACAGGTGAGTGAGATCACCCACGAATCTGATCTAGAGGGCCTCCATGGCCGCCTGACGCAGCTAATCTCTGGGCAGCAAGCGCAGGTGAGCGCAGAGAAACGCTATGTGAAGCAGGACGGCACTGCCGTCTGGGGAGCCATCAGCGTGTCCGTGGTGAAAGATGCGCGCGGGCAGACTTGCTACCTGATCTCCCAGATCCGGGACATCACGGCGGAACGACGGACGCGGGAAAAACTGCTGGAAAGCGAGGGCCGCCTGCAAGCGATCTTGGATAACTCTGAGGCCATCATTTATGCCAAAGATCTGCATGGCCGCTACATTCTGATCAACCGCCAGTTCCAGTTGATCTTCGGTTATGCGCGGGAGCGCGTGGTCGGCTATCTGGATGCAGAGCTTTTCCCCGCAGCCCAAGCCGCCGCTTATGTGGCCAATGACCAAGCGGTGCTGCACTCTAGTAAGGGAATGCAGTTTGAAGAGGAGGCGCAGATCGGCACGGAGACGCGGACTTATGTCAGTGTAAAATTTCCCCTGCGCAACATCCGTGGTCAACTGGTGGCCGTCTGCGGCATCTCCACGGACATTACGGAACGCAAACGGAACGAGCGAGAGTTAGGCGCGCTGAATGAGAAACTGGTGCGCACGAATCAAGAACTGAAAGAGATCCAACTGCACCTGATCCAGGCGGAGAAGTTAGAGAGCGTAGGCCGCCTAGCCGCTGGCGTGGCGCATGAGGTGAAGAACCCGCTGGCCCTGCTCTCGTTAGGCGTGGACTACCTGGAAGGCAGCGTGGAAACGACGGATGAGAACATCCCCACCATCCTCAACGAAATGCGCGAGGCGATTGGCCGAGCGGAAAAGATCATCCATGGCATGGTGGACTTCTCCTCCGACCGCCAGCTCAAGATCCAGCGCCAAGACCTGCACGAGATCATCCTGAATGCAGAGACGTTAGTGAAGCATGAACTCACACGCCATACCATCGAGCTGACGAACCATTTCTGGCCCGCGCTCCCCGACGTGGCGGTGGATAAAGTGCGCATCGAGCAAGTGCTGGTAAACCTCCTGATGAATGCCGTGCAAGCCATGCAAGATCAAGGATCGGGCCGCCTCCAGGTGACCACCAGCGTGCAGCGCCTGCCGCGCCAAGAGCGGGATGAAGGCGCGCGCACGGCGGATCATTTACGCAGTGGAGATGAAGTGGTGGTGGTGGAAATCCGCGACTCTGGCCCCGGCATCTCCGCCGCCGCTCTACCCAAGGTCTTCGATCCTTTCTTTACCACCAAGCCCACGGGCGAGGGCACGGGCCTGGGGCTCAGCGTGGTGAAAAAAATCGTCGATTTACACCGTGGCTTGCTTACCCTGCAAAACCATGCGGAGGGTGGCGTCATCGTCACCCTAACGCTGCGCGCCCAATTCCCCGCCGCTCCCCCTCTTGCCAAAACCGCTCCCATTTCCCTGCTATGAAAAAGATCCTCATTGTCGATGACGAAGTTGGCTTTACCCGCCTGCTCCAGATGAATTTAGAAAAGACAGGCCACTATCAAGTGCGCGTAGTCAATGACTCTACCAAAGCCCTGGAAGCCGCCCGCGCCTTCCATCCCGATCTCGCGTTGCTAGACATCGTGATGCCCGGCCTAGACGGCGGAGATTTGGTAGCGTTAATGAAGCAAGAGCCCGCTCTGGCGCGCATGCCCGTCATTATGCTCACGGCCTTAGTGGGGAACCATGAGGCCAGCGCGGGGGCCGTGGTGCAGAGCGGGGATCTCATTATGCTGGGCAAGCCCGTGCGCCTGGGCGTCCTGATCCAAGCCATCGAAGAGCAACTAGCCGCGCGCCCCGCCTAGCATGTCGCCCGCGCAGATCCTCCACGTGCGGCATGATCCGCAGGCCCCGCCTGCACTCCAGCTAGGGCCGTATGGCATCACGAGCCTGATCCCGGAGGCCGCAGAAGGCGCGCTCACCGCCTACCGCGTCCGCATCACGCCGCATCAGATCACCAGTGTGAGCTATCACCAAGTGGCCGAGGAAATCTACTACGTGCTAGCTGGCACGGGCACCGCCGTGCTCGATGGGCAGCCGTATCCATTACAGCCGGGGGACTTCCTCCGCCTGCCGCCCGGCACCACCCATGGCTTCATCACCACGGAGGAAACTTTAGAAATGCTGGACCTCCACACCCCCGGCTCCCGCCCGGACCGAGATGTCTATTTCCAAGGCCCGCAACCCCCGGGATTCACCGTGCCCAGTGCAGCCGAGCGGGCAGGGTGGGAGTAAGTTTTGTTTGGCAGCACGTTGGATTGAACCTAGAGTCCATCCCATGAGTGGCATCCCTGTCCCCTATTACACTGCCGAGGAATACCTGACCATCGAGCGAGCCGCTGAGTTCCGCAGCGAGTTCCATGATGGCGTCATGTATGCCATGGCGGGAGGAAGTCCGCGCCACAGCAAAGTGAAGACAAATACGACGGTGTGTATCGGGATGCGTCTGCGCGGTAAAAAATGCCAACCGTATGACAGTGATCTGCGCGTGCAAATTAATGCCACGGGGCTCTACACTTATCCAGATCTCAGCATCGTTTGCGGGCCACTTGAGTTCGGGGACAGGCATGGGGATAACCTCACGAATCCGCGCGTCATCGTGGAGGTGCTCTCCCCTTCCACCAGCGAGTATGACCGAGGGAATAAATTTTGGAACTACCGCAAGATCCCTAGCCTCACAGATTATCTGCTAATCAGCACGGAGGAAATCTTGATCGAACACTACACCCGCCAGCCCACAGGGCAGTGGCTCCTCACCACCTACGAGGGGCCAGAGGCGGTGCTCCGCATCGCTTCCGTGGAGTTGGAAATTCCGCTCAGTGAGATCTATGCGGACGTGGAATCAGCGCCAGGAAACACCTCCTAAATTTTCTGTTTCCCCCAGGGCGATGTTGCGCTTTGTAGTGCGCTTCATTCATTTCTCCTAAAATTTCCTAACACCCCCATGTCTCACGTTAAACTCTACATCCCTGGTCCTATCGAAGTCTCTCCCGCCACCCTGCAAGCCATGACGCAGCCGATGATGGGGCATCGCTCGAAGGATTTTCAAAATCTGGTGGAAGACATTACGCCGGGCTTACAGATGCTCTTTGGAACCACTCAGCCAGTGTTTCTCTCCACCTCCTCCGCGTGGGGCGTGATGGAAGGCTCCATCCGTAATCTGGTCCATAAGAAAGTGCTGAACTGCTGCTGTGGCGCGTTCTCGGATAAATGGTATGACGTTTCTTTAGCCTGTGGCAAGCAAGCGGAGGCCCTAAAGGTGGCCTGGGGGCAGCCGATCACGCCGGAAATGGTGGACGCGCGACTGGCCACGGGCGAGTTCGATGCGATCACCTTAGTGCATAACGAAACGTCCACGGGGGTGATGAATCCGCTGCGCGAAATTGCCGCCGTGGTTCAGAAATATCCTGACGTATTGTTAATCACCGACACCGTTTCCAGCCTCTCCGCCGTGCCCATTCCCTTCGATGAACTGGGCCTTGATGTGATGCTAGCAGGCGTGCAAAAGGCCCTGGCCATGCCGCCGGGCTTAGCGTTGTTCGCCTGCTCGGAAAAGGCTTTCGCACGAGCGGCTAGCATGAAAGACCGCGGCTACTATTTTGATTTTATCGAGTTCCGCAAAAACGCCGAGAGCTACATGACTCCCAGCACGCCCAGCATCCCGCACATCTATGCCCTGCAACACCAACTGCGCACCTTTGCCGCCGAGGGGCTGCCTGCCCGCTATGCCCGCCATACCGCGCTCAATAATCTGATCCATGGCTGGGTGCGGAAGCACGGCTTCGGCTTCCTGGCACCTGAGGGCTACCGTTCTAAGAGCCTCACATGTGTGGCTAACAAGCCGGACTTCGATGTGGCGGCCTTCGTGAGCTTGCTCAAAAAGAACCACCGCATCGCCATTGATGGCGGCTACGGCAAGATCAAGGGCCAGACGTTCCGCATCTCTAACATGGGGGATGAATCGGTGGAAAGCATCACCGCCCTCATCGCTGCGCTGGATGACACCATCGCCAAACTCTAAGCACCACCCGGCTATGAAAATCGCGATTCTCGGATGCGGCAAGATGGGCAGCGCGCTGGTCAAGGGCGTAGTGCAGGCGGGCGCAGTGCAGGCTACAGACGTTGCCCTCAGCGATGTTTATCCGGCCAGCCGGGAAGCCCTCGCGGCGGAACTTCCTGGCAGTCGCACGGCGGCCAGTAACCTGGAAGCAGCCACCGGGGCTGATCTGGTGTTGCTGTGCGTGAAGCCTTATGATGTCGTGGGCGTCTTGCAGGAAATCTCCACGTTACCCCAGGCCACGTTAGTGGTGTCCATCGCAGCGGGGGTGCCGCTGGGGAAATTGGAAAGTGCGGCCGGGAAACATCGCGTGATCCGCGTCATGCCTAACACCCCAGCCATGATCGGCCAAGGGGCCGCCGCATATAGTTTAGGCACCACCGCCACGGAGGCGGATGCCGCCGCCACGGAGACGCTCCTAGCCGCCACTGGCCTAGCCGTGCGGGTGGCGGAGCGGCTGCTTGATGCCGTCACCGGCCTCTCTGGCAGCGGTCCAGCGTATGTTTACACGTTCATCGAGGCCCTGGCGGATGGCGGCCTGCAAATGGGTCTCAGCAAGGAGCAAGCCTTGAAACTAGCCGCCCAGACCGTAGCCGGAGCCGCCGCCATGGTGCTGCAAACGGGCCTGCATCCGGCCATCCTGAGAGATCAAGTTACCAGCCCCGGCGGCACCACCATCGCTGGGCTAGCCGCCCTGGAGGAAGCTGGCCTCCGAGCCGCCTGCATGGCGGCCGTGCGCGCAGCCAC
This sequence comes from Verrucomicrobiales bacterium, assembly GCA_043757865.1. Lineage (GTDB taxonomy): Bacteria > Verrucomicrobiota > Verrucomicrobiia > Verrucomicrobiales > V1-33 > JAGNEJ01. The sequence continues at coordinate 348 of JAYVOP010000385.1, read as the reverse complement.
GCTGCGGGCTCAGGAGTTAGGTTAAAGTTTAGCCAAGGCCACGGCCTCGTCGTAGTAGCCTTCCAAAATCTCCGTCTGCCGGGTGCGCGCAAATTTGCTAGCGACTTCCGCGCTAGCCGCTGCGGCCATGCGGCGGTAAGCGGGTTCATCATTTAAAAGTGCCAACGTCCCCGCGGCTAGGGCGTCCGCAGCTCCTTCCTCCACTAACCAGCCGCTCACCCCATGCGTCACCGCCTCCGGGATGCCGCCGTGGTGCGTGGCCAGCACTGGCAGGCCCGTGGCCATGGCCTCTAGCATCGCATTCGGCACGCCCTCACGATTCCCATCGGCGGGTGTCTCACTGGGGTG
>JAYVOP010000384.1:0-11700 GCA_043757865.1 Verrucomicrobiales bacterium | reverse complement strand
TCATCATCGAAGACGAACTCCCCATGCGCACCGCCCTGTGCGAGACGCTGAAGGCCAGCGGCTACAAGGTGCGCGCGGCGGCGGATGGAGCCACGGGCCTAGAGCGGGCGCTGGCGGAGGAGCACGATCTCATTTTGCTAGACGTGATGATGCCGAAGCTGGACGGCTATGCGCTCTGCCGGGAACTGCGCCAGCGAGGGCGGAAAACGCCCGTGCTGATGCTGACGGCCAAGGCCATGGTGGATGATCGCGTGGACGGGCTGGATGCCGGGGCGGATGATTATTTGGTGAAACCATTTGCCATGAAGGAGCTACTAGCACGCGTGCGCGCCCTGTTGCGGCGGCAAGCACGGGAGGAAACCGCCCCAGAAATGTTGGCGTTAGGAAATGTCAGCATAAATTTTCTGAAACAATCCGCCACGCGCGCCGGCCAGCCTGTGGAGCTGAATCAGAAGGAGCTAGCGATACTGCGGTTGCTGGCCTCCCGCCCCGGTGAGGCGATCACGCGGGAGACGTTTCTGGATGAAGTCTGGGAATACAACGCCTGGCCGACGACGCGGACGGTGGATAATTTCATCGCCACGCTGCGGGCCAAGCTGGGGCTAGGGCCAGACGTGCTGGAAACGGTGCGGGGCGTGGGGTATCGGCTATGCGAGAGCCCACCCATGGAGCGGCGGGCTGAGGCCGCTGTCTGGGGAGCGCAGATTTTAAATCCGCCACCGTGACCGAGGTGCCTTAGCCAACGCTGTGCCACGTGCGAAATGCAGCGGAGGGCAACTCCGCACTCCATTTACCGAACTTAAAAAAGTGCGGCCTCTCATGTCGCAGATGGCGTCCACAGCCCGCCACTTCACGGGTGCCGCCTGTGGCGGAAAAAAATCACTCGTCACTTTCAGGTTTAGTCAAGATGCTCCTAGCAATGCCGCGGCCCAGGTTTGGCCCGCAGAGTCCTCTCTGCGGTGCGGCTGGCCCGGTGAAACCGCACGGAGGACGGTGCGGACCACCTCAGTGTTAGGGATAGCTGACGCGGAGCTGGATGAAGGCTCGGTTCAGGTTCGGCACGGGGTTGGTGGTGCGCCAGATTTCCGTGGTGGTGCCGTCCGCGTGGGGGGTGCTGCTGACGCGGGTGCAGGGGGTTTCTAGCCAAGAGGCAAGGTCCGTGGCAGTCTCGATGTGGTAGGTGATGTCGTCTGCGGCGGTGCTTTTGGTGAAGCTGATTTCTAGGTAGGTGCTGGGCACGCCTAACACGGTGTAGCTGGCGAATCCGCCCGTGGGCAGGCTAGCGGAGTTGGTGTTGGGGTCGGTCTTGAGGGCATATTCCAGCAGATTAGAAACGCCATCCGCGTCCACGTCGCCTGTGTCTAGTGAGACGGCATTGGCGGCTTTCCAAGTGAGGTAGTTGCTGGCATCGCTGGTGCCGGGGCTGCCGTTGGTGGGGCTGCTGCTGGCGCGCCAGCTTTGCGGGAGGGATTCGTTGGGGTTCGTCTCCGGCTTCACTAGCACTAGGGTGTAGCCCGTGCCGTTGGTGTCGCTAGGCCATGGGGCTTTGTTGTCGTAGAGGAAATTTTGGATGTCGGTGGAGCCATCGGCGGCTTTGAGGGTGAGGCGCTCACCTTTGTTGCTGAGGTTGGTGTTCAGTTCAAATTCACCCGCTATTAACGGTGCATTGCCATAGCGGAAGCGGAAGCCAGCCAAGTTCTCCACGATGCACACGCGCTGGCCCGGAGCCAATTCATGGATGGTGCCGCTATTGAAATGATACGTTACACCCGCTGTGAAGACGACGTTGTTCAGCGTGAGGTAAGTGCTGCCGATGTTCATGAGTTCGAGGTATTCGAAATCGTTCGGATCGGCAAAGCCTGCGGTCACTTCTGCGGCGGTGGGGTTGCTAGGGTTGTAGTTGATTTCAGAGATTACCAAGTTAGCCGCACTCGCAGGCACGGTGGCCACGCTGAAGTAAGCATCCGTGAGCGCAGACCAACTGGTGCCATCTAGCACGCGTGATTTCACATTGCCAGAGGTGGTTAGGATCACTGCCGCGCTATAGGCTAGTGCGGTGCCACTGACGGCTCCTCCGACGAGTCGCGGATCGCTGCCGTCCAGCGTGTAATAGATGGTGCCGGTGGCGTTCGGATTCGTGATCGTGAGCGCATAGTTCAGCGGCACGGCCCCGCCATATTGGCTGTAGTCGGGCGCGGACGTGGTGGGGTAGAGGTTCTCCGTGCGCAGGCTGCCCGTGGCGGGAGCGGGGGCTAGCAGGAGGTTCCAGCGATTCTGCAGCAATGAGTTGCCATTGCCCTCGTTCACGGTCAGGCTGTTTTTGCGCAGCAGCCAATCGGCTTTTTTGTAGGGAATGTTGACGTTGGGAGCAGAGCGCACGCTGGCGCGGATGTGGCCCCAGCGGGCGGATTCCCCACGGATGGCGGTGTCGATTTCGCTCATGCGTTTGTTGAAGGCGGCAGTCATGTTGGCGACACTGAGCGCTCCGCCATTGAACATGAGCCGCCGCACATGATCGGCAAATTTCAGCCGATACTCGGGGTTGAGTTTCAGCTTGTTATGGATGCCTTTGGGCTGGCCGAAGTGGGTGCCGGATTCATTGCCATTAGCCGTTAGGAAATTCTCTGTGCCAGTGCGGAACGTGTGCTCGGAGTCCCAGGAAAAGAAGTGCCATTTCCCGCCGCCTGGGCCTCGGTAGTAGCCTGCGTAGAGGTTCTTATCAGACCAATCCCAGTTACCCGCCACGAAGTTCGTGAGCATGTAGTCGATAAATTCATCAATGTCTAACTTAGCCACCACGGAATCATAGTTCGCTTGGATCGTGAGGTCCGGCGTAGGGTTCGGAGCTACATAGCCGACGCCCACGAGGTCCAGCAGCGCCTCGTAGTTTACCTGCACAGAGGAATTACCGGTGGGATTCCCAGCGGACGGACTGCTGAGCGGCAGCGCGGGATTCACGGTCACGGCATTGACTAACGGGACGCTCTCCGTGAAGTCCGGGGCCAGCGAATGTTTGAAGCCATCCCACAGTGCGGAATCCCCGCCGTAGTAAGCCGCGCAGTAGTGGTGATCCGGCTTTTCATGCAGGAAATAGACGCCCCAATACACGCCATTTAAATAGAGATGCACGGGTCGGTTATGGAACCCTCCACGGCCACTGGCTTGGTTTTGCAGATCGGCCACCACTTGGTCATTCACGAAGTCACTGCGGAAACGTTGACCGTCATCGGTGGGGTGCATCCAGGTGCTATTGATGCGGCCATCGAGGATGAAATTATCGAACTCGTTGAAGCCGTCATTGCCATACGCGCGATATTTCACGGTGCTCAAACATTGGAAGCGCATAGAGACTTTGTAGCTCTTCCAACGGCTGGCGCTAGTGCCGCCGAAAATGTGGATGTTCCCGTCCGATTGGAAGCCTTTGATCACGTTAGGAGAAACGACATTGCCCGCTGGATTCAGCATTTCAAAGGAAGCAACACGATCCACCCCCTCCGCGGCAATGCCCGCAGCAGGTGGATAAATGCCGCCGTCGGTTTGCCCGGTGGTGTTCGGGCCGAACAGTGATTTCCAATCCGCTACTACAGAAATCGTAGCGATGTTGCGCAGATCCGTCTCCACAAAGCGATTGTCCACCAATGGCTCTAGCGCGGGATTAGACAGGTCTTGATTTACACTCCAGACGTTCAAGTTAGGAAACGCTGTCAACACCGTGGGCGTGCCACCGCCGGTGCCCCAGGCGAGCGTGTCTGCCCCCTGTAAGAGCATGGAGGCTGTGGGCGCATTCTGGGTCATGACATTGGCCGTGAAAATGTAGCTTTGGGTGTCGATGTTGGATGGTCCCAGGCCCGTCTTGAACGCCCGCGCGCGCAGCAGCGTGGTGCTGGGAATGGTGATGGTGGCGGTGGGGCCAGTGAGGGCATTCGGCGGCGGCACTTGGGTGCCATTGGTGGCCGTGGGCGCACTGCCATTGACGGTATAGGCGATGCTCGCTCCTGGTGTAGCACAGGTGATGTGGACGGTGATAGGTGCGCTATAAAGGCCTCGATCCACATCGAAACTGGTGTCCCCTGCAAATGCGATCACGCCATTGGCCGCCACGTTAGCAACGCCGGGAGTGGGCGTTAGGAAATAGTTCAGCGCCCCGGAGGCGGTGTTGTCCGTGCGGCCATAGGAAATGGTTTGGCGCTGGTTCGGGTAGTTTGCCAACGTGGTTCCGATCTGGCTCACGAGCACATTCCCCCCCACGCCATCTGGTCGAGAAAGGAGGACGACACCGGGCGAGGAGAGCTTGAACGGCGTGTGCAACTGCACGCCGGTGATGGCGCGCGTTTTCCCCGAGCAATAAACTAGCAAGTAGCCACCAGCGGGAATGGTGACGCTGGGGAAGACATATTTCGCAGGCACCGCAGGGTCATCGCTGAGTTGATAGGAACGCAGATTGATGGTGGTGGCTTCGTTATTTTTAATTTCGAGCCAGTCCGGGCCATCGCCATCCATGTCCACCGGGGAAGTAGGGTCGTTAGGACGGCCCACGCTTTCGCTCATGAATTCATTGATATGCACATTGACCACGGCTGGCGGCGGATGGCTGCTGGCCAGCAGCGGATTGGTGCCAGCGGTGATTTCCTCGCCATCGGTAAAGCCATCACCATCGGTATCGGCTAGTTTCGGATGGGTGAGGTAGGTGTTGACCTCCGCGCCATCGCTGAGGCCATCGCCATCGGTATCCGCTAGTTTAGGATTGGTGAGGTAGGTGTTCACTTCCGCGCCATCGCTGAGGCCATCGCCATCCGTGTCGGCTAGGGTGGGATTAGTGCCGTTGGATTGTTCTTGGAGGTTGGTGAGGCCGTCGTTGTCAGGGTCGGCACTAGGGGTGGCGCTGGTGTTGCCGAAGTATTGCACTTCCCAGGTATCAGCTAGGCCATCGTTATCTATATCCCCCAGACCAGCAATGCCGTTGGTGTAAATGGCATTGATTTGCGCGAGCGTCAGCGGCTCGTCCCAGATGCCGATGTCGTCCATCCAGCCTTTGGTATAGCGGTCTAGGTGATCTCCGAAGAGCAGCACGCTGTTGTTCGTGCCCATGGCCCATTGGCCGTTGCCCGCGCCTGCGATGATGTTCTTCGTTTGATAGAGCGCGTTGTCCAGATACATCTTACAAGCAGGCGTGGCCGCCACCCGATCAATCACGACCACGAAATGGTGCCAGTTGTTATTCACCACGTCGATGCTGCCCGTGGGAAAGGCCGTGGGAAAGCGGAAGGCCGTGTTAGCAGAACTCGACTGTCGGGAATCGAACTGGAAATAGGAGTTGGGATTGCCCGCCGCGCCATTGAACTGGAGTTGATAGTAGCCCAGCGGATCATAAGTGTTAACTGCCCCGGTACCATTGGTCGCATGGCCATAACCCTTGGAGACGAGGCCGTTATTGGTCTGGTATTCGGCAATCGTTTCATCACCATCGCTCTTATACCAACAGGCGACGGTAAACGATTGGCTAGCGGAAAACTCAAAGCGCGGGAGATCCCCCGCATCCACGAATCCACTGGTGCCATTGAAATACACCGCCCCGCCGAATTTGCCGGCGGCTGGCTGAAATGTCGCCCCCGCACTCAGGATGCCATTAGCCGCCACTTGGCCAGAGGAATCCGCCGCAGTGCTGCCACTGGCTTCATCAAATTTCCACCAACCCTGCAAGGCGGCGTGAGCAGGAACAGTGAGGACAACGGGAAGTAGGAGGAGCGAACGGAGGAATTTCATAGCAGTTAGAGTAAGGGATGCTCTAAAGCGAAGAGCGATTTTCCGCAGTAATCATAACAACTTCCCACTGCCATGGGAATGTATTTCTCGATTAATCGCATGGTAATATGCGGCTCCAATAACGGATGCCCCCTAACGATTGAAGGAGGCTTGTTCAATAATGAGGACTGAGGAGGTTCCTCTTCAATCCATTCTGACAGAGAATCTCTTGTCCTGCGATGCCCCGCACCGCATACTTTCGCACGTCGGGTAACTCATTTAGACAAACTAAAACGATCCATCCTATGGAAGAACTACAGCAACAAATCATGGACAAACTCGGCATCGACCTCGTCCCAGCGGAAGGAGCTATCCAACACATCCTCGAATTTGTGAAGGGGAAACTGCCGGAGAGCGTGCATGGCCTCATTGATGGTGCCCTGCATCCTGGTGAAGGTGGCGAAGCGGAGGGCTGGTGATCTGCTGGAGAAGGCAAAGGACATGGTGGGGGATTTTTTAAATAAACCCCGGTTTTTTTCGCAAATTTCAAACTCACCCGGGATTTGAAAGGTGTGGGAATTACGATAATTGAGAATTATTTTGCAAATTAGTGTAATTTTATCTTGAATAATGTTTCCCATGAGATTACTAGTAGGCTCTCATTCCTATTTAAACTTATGAATAAAACAACTACAACACTCCTTGCGTCTATCGCTCTCATCGGATCTAGCTTCGCTGGTCCTGCCGGAAAAGCCCCTATGGGCAAAGCCACCCTTCCACCTCCACCTGCGGCTCCGACCTGCAATTGCTTTGAGCCCGGTGGTCAGTTCAGTCTCTATGCTGCCGCTTTCCTTGGTGCTAAGGACACCTCTGACAGTTTTGGGGCTGGTTTTGCTGCTGATTACTTCTTCACTCGGAATCTGGGTGTGGAAGCAGATGCTACCTGGGGCTTCGCTGACAGCACGATCCATACCTTCAATGGTAGCGTCGTGCTCCGTCTGCCGATCACCAGCGCTTGTATCGCTCCCTACATCCTCGGCGGTGGGGGCTTCCATACGGACGGCGTTTCCGAGGGCACTCTACACCTCGGCGGCGGGGTTGACGTGCGCCTGAAGGATTGCTTCGGCGTCTTCGCTGATGCTCGCTACACCTGGGCGGATGAAACGGATAACTACACCGTCGTCCGCGCTGGGGTCCGCATGAACTTCTAACTTGCGTGGCGAAGGTTCGCTTTCGCTGACCGCAAAGTTTACACTTAGCAAAAGACCACGCCAGTTCGCTGGCGTGGTCGTTTTTATGGAAATAGCGCTGAATTTCTCAAGGCTAGAAAATTTCGTTCAGTTGATTATTGTTGCGTCACAGAAAATTTCAGTTTATATTATTACCATAATTTCTGGACCGTTTTTCTGACCAACCCGACCAGTCGAACCCTATGGTTCCTTTGCTTCATGTTCCTGCCTGCTGTTACCGATCCGATGATCCTGCACCTTCGAGTTGCAGCAGCTTTTCCATGCCCACAGTTGTCCCGAGAGTTAGCGGGATGGGCACTACGGCTTAGATTCCCGGAAACGGAGGTCACGTCAGTAGCGGATGGGCAAATCTTCCGCGAGCTGCTGCTGCCGGACAGCCCTTCCCGCAGCCGATTGCCGGGAGCCAACTTTTTCCTCTTGAACCTTGAGGACGGACTCCGCCCGCAAGTTGATGAGAGCGAGCGGCTAGAAGATCGCGTGCGACGGGCCATGCTGGAGGCGGTGAGTGCGCTGGAGGCCTTTGCGAGTCAAAGTTTCCGCCCAACGGTGATCTTTCTCTGCCCCCCGAGCCTAGCTGCGCAGGCAGATGCCAGCCTCGCCCAAGCTTTGGAGGCGAGCCATGCGGCCTGTGTGCAGGCGCTGGGGGCATTGCCAAAATTCACCGTGCTGACGACAGCGCAGGTCAAGGAATGGTATTCAGTGAGCTCGATTTATGAGCCGAGCGCTAATGGAGGGCCTTACCGGGCGGAGTTTATCCAGGCGCTGGCCACTGCGCTGATGCGGCGGGCGCGACCTTTCTTGCAGCCTGCGTGTCAGGCGATCATTGTGGATGCGGATGATACGTTGTGGGCGGGCCTTGTGGGGGAAGTGGGGGCTGGGGGAGTGGAAATGAGTCAGGAGCGGCTGGATTTCCATCATTTTTTAGCGGGTCTGCGGGCGCAGGGGGTGAGGCTAGGGATTGCGAGTAAAAATGAGGCACGGCACGTGCATTCCGTCTTGGCGCGGCCCGAGATGGTCTTGAAGGCCAGTGATTTTGCCGGGTGGAAAGTCTCCTGGCAGAGCAAATCCACCAGCGTGCGGGAACTTCTCTCTACGTGGCGGATCCTGCCGGAGAACGTCGTTTTTATCTCCGCTAATCCCCTGGAATGTGAGGAGGTATCTGCCGCATTTCCTGATCTAGTCACCATTTCATTGCCAACAGAGGAGTGCGCCATCATGCCGCTGCTCACGAACCATTGGGCGCTGGATCTGCCAGGGCTCATCCCGCGCAAGGAGCCGCGCCACGGCACCGCCCCGCCGCAGCCGCAGCAGTTCGCGGACTTTCTCCAGGGCTTGGAGCTACAGCTATCCTGGCGCACGCCGACGCTTGCGGACGCAGAGCAAGTGGCGCGGCTCACGCAACGCACGCATCAGGCCAATGCCACCAGCCTGCATCGCAGCGCGGAGGAAGCCGCCGCAGTCATTACCAGCGTGGACCATCTCATGCTCATCTTAAGCGTAAAAGATCGCCTAGCCGACTATGGAGACGTGGGTCTGTTCATCGCTAAAGTGCGCGGACCGTTGTGCTTCGTGGAAAATTTCCTGCTCTGCTCCCGCGTGTTAGGGCGAGGTGTGGAGCATGCGCTCCTCGTAAAATTTGCGGAAGCCGCCGCCGCCCGCCAGTGCCTCGGGATCGTGCTGCCTTTCCATGCCACGGCCCGGAATCAGCCGATGGCAAATTTCCTCCGAGCCGCCTGTACAGATGGTTTCCGCGATGGCAGCTACCATTTCCCCGTCCATCAAGTGCGCAGTCTGCGCTACGATCCTAGCCAAGTCTTCGCTCCCGTCCCTAGCATCATAGCTGCGCATTACCGGCCCGCGTTAGAACGGCCAGATTTCGTGGTCATTGCTAATTCACAATTGCGGCAAGGCTGCCCAGAGGTGGAACGAGGCTACGCCCGAATGGACCGAGACGCTAAATTAACGGAGTCGGATAAGATTCGCCTAGCGATGATTGATCCTGCCATGTCCCAGCGCCCAGTATCGCTAGCTAATTCTGAGCAGAACTCCGCAGCGCCTGCGCCCGAGCGGCTTGGCCGCAGCCTCGTTGCGCCACCACAGAGCAGCCTCTGGGCGGTGACAGAGCGGCTGGAGCGTGATCGCCTCACGGAAGCTGTGACCACCCTAGCACAGCGTCACACGCTCACCGCGTCCGTCCAGACGCACGGTCTAGACGGTTATGCCAATGGCAGACTAGCCGCTAAGATCGTGGAACTCAGCACTGCCGCCCACGCGGAGCTACCGCCGGACTGTCTGCGCGTCGTTTATCTAGATCTGGGGGAAGATCGCCCCGGGCGGCTCCTCTTCATCGCGCCGGCAGCCTCCTCCACTGCTAAGGAATTGAGCCGTGAACTAGCGGCTAGTGATGATCTCTTGACCCTCGCAGCGGAATCCCTCCACGCGGCCCCGGTAGTGGCATTGCCGCCTCCCCCCGTGTCGATTTCCACGCCTCCGCCGATCCATCACCTCGCGCTCCAAGCCCGCCAGCGCGCCACCGCCGCACGCGCTGCGCTCAGCCGCATGAGACTGCAATAAATTCCCCCCACATGTCGTTAGACTCCACCACTCCACCGCTTGAAGGCATCGCCATGATTGGCCTCGCTGGGAAATTTCCGGGGGCTGATGACGTGGCCGCATTTTGGAAAATGCTCGTCAATGGGGAGGAAGGCCTGAGCACTATTCCACGCGCTGAGATCAGCCCGGAAGAACCAGCGGATGATCCTGACTATGTGCCCCGCCGGGGTCTCATTTCCCGGCCAGAGTGGTTCGATGCCGCCTTCTTCGGCATGAGTCCGAAGGAAGCGGAGGCCACCGATCCGCAGCAACGCGTGTTCTTGGAAGCCTGTTGGCACGCGCTAGAGGATGCCGCCATTGATTCGGCTGCGGCCAACGTCGGCCCCATCGGCGTGTATGCCGGGATGTCAAATAACAGTTATTTCCAAAGCCATGTGGAGCATAACCACGCGCTGCGTCAGCAAGTGGGGCCTGACGCCATTATGATGGGGAATGAGAAAGATTACCTCGCCACGCGCGTGGCTTATAAACTCAACCTCCGTGGCCCTGCGCTCAACATTTACACTGCGTGCTCCACCTCGTTAGTGGCGGTGTGTCAGGCGGTCACGGCATTGCAAAGTTTCCAATGTGATGTGGCCCTAGCTGGTGGCGTGAGCGTGAAATTTCCCCAGGAGCGCGGCTACATCTATCAAGAGGGCAGCCTGCAATCTCCCGATGGCACGTGCCGCGCCTTCGATGAACGCGCGCAGGGAACTGTCTTCAGCAACGGCTGCGGCGTAGTAGTGCTGAAGCGCGTGGAAGATGCTGTGCGAGATGGCGATCGCATCTATGCCGTCATCAAAGGCGCAGCGTTAAATAATGATGGCGCGGATAAAGTGAGCTTTACCGCGCCCAGCGTCGGCGGCCATGCCGAAGTCATCAGCCTAGCGCAGGCGTTAGGCGGCATCGATCCTGCCACCATCGACTACATCGAAGCCCATGGCACGGCCACGCCGATTGGCGATCCGATTGAGATTGCGGGCCTCACGGAAGCCTTCCGTGCGGGTGGCTGCGAGCGCATCGGCGCGTGTGCCATCGGCAGTGCGAAGACGAATTTCGGCCACTTGGATGCGGCCTCAGGCGTGGTCGGATTGATGAAGACCGCCCTCTCGCTCTATCATCAAACCATCCCTGCTAGCCTCCATTTCCAACGGGCGAATCCGCTGCTAGAGTTAGCGAAAAGTCCATTTTATGTGAACGCCAAGACCTGCCCGTGGCCTGTGAAAGCGCATCCTCGGCGGGCGGGAGTGAGTTCGTTTGGCCTCGGTGGCACGAATGCCCACGTGGTGTTAGAAGAAGCCCCTACCCGGCCTACCAGCACTGCGCTCACAGAGCCACAAGTGCTGGTGCTGTCTGCCAAAACCGCACCTGCCCTCGCGGCCCTGCGGGAGCAACTCGCAGAACATTTAGCCGCCGATCCGACCGTAAATCTAGCCGATGTAGCCGCCACGTTGCAACGCGGCCGCTCCGTCTTCGGACAACGGGCAGTGTGCGTAGCCGAGCGCGTGGAATCAGCCATCCAGGCGCTCCGGGGCGTGGAGGAGCAAGATTATTTCACGGGTGTCAGCACCCCGCGGGCGGTGCCCGTGGCGTTGCTCTTTCCTGGCCAGGGCTCACAACACCAGCGCATGGGCGCGGAACTTTATGCGCAGGAGCCCGTCTTCAAAGCCGTCATCAATGAATGCTGTGATCTGCTGCAACCCTTACTAGCGCTCGATCTGCGGACGCTCCTGCATTCCACGGAGAATCAAGAAAAGCAGCTAGCCGAAACGCGCTACACTCAGCCCGCGTTGTTCGTTACAGAATATGCGTTGGCGAAATTACTCGCCAGCCGTGGCCTGCAACCCGCCATGATGCTGGGCCACAGCGTGGGAGAATACGTGGCGGCATGTCTCGCAGGGGTGATGAGTTTGCCAGATGCGCTGCGGCTCGTGGCCGTGCGCGGGCGCTTACTGTGGGAGTGCGAACCAGGAGCCATGCTCGGCGTGCGGGCCAGCGAAGCGCAGGTGCAGGCACTGCTGCGGCCCGGCGTGGATCTGGCGGCCATCAACAGTCCTAACTTGGTGGTGATTTCCGGCACGGAAGCAACCATCAGCGCCATGGAAACGCTCCTGGC
>JAYVOP010000383.1:0-3140 GCA_043757865.1 Verrucomicrobiales bacterium | reverse complement strand
CTCACTTTCCAGGGCTTGGAACTTATCCCACGAGACTTCTGACCAATACACGAAGCTCTCCCAATCCAGCCGCAGATCATCTGGCGAGGCATTGGGGCTGCGGGCATCAGGGATCTCCAGGGCCACGGGGCGGGACTTGCCATCCGTAAACGTCGCGTTGCCCACCAAGAAGTCCACGCCGTCGATCTCGCTCTCCTGTGGATTGCTTAAAGACTCTACGGCAAAGCGCGCGAACGGTCGCTGATACCAAGCTTGCATCCGAGGCAGGGTGATCTCTGGATGGCGCACGTAGCGGGCCATTTCTTCCACGGTTTTGGCTTCAAAAAATTTATCTAACACGCTCTGGGCCACGCGGACTTTATCCGCTTCATTGATGGCGGCGGCGGGCTTGGCGGCGGCGGGCGGGTGTTTGGCAAAGGTGCCTTTGATCGTCCAGATGGCCACCCCGAAGAGGATGGGGATCATCGTTAGGGTCGCGATAACGAGGTAGCGACGAGAGACGGGGGGCTTAGCCTCGGTTTGGCCCCAAGCTTCGAGCACCTCTAAATCGGATTCCACTTCTTTGTGGGGCGAGAACGTGCGGCCTTTATTATTCAAGCGCCCGGCTCCCTTGGAGGCCTTCGGGTCTGCCGGTTCAGCAAGCGCGGTGGTGGGCTCTGGGGCGGGAGCCACGGCGGCCGGCTCGGCTGGTTCCACGCGTTGCTGCGCGCCTACGGTGCGGGCGGTGGATTTCCGCTCGCTGGGGAGGAGGATGGACGCGCCCGTGAGGATTTCATCTCCGCGTGCAGGCACTGGTTGGATCTTGTGATCGTGGCGCAGGGGTTTGTGCGGTTGATCCAATGAGGGCGCAGCGGGCGGCTTGGGGTTCGGTGGCTGGCGGCGCGCACGGCCGCCGGCAAGGCCTTCGTTTAAGCTGATGTCTTCCACTTGGCGGGTGGTGGGCAGGACTGCCTTTGGCAAGGCTGGCCGCACGTCCGCGCCATCATCCTCTAGCAACTGTGCAGGCAACCCTAACTCGGGACGCGGGCTTATTACAGCAGCACTGCAGCCCTCACAACTCACCTGCACGCCACTTTCCTTTTTGCTCACCCACAGCGGGCGGGCACAGCGGGGGCAGGCGAAGGTGAGCATGCCCTTGCGCTGGAATTTCCCCAAATCGTATTCCGCACTGCCCGCCATGGCCGCCAGCCGCCGCAGTTCTTCTTCACGAGAGCGGCCTTTCTGCGGCAGATTAGCCTCTGGGTGCAGTTCCAGATTCCTGAGTTCCAGGATGGGCTGACTTTTATGCAGGGGGAAATTTTTCTGAGCCAGATCCGCTGACATTTCCCCTGCGGGCGCTTGTCCTAACATGGAGAGATCTAACTGCTGCGGGAAGTCCGCTGGCGGGGGCGCTGGGGCCTTGCGCTTGCTATGGATAGGCTTCAGTTCCACGACGGGCAGGGCGGCAGGCGGCAACTTAGGTAGCAGCACTCGCACCTCACAGTGCGGGCATGATACCTCCCGCCCCGCCGTGTCTTCATCCAGTAGGATGTCTAACAGGCAGTGAGGACAGGGGAAATCCGCAGATGGAACAGGCATGAGAAAGGGGGGGAGGCGCAGCCGTCTGACCACGCGTGGCCACCATCATTCAAATTTTTCCTCGCCACGCAACCTATTCCTTGCTTGCTGCTTTCTTCTTCCGGTTCCGCCCGCCACTTTATATTGAGAAAAGTGGCAGGCCAAGAGGGACTCGAACCCCCAACCAATGGTTTTGGAAACCACTACTCTACCAATTGAGCTATTGACCTGTGGGAAATGACGCGGCCTCACGCGAACTGCGCTGGAACCTGCAACGCGCCATTCTCCAGCAGATGCGAGATTTGTCAAGATCGTCTTGAAAGCACCTATGAAACGCTGCACCGTCGCCCACTTATGGAGACTCCCCCCGCCGTCCGCATTGACCATCTCGTGAAGACCTTTCGCCTGCCCACCCTGCGCAGACAGGAGGTGCTAGCGGTAAATGATGTCAGCTTTACCATCCAGCCTGGGGAGGTCTATGGCTTGATCGGCCCCAACGGATCGGGGAAAAGCACCACCCTCAAAGTCCTGCTCGGCCTGCTGAAGCCCACCTCTGGCACCGCCCACCTCTTCGGCCAAGACAGTGCGGAAGTCGGCAGCCGGAATGTCGTCGGCTACCTGCCAGAGAACCCCTATTTCTACAAGCATCTAACCGCGCGGGAGACCATGCATTTCTATGGAAAGCTCTGCGGCCTCAAGCAGCCCGAACTCCTCGCCCGCACGGCGGATCTGTTGAAGCTAGTGAAACTAGACCATGCCGCCGACCGAGCCGTGGGCGGGTATTCCAAAGGCATGTTACAGCGCATCGGACTCGCCCAGGCGTTAGTGCAGAACCCCTCGCTCGTCGTGCTAGACGAGCCCACCGCTGGCGTGGACCCCTCCGGCAGCCGCCTCATCCGGGATCTCATCTTCGAACTCAAAAGCCGCGGCATCACCATCATCCTCACCAGCCACCTGCTAGAGCAAGTGCAAGAAGTCTGTGACCGCATCGGCATCATGAGCCTAGGCCGCATGGTCCGGGAAGGCCCGCTCACCCAGCTCATAGCCGTGCAGGACCAGCAGGAAATCTTACTTAGCGGAGCCACGCCTGAACTCATGGAAAAGCTCCGCGCACTCATCGCCAGCGATGCCACCGCCAAAGTCCTCCACGCTGGCAACTCCCGCACCACCCTGGAGCGGCTGTATCTAGAAGTAACCGATCCTACCGCTGGCGATGCCTGAGCGCCCAAACAATAAAGTCGCCACCACGGAGCACGGACTTTAGTCCGCCCGCATTCCCTAACTAGGCTTCCAGCAGCTAGCCCCGCGCCCTCCGTCTCCGACACAGGCCCAATAGATCTGAGGCCATGCTGAGCTGCCCGCTGTGGGCTCGGGAGGTTCGTAAAACTCGCGGGAAAGATCACCGTCTGGAGATTCGGCAGACCTCCACCTCATCCATGTAGCCATCCGAGGAGATTGAGAAAAATTCGATGGTGAAATCCGCATGCCGTCCCATGAGGATCATGCGTTGCGGGTAATTGTAGTTGCAGGCGTATTCCCCCATGTCCATGCGCTTCAAGCGGAAGACGCCTTGGTGAGGCAAT
>JAYVOP010000382.1:0-3152 GCA_043757865.1 Verrucomicrobiales bacterium | reverse complement strand
ACCGTGGATGAACTGGGCCGCCGCCTGACTGCCACCCGGGAGGATGCCACCCGCTGGACCTATGATTACGATGCCCGCTCCCAGGTGATCTCTGGTAGAAAATCCGCCCTCGCCACGGCTAATACGCCTGCTTCCCTGCTCCCCGGAGCGCAGATGGCATACACCTATGACAACATCGGCAACCGCCTCACCAGCTACGAGGGCGGAGACGCCAATGGCAATAACTTGCGCACCGTAACGTATTCCCCAGCCAATGGACTGAACCAATACGGAGGCGTCACCCGCAGCAGCACTAAGGCGGATTTCCTAGGCACACGTGCAGGCACCAGCACCAGCCAAGCCGTCACTGCGCTGAATGCTGCCACCAATACCGCCGCCGACGTGCAAACCGTGGGCCCGTGGTGGCGCACAGAGATCAGCCCCTACGCCACGGATGCCCCCTTCGCTAAAGCCACGCTCAAAGAAGGCGGAGTCAATGTGGATGGCACCAATGCCCCGCCGCGCCTAGCAGCTACGTATCCAGGAGGTTTCACCGTGGGCTATGATGCGGATGGCAATGTGGTCTCCGATGGCCGTTGGCTCTACGTGTGGGATAGTGATAACCGACTCTTCTCCGCCGCCGGGCCGGGACAGGGGCCGTATGCAGAGTTCCATATAATCTTTATCTATGATGCAGATGGCCACCGCATCGGGAAACACGTCAGTGGCAATACCCCCAGCGATAGCTCCTTCCACGATCTCTATACGGATATTTATCTCTACGACGGTTGGAACCTCATTGCCACCTACCGTATGGATTACGTGGCCGTCGCAGGCACCAGCCTGACGCCCATCCCCGTCCTGCGCCAAGCCTACACCTAGGGCCTAGATGTCAGCGGCACCCTCCAGGGTGCGGGCGGCATCGGCGGCCTGCTCGTCATCACAGACCACGAGGACCAAGCCGTGGATAACTCCGGCGTCATCAGCTATAACCAACTCACCCGCCCGCATTACCCCGCCTACGATGGCAACGGCAACGTGATGGCCCTGCTCAACGCCACCTCCGGCACCCTGGAAGCCACCTACGAATACGATCCCTTCGGCCGCACGCTACGCGCCACTGGCACTGCAGCGGCTAGTAATCCATTTCGCCTCAGCACCAAGTTTACCGACGAGGAAACGGGGCTGTGCTACTACGGGTATCGGTATTATGATGCGGTGTTAGGGCGGTGGCTGGGGCGAGATCCGATTGAGGAGGAAGGCGGGGTGAATTTGTATGGGGTGGTGGGGAATGATACTATTAATTGCATCGATCTATGGGGGTTGGTGGATTCGTGTAAGCCCATGAAAATTGCACTAAAAGGCGCTAATCCTAATGAAAATAATCCAAACATGATTGACGGAGCCTCCGAATTTGCGGCTGGGGGAGTGGAGGCTGGAAAAGGCCCTGAAGGTCACGGCCTCTACACCTCCAGACAAACGCAAGAAGTAATAAACGATATTATTACTTACTTCGACAAAAATAAAGATGGGAAACTAACTAATGCAGACGTCCCACCATTTAAAGTTAGGATGGTTGGATATAGTTGGGGGGCATGGTCAGCATTACAGATCGCTCACATGATTGCCAAATCAGACAAAATTGAAGACAAATCAATGATTGAATTAGCGATTGGAACTATAGATCCTGTATCAAATGGGCGAGATAAATACACTGGCTTCCTGCCGTTTATGGGCGAGAAATATAACGAATCGAAACCAGCGGGAATTAAAATTAAAAAATCCCTAAATTACTATCAGACGAACGGCATTGAAAATGGACCAAATACTTTATTCAAAGGCTCAAAGGTTACGTGGGCCGAAAATGGGAATCAAGATGCTTCCAAAGGGGGGCAAACTATACACGGATTTGTCGAAGTGCCAATTGCAGGCAAAAAAGAACGACGTATTGGCCATATGGGTATGATAGTAATGTATGGACCGATCGTGGTTGCTCAAGTATTAAATATAGACGAGAAAAAATAGCAAAATGCAACCGAAAATTATCGCACTACTGATCACGGCAGCACCTATGATTACAGGCTGCCAAGATCTGTTAAACCAAAGATCACTGATACCCCAGATGATAGAGGCAAATATTGCAGTTGTAGAACGCAAAAAGCCAGCAAAGCAACGGATAGTGAAATGGTTATCTCGAGCTGAACTCTCTCAGGCGAAAAAGGTGGCATGGCCTCCAGATTTGATGATAGTGGGCACAGTGACTAGATTGCCGCCTGACAGTGAGCACCCGTATTATATGGTTGGAGATATCACCTGTTGGCCATCCGAAGGAGTCTCTGATCGGCCACCAACTCTGGGAGCGATTGTTATTGTAAGCTGCGTAAACATGGCACTTTTGAAGAATGGAAGCCTTGATGCTTGTGAGTGGCAACTTCTGAGCAGTTTTAGTCCGAGCAGTATCGAGTATAAGGCTGCGAATCTCATTCTCAGTGGTAAAGAAAAAATGGTTCAATTATTACCTTCCGTGCCGACTGAAATCTTAAAAAATAACGCCATGCGTGATGCTAAGGCAAATGGGTGGCGCTTGAGGTGAACGGTGAACGCATCCCGCCTAGACAGACCAACGTGATTGGCTTTCCGCGCAATATCCGCTAATGAAAACACTCTCTACACCGTGCAAACTGGTAGCCTTATTGTTGTTGATTCTGTTCTTCGTATATCGAAAAAAGTTACATTACAGCAGCTTTAGATGTTTCCTGGATTATCATTGGCTCATCCCCGTTTTCATCGCTATTGGGTTCCTTTCAGGATTGAAAAGTAAGAAGTATAACAAAACGATTTCAGCAGTGTTGATGGTGGCTTACGAACTTTATATCGGTACTTGGCGTTTCCCCTAGATCGTTTAAAAAAATATGAAAAAAACAATCTTAGCTATTTGCTGCAATTTAGCGTGGTCTTCAATTACAGTGGCGGCGGACACCATCAAAAATGGCACGTTCGAAAATTATATGAAACACAGTGATGTCATCCTGATGATTTGTATTTATAAAAAAGAATGGACTCCTCTGATTAAGGGCGCAACGGGAATCAGTGGGGAGTGGACTCCGACGAATTTCTTGCTATCTAGACTGAATGAGCGAACTCAACATCAAAGCATTTTATAGCCAATCCCT
>JAYVOP010000381.1:0-3154 GCA_043757865.1 Verrucomicrobiales bacterium | reverse complement strand
GGAGTTGCATCCGTGGACGTCGTTTCTCGGGCGGCTGCATCCACTCTTTGTGCATTATCCCGTGGCGTGGATCACCGCCATTTTCGTGCTTGGAATCTTCGGCGGCGTGAAACACAGCCATGCGCTGCGCATCCTGCTGTGGTTGAATTTACTCACCTGTGCGGCGGGCCTCGTGGCGGGCCAGTGCGCCATCGGCAAGGCGGAGGGAGCCACCCTCACGCAGCATTTCTACGCGGGCCTAGCCGTGGCCAGCTTCTCCTGGGTGGCGTTGCTGCTCTTTCTGCGCAGCCCGGAAGTCCACACCCGCCTCTACCAAGCCACCGTGTTAGGGGCCATGCTCAGCGTGGCCCTAGCCGGGCATTTAGGAGCCACCCTCACGCACGGTGAGCTGCTGGATCACCTGCCCTGGGCCGCTCCTCCAGAGAAGTCAACAGACCTTACGATCAGCCTGCCAGCAGAGCCCACCGTGTTCACCGCCGTCATCCAGCCCTTGTTGCAGGCTCGTTGCGTCGGATGCCATGGGGCGGAGAAGGAGAAAGGAAAACTACGCCTGGACAGCTATACCGCCATGTTAGGCCAGGGGAAAAGCGGGGAGACGTCCATCGTCCCGGCGGATCCTGACCACAGCCAATGCCTCCTGCGCATGAAGTTAGGGAAGGACGATGATGATCACATGCCGCCCGCTGATGAAGCGCAATGCACCCCAGCAGAAATCGACGTCCTAACGTGGTGGGTGCAAGCCGGAGCCGATCCCAAGCTAGCGCTCAAAGGGGCTCCCGCTCCGCCTACTATCCTGAGCCAGCTCACCACGCTGGCCAAGGAATTCAGCAAGGAACGCGGACTTTAATTCGCCAGTGCCAAACGGGATTTTTTCAGACTAGCGGACTAAAGTCCGCACTCCGTTGCCACTCAGGGCACGTAGCGTTTCACGAAATACTGCTGGAAGGCAGCTTGATCGTCCGCCGAGAGTAGGCGCTGGTAGAGGTGGACCTCGGCTAGATCACCTTTTAAATAGCAGCGCGCTTGGCCGGCGGAGCCATGGGCTTGGGCTCCCAGGCGCACGCGATCCACCTCTGGGTCCGTTAGGATACCGGAAACGATGGTGGTCGTAGGCCCCGCATGGCCGGTGCAGAGGATGAGTTTGGCTTGTTTCTGGGAACGGGAAAGGGTGAGCAGGATGCCCATGAAATCCGTGCGCACAGGGATGGGCACGGCACCTGACTTGCCCGGGGAGCCCACCCAGAGTTGCTGGTTTTCCGTGTAGAGTTCCCAAAGAATGGGTTGCTTGAGGCTGGCACTGGCGAGGATGACCATCTTATCCGGGACGGGATCGACTTTAAGAATGAGGGCGTAGGTCAGCTCGGAGGCGGAGTTTTCGGCAATGCCCGTCGGGATGTTCAGCTGCTTTTGAGACACGTCAGAGGTGGCGAGCATGAGGCATTGCCCCCCACTGAAATGCACGACGGGAAAGATGCTGCTGCCCAGAGTGAGATTTTGATAGCGCGGAAGCCGGATCAGGCGCTCCTCTTCCTTGGAGCGGGTGTTGATGTAGTGGATGGGGTGCGGCCCGTTGTCCGTGGCTTGGTCTGCCCAGTAATCCACGGGTTCGCCTAACTTAGCGTCGCGCTGACCTTTATCCGTTTTGAGTCCCGTGTCCGCGCGTGCCCAAAGCACGGCCAACGGAATGGGGGGGGAGTTAGGATCTTCCAGGGCCGTAGTGGGCTTCGCACGGAGAAATACGGCGGCTAGAATGCTGAGGGCGACCACTCCCACTGCTCCGCCTGCAATGAGCGCTAGTTTGCGATTTTTCCTGGCAGGAGCGGCGGGCTTAACTGACTTATCCGCTGACGGCGGGGGCGCGGAGACGCGGAGCACCGGGGCGGTCTGCGTGGGGACGCGGGCGGTGTTCGGGCGGTCTGCGGTAGGTCCAGTCCGCACAGTGGTGGTGATAGGTTTTACCACTTGCTGGGTCTTTAACATGCGGCTTTTCCCCAGCGTCTGCACTTTCCCCGCCAGCACTTGCAGCAGCATGTCTAGCGCCTCTTGGGCGTGCTGCGGACGGTGGCCAGCATCACGACTCATCAGCCATTCGATCCATTCACTGAGGCCGTTTGAGACATCCGCACGCTGATTTTTAATGGGCGTGGGGACGGTGCGCAGGTGCTGATTAATGATGTCCTCCATGGTCCGGCCATCGAAGGGGTAGCTAGCCGTCAACGCATAGTAAAGCACGCAGCCTAACGAGTAGAGGTCCGTGCGCGCATCCACGGGATGGCGCAGGAACTGCTCAGGGGCCATGAAATGCACGGAGCCATAGGTCTCCGTCTCATGCGCGCCCACTTGCTGGTGGGGACGGGAGGTAAAATCCGCCAGTCCGAAATCGAGCATTTTCACTAAAAAGTCACCATTCGGCAGCCAACTGACCATGATATTGCTTGGCTTAATATCGCGATGCTGCACCCCCAGCCGATGCGCCGCCACGAGGCCTTCCAGCGTTTGGCGCGCTACGGCCGCAAAGTCTGGGAGATTCAGCGCGCCCCGCCGCATCGTTTGCTCCAGCGTTTCTCCATTGAGAAATTCCATCACCACACACGGCTCGCCATCAATCTCATCCAGATCGTAAACGGAGACCACGTTAGGATGCTGGAGAGAGGATAGGGCCGCCGCTTCCTTAGCTAAGTCCGTGCCCACGCCTGCGCCCTCGCTTTGCGCCTCAGCATGCAGCCGCTTAATGGCCACATAACGCTGGAGGCGCGTGTCCCAAGCCTTGAACACGGAGCCAGCTCCGCCTTCTCCGAGCTTTTCGAGGAGGTCATAGCGGGGCTTAGCAGCAGGCACGGGACGGGAACGGGAGAAAATGTTAGTGATGCAAGATTTTGAAGGCACCTTAGACACCGAATAAAATCATTGCCATCATTTTCTCGCCACTCTGCGAGGCCACACTAGGCTGACGTCATAATGTTAGGATCTTTGCGCGAGACCTCGCTCCCGCCAGAGTCACTGCTTAAATTTCACTCAGTATCATTCACCTTATAATTCTAATAATATCCGCCACCCCACTGGCCTGTGACAGGAAAATCACTCCACCCGGAAAATGATTCTTGCCAGCCATCCCTAAAAGTGGTCAAAATCCGGCTCCTCAGAAAAAATCTCG
>JAYVOP010000380.1:0-39965 GCA_043757865.1 Verrucomicrobiales bacterium | reverse complement strand
TTAGCCTAGAGCAATGGCGGGCGGCATCCGAGACCATTTACTAGCCGGATGAAAATTGTTTTCTTAGGCACGGGCGAGATCGGGCTGCCCAGTCTGCGTTACCTCCTAACGCAGCAGGAACATGAGCTAGTGGCCGTGGTCACGCAGCCAGATAAGCCCGTGGGGCGGAAAATGATCCTCACGCCTCCAGCGGTAAAATTGCTGGCGCAGGAGGCGGGCGTGCCCGTGTTGCAACCAGTGAAAATTCGCGACAGCGTGGACGCGCTGCGGGTGTTAGGCGCGGACCTATTTATCGTGGTGGCTTATGGCCAACTGCTGACCCAGGCCGTGTTAGACACCCCGCGTCTCGGCTGCATTAATCTCCATGCCTCGCTGCTGCCTGCGCACCGGGGAGCCTCACCTATCCAAGCGGCCATCCTCGCAGGCGATGTGGAAACGGCCATGACGGTGATGCAAGTGGCGCTGGGGCTGGATAGTGGGGACGTGATTCTGAGCGCGCGCGTGGCCCTAGCAGCCGATGAAACGGGCGGCTCGCTGCATGATAAATTAGCCGTGTTAGGACCGCAGGCGCTGGCCCGAGTGCTGCCGTTGCTAGCTGCGGGCACGGCTCCGCGCACACCGCAAGATCCAGCGCTGGTCAGCCATTGTCGGAAGCTCACGCGGGAGCACGGGATCCTTGATTGGCAACGTCCCGCTGCGGACCTCGCCCGCCAAATCCGCGCCTTCGATCCGTGGCCAGGGACGAGCACTACGCTGCATTTAACTGACAGCCCGGCAAAACTGCTGAAGCTCTTTCCACCCGTCAGTATCAGCGCAGATTCCGGCCCGCCGGGCACCGTGCTAGCAGCAGATGCGCAGGGCCTCGTGATCGCTTGTGGCTCAGGAGCCGTGCGGTTGCAGCAGTTGCAGATGGAGGGGAAACGTCGCCTGTCCGTGGGAGAGTTTGTGGCAGGCCTGCCCCTGGTGGGATGTCAGTTAGGCTGCTGAGGGGGCACGCTCTGATCCCAGCGGCGTGCGGCACATTTCAGTTGCAAACGCCACCAGATCACGGCCTGGAATGGGCCTCATCTCTACTTTCCCCATCCCTCATCCCTTTCTTTATGGCCACTCAACGCGTCGGTATCATTTTAAATGGCGTCACTGGACGCATGGGCACGAATCAGCATCTGGTGCGCTCCATTCTGGCCATTATGCGGCAGGGTGGCATCCGCGTCTCTGCGGAGTTGACCTTGATGCCAGACCCCATCCTCACGGGCCGCAGTGCGGCTAAGCTGCAAGCGCTAGCAGATACCCATAGCTGTGCGCTCACCGGGCCGTTGAAAATTTCCACGGATCTGCCCGCCGTGTTAGCAAACCCCGCTTATCCAATTTTCTTTGATGCTAGCGGGACGTTATTTCGTGCGAAGTTTGTGGAAATGGCCGCCGCTGCGGGAAAGGCCGTTTACTGTGAGAAGCCCACGGCCGTGGAAACGAAGGAAGCGCTGCGCCTAGCCACCGTGTGTGAGCAAGCCGGCATTAAGAACGGCGTAGTGCAGGATAAACTGTGGCTGCCTGGACTGCGGAAATTAGCCTTGCTCAAGGCCCAAGGCTTCTTCGGCAAAATCCTCAGCGTGCGGGGAGAGTTCGGTTATTGGGTCTTCACGGGTGAGCATGATGGCCAGCCTGCGCAGCGCCCCAGTTGGAACTACCGCAAGGAGGATGGCGGCGGCATCATCGTGGATATGCTCTGTCACTGGCGGTATGTGATCGATAACCTTTTCGGAAATGTGCAATCCGTGAGTTGTCTGGGGGCCACGCATCTCCCCACGCGGGTGGACGAGGCGGGGCAGCCCTACCCCTGTGATACGGATGATAGCTGTTATGCCACGTTTGAGACTGCGGAGGATGTGATCTGCCATTTCAATAGCTCCTGGTGTGTGCGGGTGCGACGGGATGAACTGCTAACGCTCCAGGTGGATGGCACCCATGGCTCCGCCGTAGCGGGGCTGCGCAAATGCTATATCCAAGGCCTCAGCGGCACGCCAAAGCCGATCTGGAGCCCAGACACGGACAGCCCCATCAATCATTTCGATCACTGGCAGGAAGTGCCCGACACCGCCGACTATGATAACGCCTTCAAGGTGCAGTGGGAACTGTTCATCAAGCACGTGGTCCTGGATACGCCGTTCCGGTGGACGCTGCGGGAAGGGGCCAAGGGCGTGCAACTAGCTGAGCTAGGGCTGCAAAGTTGGGCCGAGCGGAAATGGGTGTCTGTCCCGGAGTTAAGTTAAGCGATGTTCCTCTTTATCACGGGCACGGACACAGATGCGGGGAAGACTTATGTCACCACCCTGCTGCTGGAATCCTTGCGGGTGGCTGGTCAGAGCGCGGTGGGATACAAGCCCGTGAGCAGTGGTGGGCGGGCAGATGCGCAGCATTTACTGGCGGCTAGTGGGGCCGGGGCGGAGTTAGACGAAGTGAATCCGTGCTGGTTTCCCACGCCGCTGAGCCCGTTTGTGGCCGCGCAGTTTGCCAATCGCCCGGTGGTCATGGCGGATTTGGTGGCGGGGTATCATCGCTTAACGGAAAAATTCCCTAACGTGCTGGTAGAAGGCGCAGGGGGCTGGGAAACCCCGCTGGCTCCCGGGCAAACGATGGCAGATCTAGCTGTGGCTTTACAATTACCTGTGCTGTTAGTGGTAAATAATCGCTTGGGTGCGCAGAATCACGCCCTGCTGACTCTGCGCAGCATTGCCGCCCATGGCCTCACCTGTGCGGGCATGATCCTGAACCATCCGCAGGACGAACGGGATCCGGCTAGCATCACCAACCGCAGCGTGCTAGAGCAATTCACCAGAGTGCCCGTGCTCGCAGAATTACTGCATGGGGAAACGGAGTTAGCGTTGCCGTTTCCTGAGCACGGACTTTAGTTTTCAAAACATTTTGGCCTCCCCGCTCGGGCTCCCGATTTCCCTGAAACTTTACACTAGATTTTTTCCGAGAGGCGTTTAGGTATCGTCCCATTATGGTGGTCGTAGCTCAGTTGGTAGAGCCCTAGATTGTGATTCTGGTTGTCGCGGGTTCGAGCCCCGTCGATCACCCCATTTTATCTTTTTTTATTAATCTCAAATTGTTAGCCAGCCGCGCGCGGTCAGTCCAGTTTTCCGGTTTATGTTAAACGAACTAGAGAGCAAACTCGGTTACCAATTCAAGAATCCTGCGCTCTTGGAACAGGCCCTGACCCACCCCAGCCTGAGTTACGAGACCCAGCGCGCCATTGGTCAGGATAATCAGCGGCTAGAGTTTTTAGGAGATGCGGTCCTCCAGCTCATCCTCACGCATGAGTTATTTCAGCGTTTTAGCGATTTTAATGAAGGCGCACTGACCAAGCTGCGTTCCCGCCTAGTCTCCCGCAGTGCCCTAATGGAATACGCGCGGGAAATCCAGTTAGGCGATTACCTGCGCATGGGCCGTGGGGAGGAAACCAGCGGGGGCCGTTCCCGCCCGTCGGCCCTCGCAGATGCCTTTGAAGCCGTGGTGGCCGCCATTTATCTAGACGGGGACTACAGTGCCGCGCGCACCGTCGTCCTCACCTTGCTAGAAGAGTCACTGACCCTGCTTTCTGAGCAACCCATTGAGGTGAATCCCAAGGGCCAACTGCAAGAACTCCTCCAATCAAAATCCACCGGTAGCCCGAACTACACCATCATCAGCCAAGAAGGCCCAGACCACGCCAAACGCTTCGAAGCCAACGTGGAATGGGCTGGGGAGATCCTGGGCACTGGCACCGGGCAGAGCAAAAAAGAGGCGGAAATCGCTGCCGCAGGCATGGCGCTGCAACATCCCAAAGTGGCTAAGGAGCGCTAACGTAAGTTAATTTCATCTCGATGACCCGCCGGCAGTTCCTCACCACCACCGCAGCCAGCCTGATCGGATCCGCTGCAAGCGCGGAGACGTTGCATTTACCAGCCTTCCGGATCATTCCAGAGGGCTGGGGAGAGGCCTCCCTGGAGAATCTCACCGCCGTGGCGCGCAGCACCTTAGCCGTGCTCTGGCGCTATTTTCCTAACCGTCAGATCGAGCCCTTCGTCATCACTCATGTCAGTAGCGTGCCCATGGTCCATTACGAGCGGAATGCGCGCCACGAGATCATCCTGGATCTAGCCACGGAGGGGATGCTGTGGTGCCAGTTTGCCTATCAGCTAGCCCACGAATTCTGCCATATCCTGGCCAACTTCGACAATGATGGCCGCACCAATCTTTGGTTCGAGGAAACGCTCTGCGAGACGGCCTCGCTTTTTACCCTGCGGCATCTCGCCCAAGCATGGGAGAAAGATCCGCCGTATCCTAACTGGCAATCCTACGCCCCGTCCCTCACGGAATATGCGGCTAAGGTGGTGCGAGGCCGGGAAAAAATCCCCTCACATGGGTTGGCCAGATTCCACCACGAGCACGAGGCGGACCTGCGGGCGAACCCCATGAACCGGGCTCTGAATGGCTCCATGGCCGTGTGGTTGCTAGAGTTATTCGAGCAAGAGCCCGCACACTGGGAGGCCATTACTTGGCTGAATAGCACGCCCTCGCCTGTGCGCGAGAGCTTTACCGCCTACCTCGCCAAATGGATTCGGGCCGCACCGGGAGCGCATCAGCCGTTCATCGCCAAAGTGCGCGCCGCCTTTGGTATTCAGTAAGCTGGTGCGAGCTAGGTGGTGCGAGGCTGCCGCCGAACTGTTCAGGAACAACGATAAGTGTGGCTCCACACGAAGGATCGGACGAAGGGATTTACCAAGCAGGAGGCGGCCCAGATGCTGCGCGATCTCCAGTCCGATCTGAAGATGAAGGTGCTAGAAATTGTCGCTGTGGACTAGTCTGTGGTTCATCAACTGGCGGAGGAACTCAGTGGCCGCCATACCGAGCAGCGCGGGCATCGGCGGGCAGACATTCTCCACGTGGCCACGGCAGTGCATCTGGGGGCTGCGGAGTTCTTGACGTTTGATGCGAATCAGAAATTACTAGCCGAAGCCGAGGGCCTGGCGGCCACAGTGTGAGGGCTGCTGGAGAAATTTTAAAGTGGCGCAGCCGCCGCCCGCAGCTTATAGCGGGGGACTATGAAATATTCCCCACTCCTCCTTTCCCTCTGGGTGTGTAGCGCGCTGGCGCAGGCCGCCGAGACCAAGCCCGTGCTGCTCTATAGCCGCTATTTTAATGCGGAGGGGGAGACGCGCTATCTCCCCACCGGGACATATCAAGACGTGTTGCAACGGCTCCAGGCAACATTTGAAATTCAGGTTAGTGATCAGCCGCTCACCGCCGAACGCCTAGCTGCGGTGAGCGTGGTGCTCATCGCTAATCCCAGTGATGCCGCCGTGGCGGGCCATGCGGCACCGCATCATTGTGCCGCCGCAGACATCGCAGTCATAGAGCAGTATGTGGCGGCGGGCGGCGGCTTGATCGCCATGGGGAATCAGGAAAATCACAACTTGGAAATCGTCGATTTCAATCACCTGTTAGGTCGCTTCGGGATGCAATGGGCCAGTCGCTATACCGATGCTAAACCCCTGCTAATCCCAGCGGACACGCGGCTCGTCGGCGGGCTGCGGTGGGCCTACTACACGGGAAATACCATTGAGCTAGTGGCGGACCATGCGGCTAAGCCCCAGGCGCTCATTCGTAATGACCTGAGCATCAAGCCCCTGGGCGGGCCACGGGATGAGCCTGGAGTCTTGCTCGCGACAGCGGAGCCCGGAGCGGGTCACGTGGTGCTAGTGACCGATGCGGGCTGGATCTCCAACGATGCGCTGAGCGGCAAGGGCATCGGCCCGGTGGCCATCAAGGAGCACGATAACTTCCAAATCTTTCTGCGCCTAGCCACTTGGGCGGGGCGGGTGAAATGAACCTGCTAGCATCCTGAATGTCCGCTCCACGGGTCATTTTCCATCTGGATATGGATGCGTTCTACGCATCGGTAGAGCAGCGGGATCATCCGGCGTGGCGGGGGCAGCCAGTCATCGTGGGGGCTCCGCCAGAGCGGCGTGGGGTCGTCTGTGCGGCTAGTTACGAGGCGCGGAAATTTGGGGTGCGCTCGGCCATGCCCAGCAGCACCGCCGGGCGATTGTGTCCGCAGGGCGTCTTCGTGCCGCCGCGCATGGAGGTTTACCGTGCGGAGAGTGCGGCCATCATGGAGATCGTGCGGCGGTTTGCGGGAGAGTTAGTGCAGCAAGTCTCCGTGGATGAAGCCTACCTGGAAGTGACCGCACAACTGCCCGCAGCGGCGGATCATGATGCCATGCTGGTGAGCGCCCTGCCGCTAGCGCAGGCCATCAAAACCGCCATTCAACAGGAGCGCCAACTGACGGCCTCCATCGGCATCGCGCCCAATAAGTTGCTCGCGAAAATTGCTTCCTCACAATTTAAACCAAACGGCCTCACGTTAGTAAAAGAGTCTGCGAAAGCCACCTTTCTGGCCCCCCTGCCCGTGGGAGCGATCCATGGCGTGGGCCGCGTGACGGAAGAAATCCTCGTCCAAGCTGGCCTCAAAACCATCGCTGATCTGCAAGCGACCCCGCGTGATCTGCGGGCCTTGGTGGGCTCCTGGGGGCCCACCCTCAAGCGCATGGCCTGGGGAGATGACGACCGCCCGCTGGATCTGGCGGATGAGATTAAAAGCATCAGCAGTGAAAACACCTTCCGCAGGGACACCAGCCACCGCCCGCTGCTGCGCCAATGCCTGCATGAGCAAGCCACGGAGCTAGCCGCTAAGCTCACCCGCTATCGCCTAGCCGCAGGCACCGTGCAGGTGAAAGTGCGCTACAGTGATTTCACCACCCTGACGCGTCAGTGCAGCCTGGAAGCCCCGTTGGAGGACGCCCTCAGCATCTACCGCTGCGCCTGCTGGCTGCTGGCCAGGCACCATCTTGTGCAGCGTCCGCTGCGCCTGTTAGGCCTGGGCCTCTCCAATCTGCGGGAAGTCACCGTCCGTCAACTGACGTTGCCATTTTAGCCCGAAAGCCTAAACTCCAGATTTCCAAATAGTGTTTCCGGGCAAGGTTACCGATCCCTTTTTAAAATGGTCTAACTTGGATCCGAGTTGATTTAAAACCCTGCGGAGGATTCTCCGCAGGCCGTGACGGAGGCCGTAATATTGCCTGACAGCAGGGGAAATGGTGCCACGCTGCGGGCGGAAAAAATCTCACCTGTTCCCCCTGACCAACCTTTATGAGCCAACCATCAATACCGCTGCCGGATGCTTTGAAGCAACAGATCGCTACTTATGAAGCGAGGCTCAAACGTGTGGAATCTTGGTTTGCAGCGGCGGGTGCGGTGGCGGGGTTTGTGGGAATGTTCGTGGGGTTTGCGGTGTTGGATCGGCTCTATGATACGCCCATGTGGCTGCGGGCGCTGTTACTGGCGTTAGGCACGGTGGCAGCAGGGATCTTTGCCCAGCGCTGGGCGCGGCATTGGCTGTGGCAACGGCGGAGTGCTAATGAGTTGGCGGTGTTGCTGGGGGAACATTTCCGGTCGTTAGGGGATCGGTTGCAGGGCGTGCTGGAGTTGAGTGCGGCGGGGGAATTACCGCCGAACATTTCGCCTGCGTTGTGCCGGGCGGCCATCGCGCAGGTGGCGCAGGAATCTGCGCAGCATGATTTCACGCAAGCGGTGCCCGTGCAGGGAATGCAGCGCTGGGGGCTGGCGGCAGCCGTGGTGGCTGGTTTGGCGTTGTTGCCATTTTTCATTGTGCCCAAGGCTGCGCGCAATGCGGCGGCTCGGTATCTGGCTCCGTTTGCCAACATCGAGCGCTATACTTTTGCCAGTCTGGAGGCGTTGCCAAAGGATCTCTACGTGGCCCATGGCGAACCGTTCGCGCTGGACATCGCGCTGACGGCGGATTCTGCATGGAAGCCAGGACAGGCCGTGGCGCAAATTTCTACGCAGGAGCCGATCACGGTCACGATCACGGAGCAGCAGGCGACGCTGCCGTTGCCCGCACAGATGCGCGAGGCGGTGCTGTCGTTGCAGGTCGGGGATGCGCAGCGGGAAATTGCGATTCATCCGCTGCATCGGCCCGAGTTGAAGGGGCTGAGCGCGCGCGTGCAGCCGCCGGATTATTTACAGTTACCAGCGACTGCCAAGCTGGTGCAAGGCGGCACGGCGGAGTTTTTGCTGGGCAGTCAGGTGCAATTTGAAGGCACGATTGCGCGGTCCCTAGCCAGTGCGCAAATGGAGGGCGAGTCCGCGCCCACGACGACGAAAGGGGCGACGTTTCTCACCGCAGCTATGAACATTGGCGAGACCCCAAGCACGCATACCTTGAGCTGGACGGACGAACATCAGCTCCAACCGACCGCGCCTTATACGTTGAAAATTACGCCCACCAAAGACGCGGAACCGAAGATCGAGATCAAGGATCTGGAGACGGAGAGTGCGATTCTGAGCAGTGAGTTAGTGAAATTAAGCTATGTGGCTACGGATGATTACGGCCTGAAGGAAACGTGGTTAGGCTGGACGGTGAGCAGCACGGGGCCAGAGGCCAAAGTGATGAGCCATGGCGAGACGCCGCATGAGTCGGGCAGTCCCACGGCCACGACGCTGGCGGGGAACATCGACTGGTCTCCGCTCTGGCATAAGATCCCCGAGGACTCGCAAGTGGAGCTGGCCGCTTACACCACGGACTATTTCCCAGACCGCGCGCCCTCCGTTTCTTGGAAGCATACGATCTGGGTGCTGAGCCCGGCCAAGCACGCGGAGAAGGTGCGGGACCGCATGGATGCGGTGCTGAAGCAGTTGGATGATCGCATCCGGGACGAGGAACGTCAGGTGGATGAGAACAAGGCCATAGCTGATAGGAAAGAGCAGCTAGGCGCGGAGAAAACCACGGAGGAAATCAAGCGCCTGGAAGCCAGCGAGCGGCAGAACGATGAGCAACTACAGAAGATGACCGCAGAAATGGAGAGTGTGTTAAAGGATGGTCTGCGCAACAAAGAGATTCCTGAGGGCACGCTGTCAGACTGGGATAAAATGACCAAGGCGCTGCAAGAAAAGGCCAACCCTGCGCTGGCCAAGGCCTCGGATAAACTGCAACAAGCCGCCAACGCCAAGCCTGCTGCTAGCAAGCCTGGGGCTCCCAAAGATGGCAAAGCGGGCAAACCATCTGATAGCCAAGCCCCACCGAATCCGAACGAGCCGAGTAATGAGCCGAGCCGTGAAGAAGCGCTAGCCAAGGCGGAGGAGCAGCAGCAAGAGGCGCTGGATTCCATGCGGGAGGCGGCTAAGAAGATCAACACGGTGAATGAGAATCTGTATGCGCGGAATTTCTACAACCGCCTGCGGCACTCGGCCCGCCAAGAGCACACGGTGTCGGCAGATTTGAAGAAGCTCGCCAAGTCCACCGTTGGATTGCGGCCCACGGAGATAGAGGAGTCTGCGCAGAAGAATTTCCAGAAATCGGCGGCCAATCAAGAGGCGAACACCACGGAGGTGGAATCACTGGTGAATGACATGGGCAGCTTCATCGGGCGTTTGCCGAACGAGAAGTATGGCGCAGTGCATCATGAAATGGAGGACAAGAAAGTGGTGGGCGCATTGACGGAACTAGCAGGATTTGTGAAAGCGAACTTGGTCATGAAATCCGTGGGCACCGCGCGCACTTGGGGCGAGCAACTGGACACCTGGGCGGGCATGTTGCAGAGCGAATCCAACAGCAAGGGCGAGGGCAGCGCAGAGATGCCGCCGGAAATGATGGAACTGCTGATCGCGCTAGTGCGCGCTGCGCAGGAGCAGGACAGCATTCGCGAGCAGACGCAGGCACTGGATGTGCGGCAGTGGACGGAGGATAACTATGTGGAAGACGCAGGGAAACTGGCGGATCTCCAAAGTAAGCTAGCCGCTAGCATGGCGGAGTTAGGCGCCACGACGACTATTGATGATGCCAAGCCACTGCTGGAACAAGTCAACACCTTCATGACCGATGTAGCCCTGCAACTAGGCTCACCCCAGACGGACAAGGCCACGGTGGCGGATCAAGGAATGATCATTGAACTGCTCATTCCTCCAGACAAGAAGAGTGGCAAATCCAGCCCCGCCATGGCCAAAATGCAGCAGGCCGCCAAGGCCATGATGGCCAAAGGCCAGAAGCCCGGGAAAGGAAATCAGAAGGCGGATAGTAATCTCACCGGAGTCAATGCCACGGGCGTGGCCGTGAAGGATCAAGGCGCAGCACGCGTCATCGAAAAATCCGGCGGAGCCTCTAATAGCAGTGAGTGGCCCGCGGAATTCCGCAGTGAATTGCAGTCGTTCTTCAATAGCATGGAAGCCCCTGCGCCTGCGCAGTGAGCCGTCAGTGCGGCTTCGCCTGTAAGCCGTAGTCTGCGTCAGCCGAAGCCGCCGTGAGATAGGCTTCGATGCCATTCGCAATCCCGCGCGCTAGATCTTGCTGATAGCTGGGCGTGCGTAGTTTATCCGTCTCTGCTTTATTAGAGACGAAGCCGCATTCGATGAGGATCGAAGGCACGCGGACGGAGTTTAGCACTAGCAAGTTAGGATTATTTTTCACTTCCCGGTCGTTCGCCTGCGTCGTTGCTAGGGCAGCTTGATGCACCGCTTCCGCTAGCAGACGGCCTCGCTGGTCTTCGAGCACTTGACCATCCGGGAGCGGGTGGGCCGCCATGAGTTCCTGCAAGATCTGGGGACGCTTCGGCCAAGCGTAGTAAGTCTCAACGCCAGCGGTGCGGGGTGAGTCTGCATGATTCAAGTGAACGCTAACGAAGCACAGCCGCCCCGGCTCATTGCCGATCCGACTGCGGGCTTCTTTGGATAGGGTGACATCCGTTTCCCGCGTCATCACGACGGTAAATTTCCGGGAGCGTAATTCTTCGGCTAGCGCCAGCGCGATGGGCAGCGTGCCCTCCCGCTCTAGCAGCCCATTGCCCTGCGTGCCGGGATCTTCACCGCCATGGCCGGGATCGATGACGATGGTTTTTAAAATTTCTGGTGCGTGCGCTAAATCCTGGGGCACTTGACCTTCTTGCAGCGCAGGGCGCACGGAGAAGCCGGGGTGCTCTGGCGTAAAAGCATGAGTCAACCGCCACAGGCAGAACCAAAACGCAGCGAGACTAGCAAGAAACAAGATTGCACGGATACCCCAACCACCTTCGACCGCAGTGCTTGGAGGTAAATTTTTTAAATTTCTTGAGAGAATATTGATATTTTCTTGCAATTTATAATTAATTAAACTAAGATAACAACATCCATGAAAAATCCAACCTTTATTTTAGCCACTAGCCTCTTGGCTATCATGATCACCAATGTCAGTGCAGCCGCTGCGAACAGCAACGCCCACAAGGTGCTCGGATTTTACAATGGATCGAAGACTGCTGCGGAGCCCGCAGCTAATGGCTTGCAAGTCGTCAGCGCAGTCAGCCAGCGCGCGAGCACTACCCCCGCAGTTAGCAAATACACAGTGAAAAAGGGCGAGACTCTAACTAAAGTAGCGGCTCGCAATGGACTGAGCGTAGAGCGGCTGATGAAGCTCAATGGACTGAAGACTAACAGCGTCAAAACAGGGCAAACCCTGACGGTTAGCACCGCCACCCCCACTAAAAAGTCTCCTGCCGTAGTAGCTGAAACTAAGAGCTCCAAGCCTACTGCAAAGCCCGCAGAAACTAAAGCCACGAGCACGAGCAAGCAAGCCTACGAGGTCAAAGGCAAGGACACCTTTTATTCCCTAGCGACTTTCTATGGTATCACGGTGGAGGAATTAAAAGCTGCCAATCCTGGCGTGAATCCTGATCGGCTGCGCCCTGGCACCGCGCTAAAAATTCCCGTGCGTGGTAAACCCGCTGCGGCCCTGGCCAAGGCCGACCCCCCGTCTGCTACGCCTCCTCCCCCAATGTTAGGGTTGGCTGCGCAGGAACTGCATTCCTCCAAGAACACGAAATCTACTAACGTGATCGCGAAACCGAAGTTTGAAAGCATCCCCCTGGCCCAAGAGCCGCCTGGCCTCGAACTCTCTGGTGTGGACCCTTACTTTGATTACAGCGTGGAGCCAGCGGATAGCTGGGACACCATCGGGGCGCAATTTCATACGGATGCAGCGGAGATCAAACGCATCAATGGCATCAAATCCAACGATGCCCCGCAGCCCGGCGTGACCATCCAAGTCCCCCGCACGCGCCTGACTGGTCGCCCCTCGCCACGCGCCAACCGCGTCGGTTAAATTTTGTTAATTTGGTTTGTTGTTGAACCAGCGGGGGCTGCGTATAGGAGCGCAGCCCCCGCACTAATTTTTGAGTGCTAGTCCGCTTTGAGTTGCAGATGCCGATACTCCATTTGTCCCCGGTCTCCTTCCAGTCCGATGGGGCCGTTGGGAGGTAGCACCAAGGCGGCTTCCAGCACCTCGTCATTGCACGTGCAGTGGGCCACGTTGTCTTTCACCGTGACCACCATTTGGTTCCATTCCTGGGGCCGATAATGGGCTAGCGTTTTATACGGCCCAGCCAGTAAGTAGTCCCGACATTGGAGCTGCGGCTTGCGGATAAAGACGCCGCTGTCGGCGTTAGGCGTGGCGCGGAATTCTAACTTGAGCGTGAAATTGGTAGGGAATTCTGCGGTGGTGTAAAGCTGGGCAATTTTACTACGTTCTAACGGCGTGGTTACCACGATTTTCCCATTCTGAGCGAGGTAGCGATGGTCACTGCTCCACGTCTGGCCATCGAAGTGAGTGGCCGGGCCATCCTTAGGCCGGAAGCCCCATCCCGTGAGGTCTTTGCCATTAAAGAGACTTTTGTAACCGGGCTCAGGCTGCCAAGCGTCCGTTTCCGTTTCCGCTAGGCCTAACGTAGCGAAGAGGGGCCGCAGAGCGGCGGCCCATTTGGCATAGCCAACAGCATTCGGGTGCAGCAGATCGGGGAACTCCTCGGGTTTGGCATCGCCGTCGGCATTGGCATAGAGGATGTTCGTTTCCACGAAGGTGACTTGCGGATCGCCCTTCACAGCGGCGGCGTAGAGGTCGTTGAGTTGCTTGATCTGAGCGGCCGGGCGGGACTTACTGGCGGAGCTAGGAAAGACTTGGCAAAGAATTACCGGCATCTGCGGCTGAGCGGAATGCAGTGCGGTTAGGATCAATTTCACATTGCCAGCGATCACCTCAGGCGTGGCTTTTTCCTCCAGATCATTCGTGCCCATGAGCATGACCACGGCGGCGGGATGAAGGTCTAGCACATCCGCTTGCAGTCGGATTAACATGCCACGCGAGGTGTCTCCGCTGATGCCACGGTTGGCTACTTTCTGGCCGGGAAAAGATTTCCCAAAGTCATCCCCCCAGCCTTGGGTAATGGAATCTCCCAGAAACACCACGGCACCCTGATCCTGCGCTAGATGCGCGGCAAACTTCGTGCGTTGCTGTTTCCACAACGCTGCGAACCAATCCTGATGCCGCACTGGCCCGGCCCCCGGCAGTCCTTGCTCATCTTTCGGAAGCGTCCAAGGGGAAGGTGCGGTATCCTGACCTAACACGGCGGAGGAAAATGTGAGAGAGAGTAACAACCAGCGCAGGAGTGGAGAAATAATCATGCGCGGAGTCTGGGCAGTGGTCTCCTCCATGCAAGAACGTATGCACGGACGCTGGACGGCATCCCAGCCCGCAAATGCGAGCGTTTGAGTTTGTGCTTAGGCTTGCTGCGCAAGGCAGTTTCCGCCACTAGCGTCTTGCCATTCCTTCACCTAACACCTATGAAATATTCTCCATTCCTGCTCCTCGCCTTAGCCTCTTCCACCTCCTTCGCCCACGCAGATCTTGTGCCTGCGGCCCAGACCACGGCCATGCTAGCCGAGGCCGCATGGACCTCCCTGTTCGATGGGCACAGCCTCGCAGGCTGGGTGGGGAGTGGCTACGAGGTGCAAGACGGGGTGATCGCTTGCACCCCCAAAGGGGAATTTCTCCACACCGAAAAAGAGTATGGTGACTTCGTGTTCGACTTCGATTTCAAACTCAAGGCCGGGTCGAACAATGGCATTGGCATCCGCTATCCAGGCACGGGTGACGCGGCTTATGTGGGCATGGAAATCCAAGTGCTCGATGACCGGGACGAGAAATATAAGGACATCAAAGAGTGGCAGTTCCACGGCTCCGTTTACAACCTCCAGCCGTCGATTCAGAAAGACAAAAATTTCCTCAAGCCCGTGGGAGAATGGAATCACGAGACGATCATCGCCATCGGAGATCACATCAAAGTCATCCTCAATGGCGAGACCATTACCGACTGTTTCCTTAAGAGCCTAACTTACGATGAAGCCAAACATCCTGGTGCCAAACGCACCACGGGCTACCTCGCCTTCTGCGGCCATGGGGACTACGTGGCGTATAAAAATCTCAAGCTAGCAGACTACACGGCAGCCCCCGCCCTGCCGCAGTCCACGCAGTCGAATCAGCCACCAGTGGGCTTTAAAGCGCTTTTCAACGGTAAAGATCTCACGGGCTGGCAAGGACTCGTGGGCGATGGCAATCCATTTAAACGTCGCGCTTTGAGCCCCGACGCGCTGGCCACCGCGCAAGCCAAGGGCGATGACTCGGCCCACGCGCATTGGTCCGTGGCGGATGGTGCGCTCGTCTTCGATGGCAAGGGCCAGAGTCTCTGCACCGCTAAGGCTTACGGGGATTTTGAAATGTATGTGGATTGGAAAATCCCGGCCAAGGCGGACAGCGGCATCTACATCCGCAGCACGCCGCAGATCCAAATCTGGGATCCTAGTAACGAAGCGCAATTCCAACATGGCTGCCAAAAAGGCTCCGGTGGTATGTGGAATAACAAAGGCCCCGGCCTCGTGGGCAAAGATCCGCTGGTTAAAGCTGACCGTGCGTTAGGAGAATGGAATACTTTCCACATCCGCATGGTGGGCGAGCGCGTCAGTATCGATCTCAACGGCCAGCGCGTGGTGGATGAGCAGTTGCTAGAAAACTACTGGCAGCCCGGTCAGCCCTTGCTGCGGGAAGAACTCATCGAACTCCAGAACCACGGCAACACGCTCTATTTCCGTAATCTGTATGTGAAGGAGCTGCCTTATTAAAAAGCGCTGACACGCGTAGGAGCGATGAAACTACGAATGGATCTCCTAACTGATCTCACGATGGAGGCCTAACGGTTCGGCGTTGGATGTGATCTCTCTACCTGAAGCCCTGCGCAATGCGTAGCCGCGGACGTGAGGCCGCCGCGCCCGCTACATCAGATTCACTGGATCTACATCCACGGTTAGGATGGCCTCATTTTTCGGACGCTCTTTGCGCAGGATCGGCATCAGGTAGCTGGTAATTTCCCGCACGGTGCGGGCGCGGAAGAGTAGTTGGTAGCGCCATTGGTTGTGGGTGCGCTCCAGCGGGCAGGGGTTCGGCTCACTCATCATGATGCCCTCCGGGAGCTTGGTGGCTAGCGTTTCCGCCAGGGATTCGATGGCAAATTGCGCGAGCTGTTGGTGCTCACTGCGCACATTGACTAACACGGCATGGCTAAACGGCGGATGCCCGCACTCCCGCCGCATCGCCAGCTCTTGGCGGGCGAATCCATCGAAGTCATGATGCCGCGCAAACTGCACGCTGGGGCTCTGCGGCGTGAACGTCTGGATGATCACCTCCCCCGCCATTTCTCCACGGCCCGCACGTCCGGCCACCTGCGTCAGCAGTTGAAACGTCCTTTCCCCCGCCCGGAAATCCGGAATGTGCAGTGCCAGATCTGCATTGAGCACGCCCACCAGAGTAACGTTAGGAAAATGCAGCCCCTTGGCGATCATCTGTGTGCCGATCAGCAAGTCCAGCTTGTTGGCTTTGAAATCATTGAGCGTGTCCCGCAGCTTATTCGCAGGCCCCATGGAGTCTGCATCCACGCGGGCCATGCGGATCTTAGGGAAAATTTTCAGCAGTGTTTCCTCCACGCGTTGGGTGCCGAATCCGCTAAAGAAAATGGCCGGATCACCACACTCAGGACACTTGCGAGGCGGCTTGCGGCGGAAGCCGCAGATGTGGCAGATGAGCACGTTCTCCGCCTGATGCAGCCGCAGCGTGGTGCTGCAATGCTGGCACATCACCACGTGGGCGCAGGCTTGGCAGGTGACGCTTTTGCTGTAGCCCCGGCGGTTGAGAAAGAGGATGATTTGTTGGCCTTTTTGCAGCCGTTGATCGATCCCCATGCGCAGTCGCTCACTGATGATGGCCGGGCCTTGGCGCTTCCCTTTACCGCCTTCTAACTTCATGTCGATCACGCGCACTAACGGCAATGTGCAGTCGTCGGCGCGGTGCTTCATTTCCACTAGTTGGTATTTTCCCCGCTGCGTGTTGAGGAAGGATTCCAGACTCGGCGTCGCGCTCCCTAGCACGATGGGGCAACCCTCAATCCAGGCCCGCATTACGGCCACGTCCCGGCCTTGGTAGCGCGGCGGAGCGTCTTGCTTGTAGGAATTCTCATGCTCCTCATCCACCAGGATCAGCCCTAGCTCCTCCAGCGGGGCAAAGATGGCACTGCGCGCCCCGATCACGATGCGGCACTGGCGCGTGGCGATCTTATGCCATTCATCAAAGCGCTCCCCCTCCTTCAGTCCGCTATGCAGCACAGCCACTTGCTTCTGGATGCTGGAAAAGCGGCTCTTGAAACGATCCACCGTCTGCGGCGTAAGGCTGATCTCTGGCACCAGCACCAGCACGCTTTTCCCCAGGTCCAGCGTGCGTTGCGCGGCTTGCAGGTAAACTTCCGTCTTGCCACTACCCGTCACGCCTAACAGCAGAATGGGCTTGGCCGTCTTTGGATTAGCCACCGCCTCTAGCACAATCTTCATCACCCCCTCTTGCTCGGCATTCAGCGCCAGTGGCTGCGTGGCGATGAACTCATCATCGCCATACGGATCGCGCTCCACTTGGCCTACTGCCACGGCTAGGAGTGGGGAATCAGGAAATTTCCCTAACAGCGTCTTGAGCGCGGAGGCATTTAACTCTGACTGCGGCAGCGGGATCTCCGCCTCCTGGAGTTGCAGGATCAATTCGTGCTGGCGCTTGGCCTTGGTTTCCAGGAGGGCCATTTCCTCCGCTGTTGGTTCGCGGAGGAGGCGGACGAAATTGATTTCCTTCGGTTGCTTGAGGTTCGCGCGCACCGCCACGGGCAACATCGCCTTCATCACCG
Organism: Verrucomicrobiales bacterium; assembly: GCA_043757865.1. GTDB lineage: Bacteria > Verrucomicrobiota > Verrucomicrobiia > Verrucomicrobiales > V1-33 > JAGNEJ01. Next base: position 22,830 of record JAYVOP010000380.1, on the reverse strand, counting down.
AATCCATGCTGGAGCAGTAATATTCAGACATCCAGCGGCCTAGCTCTAGCAGCTTGGCCGTCAGTGTGGGGCGCTCGGAAATGACGCTGTGGAGCGGGCGCACCTGCTTGGCCCCACTCTCACGAGCCGGGCGCACGGCCATCACCGTGCCCGTGGTTAGCTGGTCACGCAGCGGCATCCTCACGCGCGAGCCTTCGGCCACTTGTGGCCGAAGCGCATCGGGGATGGCATAGTCGAACTTCTGTTCGCCTCCATCCACCAGCACCAGCGCCACAGGCCCCGTGGGGGCTTGCGCATCCGTGCGACGTGGCGGGAGATCGAAGAGGAAATCTTGCGCCATGATTACTTAGCCGGAAACGCCGCTTCGGCTAGGCGTAGATCCCCGTCTTTGCCATGCGCGGCCAGATCCATCCATTGCTCATCCGGGCGGCTGAGAATTTCATCTAACATCGTCAACGCCACCAGCCAACCGCTGGGCTGCGCCCGCAATTTCCCCTGCTTATCAAAGCTCAAGCCAGTGCAAGCCACCGCAAAATCCTCTGGCAAGACCGGCCGCCACGGCACTAGCTCCACGGAGGTATTGACCCTCTCATTGAGCGTCACACTTCCCCGGAAACTCACGATGAGCAGCGCGTCGGTGCTAAAGAGAAAGCCCCCCGTATCGCCTCCTTGAAAAAGTTCCGTTTGCCCCTGAACGTGGCTAGCAGCTAGGCAAGCGGCCACTTCATCGGGATTTTCAAAGTACGCCGCACGGCTAGCGCGCGCCAGCAGCAGCGCGCGGGCGGGATCAAGATTCGCAAGAAGATCAGACATAGGCAGCCCGTAGCATGGGCCAGTCCGTGGCGCGACTGATTTTACGATCGCAGTGGCTGGCCACACGCTACATTTCCACCACTACGCCGCTAACCGCAGCGCGGGCTTTGGCGCGGGCACTCTCAAGATCTGCGCCCAGACAAGCCACCACGCCTAGGCGACGGCGGCCAGCGATGCTCGGTTTCCCGAACAAGCGCAGGTGCGTGTCTGCCTGCGCCAAGGCTGTTTCCACGTGATGGAAGACTGCGGCAGTGGAGTTACCTTCTGGTAAAATCACTGCGGAGGCCGCTGGGCCGTATTGCCGGATCTGGGGAATGGGCAGGCCCAGGATCGCCCGCGCGTGCAGGGCGAATTCGCTCAGGTCTTGGCTGGCAATGGTGACTAAACCCGTGTCATGCGGACGCGGACTGACCTCGCTGAAATAGACTTCATCACCACTGACAAACAATTCCACACCGAACAAGCCGCGTCCGCCTAACGCCGCCGTGATGGCTCCGGCAATGTGCTGGCTAGCGGCTAGGGCCGCAGAGGACATCGGCTGCGGTTGCCAGCTTTCACGATAGTCGCCATCCACTTGCAAATGGCCAATCGGCTCGCAGAACGACGTGCCGCCCGCGTGGCACACGGTGAGCAGAGTGATTTCATAATCAAATTTTACGAAGCCCTCCACGATCACTTTCCCCTTCCCCGCGCGTCCGCCTTCCTGTGCATACCGCCATGCAGGAGCGATGTCCTCCGCGCTTCGCAACACGCTCTGGCCCTTGCCAGAGCTGCTCATGATCGGCTTCACCACGCACGGCAGGCCAATGCGCCCGACGGCGGCGGCAAACTCTGTTTCCGTGGCGGCAAACTCATACGGAGAGGTCTTCAAGCCTAATTCCACAGCGGCTAGATGGCGGATGCCCTCACGATTCATCGTGAGCTGCGTGGCGCGGGCCGTGGGGATGACTGTGAAGCCTTCCGCCTCCAGCGCCACCAGCGTATCCGTGGCAATGGCCTCTACTTCTGGGACGATGAGGTGCGGCTTTTCTAACTCTAGCACCGCCCGCAGGGCGGCTCCGTCGAGCATGTCCACCACGTGGCTCCGATGCGCCACCTGCATGGCCGGAGCGTTGGCATAGCGGTCGATGACGATGACCTCACAGCCCAGGCGCTGGAGTTCGATGACGACTTCTTTACCCAGTTCCCCGCCGCCGCAGAGGGCGATGCGGGTGGCCGTAGGAGAGAGCGGGGTGCCGAGGGAGATCATAGTTAGGCTGGGGTGAGTTCGGATTTGCGAGAGCGGGATTTTTTCCAGGTGGGACGGTGGTCTTGGACCCACGTGAGCAGGGCGTTTTCCCAGCTTACAGGCGCGGCTGCGCGTTCTGACTCTAGGCGTTTATGCTCGGCTATGCGCTGGCGTTCGAGGAGAAATTCTTGGAAGTAGGAGGCACGGAGTTCAATGTCCGATGGAGAGGAGGAGGGCATCATTTGCGGTAGGCACAGCCGCCTGCCACGCAATCAATAAATCCGCAAAAAAGTCCGCTTGCCCTGCACCCGGTGCCTCCATCCTATCCCATGCTCAAATCTCTCCTGCTCCTCCTTGTGCTCACCTTACCGCTGACGGCGGATGCTCCGTCGGACGTCTTCAAACAAGACTTTCAGAAACTGCCAGTCGGTCCCCTGCCAGATGAAATCATGGTCGTGGACGGAGCCTTTACGATTGAGTTAGAGGGAGAGAATCATGTTCTCCAGATCGGCACGGAGCCACTGACGGAAGGAGCGGTGTTGCTAGGCAAAAGCGTCAAGAACGGCGGCACCATCAAGGCCAAGATCAAGGCCAGCAGTAAGCGACGCAGCTTCCCCCGCCTGGGCGTGGGCTTGGGCGGCACTAGCGGCTATCGTTTCCGTATCAATCCAGCGGACAAGACCGTGGAGTTCATCAAGGAAGACGCGCAGGTGGCCAAGGCGGACTTCACCTGGAAATCAGATGTCTGGTATTGGCTAGAGTTCAACATCACGAACCCCGACGGCAAATGGCTGCTGGAAGGCCGCGCCTGGGAGGAAGGTCAGCCCCGCCCTGCCGCAGCTAGCCTAGCCTTCACCACTGATGCCGCTCCCTCCAACGGCAAAGCCAGCCTCTGGGGCGCACCCTTCAGCATGACGCCCATTCAATTCGACGACGTGGAGATCACGCCTGGGAAATAGTCCTATTCTGTAGGCAATGACGCACTTTCCTCCGCCGCTGCGGGAGCCGCCTCCAGGTCCAAGATTTCTCCAGAGAAATTCGCCTGAATGCGCGCTAGCACTTGTTCTGCGCCTTTGAAGCGGAGGTCATCGATGCTGGCCTTTTTCGAGCGGCCATTCTGCGTGTAGTAAGCCTTGGCTAGGCCCTTGAGTTTCCAGGGCCGACGGTCGATTTTCGTGACCTCAGTAAAGGCAATCTGCGGCCCCCAGGGCGGCGTAAAGGAAGTGGCATCAGCAGTCAGTTTCTTGGGATAACTCAGGACATGATAGAGGGCGGAAACGAGGCCCAAAGCCCCAGCAAAGACGGCCCAGTAAAGTTGCTCATCCACCTTACTCTGCTCTTTCACGTCATCCGGTTCCTTCGGCCAGCCCCGCTCGGCGGAATATTTAATCCATTCTTCCACCCGTCCGTCCCGCTTATATTTTTCGTGCTCTTGGTATTGTTGTAGTTTCTCTGGATAGCCCACTTTATAGTCATAGAAAAACCACAGCCCCATTAATAGTGGCAATAAAGAAAAGGGCACGACGCGTTGCCACAAATACCACGGGGTAGCAGCGCAAACGATGGGATCAGAAGGAGACAGCGGTTCAGACATAAGGCAGGAAAAGGCAGGAAAATAGAGCGCCAGCCATCTCGCACATCTGAGGCGGGGGCAAGCAATTTCTCCCCCAGCAACACGCAGCCCAGCGCTGCCTGCCTGGATTCGTGCATAAATGCAGAAATGACTTGCGGGCCGCTAGGTGGCGGTATAGGGGCTGGCACGCAAGCGCCTGAGGGCGGATTGCGTTCCCTTGTTAGTTAGCTTATTAGGATACACCAGATTGCTCGGGTGGCGGAATTGGTAGACGCGTACGTTTGAGGGGCGTATGAGGTAACTTGTGCGGGTTCGAGTCCCGCTCCGAGCACCATTTCCCTAGCTGGAAATCCTCGCGTGCATTACGCGAACTGGCTCAAGAAACGCGCGTCGTTTTCGATGAGATGTCGAATATCGCTAATGCCCCACTGGATCATTGCCAGCCGCTCCAAGCCCATGCCGAAGGCGAAGCCTGTGACTTTATCAGGATGGTAAACATCGTCCCCGCGTTGTTCGCAGATGGCGGTGAATACCGCCGGATCTACCATCCCGCAGCCGAGGATTTCTACCCAGCGCGGGGTTTGCCCAAGGGCGTGGAGCAGCACATCCACTTCATAGCTGGGCTCGGTGAAAGGGAAAAAATGCGGGCGGAAGCGGACCTCTGTTTTCGGGCCGAGCAACTGGCGGAAGAAGAGTTCGAGGGTGCCTTTGAGATCGGCTAGGCTAACTTTTTCTGCGACATAGAGCCCTTCTAACTGGGTAAAGGCGCTGAGGTGCGTGGCATCAATTTCATCCCGACGAAATGCGCTGCCCGGGGCAATGATCCGGATGGGCGGCGTCTGACTGGTCATGGTGCGCACTTGCACACTGCTAGTGTGGGTGCGCAGGAGCAGGCCGGAATCGAAGTAGAAGGTATCACTCTCGTTACGCGCGGGATGGTCGGTGGGGGTGTTCAGGGCATCGAAGCAATGCCACTCCGTCTCCACTTCCGGCCCCGTGGCCAACGCGAACCCCATACGACGGAGGATCTGCACGGCTTTGTCGAGCACTTGACTCATGGGATGCAGGGTGCCGACCGGGGCGGACCGCGCGGGCAGAGTGAGATCCACTTTAGCGGCTTCCGCAGCCTCCGCAGCGGCCACCAGTTCGGTATTCTTATTGTCCAAGGCGGTGGTGATGCCCGTGCGGGCTTCATTTAATTTCGCTCCCACCGCACCTTTTTGGTCCGGCGGCACGTCCCTCATGCCTCCGCTCAGCACCGTGACGGAGCCCTTTTTACCCAGGTATTTTAAACGCAACTCCTCCAGACCTGCATCGGTGGTGATGGAAGGAATTTCGGCTAGGGCGGCGGTAAGCAGGGTATCAAGTTGGGGGATCATGCGGGCGGAGTGTAGGAAAGGAGCGGCCCATGGCAAGCGGCAGCCAGGGCTTTTTCGCCAACCTTCCCGCAGGCTCGGGGGCTCATTTACCAAGAACCTTTCTTGCAAAGCGGGAAAATCTGCTTACATCCCCCGCCCATGTCACAAGAAACTTCTCTCATCCTCCTCAAGCCCGACACCGTTACCAAAGGTAACTGTGGCGAGGTGCTCAAGCGCTTTGAAGCCGCTGGCTTCAAGATCCAAGGCCTCAAAATGATGCAACTGGACGACGCCCTCCTGCGCGAACATTACTCTCACATTGCCGATAAACCCTTCTTCCCTAGTGTGGCGGAATTCATGCAGACGAGCCCGGTCGTTGCGTTAGCGTTGAGTGGGGAAAATGTCATCGCTGCGGTGCGCGACATGCTGGGGCCGACGGATTCCCGCAAGGCGGAAAAGGGCACCATCCGGGGAGACCTGGGCGTGGATAACATGATTAACGTCTGCCACGCGAGCGATGGCCCAGAAGCTGCCGAGGCGGAGTTGCAGCGCTTCTTTAAGACTGGAGAGATTTTCTAATTTCCTGCTTCGCGTAGGCTCAACGGATTGACGGTGGGGCGGCGGGCGGATCTGCTGCGGGCTCTATGAACCGCCTTTTCCTAACCTGTCTTCTGCTCACCACAGCCCCGCTCTGCGCGGAGGTGAAATTATCCAAACTCTTTTCAGATCACATGGTCCTGCAACGGGATCAGACCGTGCCCGTGTGGGGCTGGGCGGAGCCTGGGGAGACTGTGACCGTGAGCTTTGCAGGGCAATCCGTGACTGGGCAGGCGGGGGCGGATCGGACTTGGATGGTAAAGTTAGCCGCGCTGCCAACTAACGCGCTGCCGCAATCCCTAACTGCTAAGGGCAGCAGCGAAGTCACCGTGACGGATGTGCTCGTGGGCGAGGTCTGGATCTGCTCTGGGCAATCCAATATGGGCTTCACCACGGGCGGGGCCATCGATGGGGATCTGGATGCCCTTTCCGCTAAGCCGTTAGGGAAACTACGCCTCCTCACGCTCAACACGCCGGGCACCCAGACGCCCATTGCCGAGCCGGATCGCCCGTGGGTCACGGCTACGGAGCAGACGATCCCCGGCTTTTCTGCCGTGGGCTTTTACTTTGGGCGGCAGTTACTGAGCACGTTAGATATTCCCATCGGCCTCATCAATAACTCCTGGGGCGGTAGCTCCTGTGAGGCGTGGATCCGGCGGGATTTGTTCGCAGGGAAAGAGTTGTATGCTCCGTTGTTAGAGCGTTGGCAGAAGATCGAGGCCGAGAACGATACGGAGGACGCCCGCACCAAATATGCCGAGGCCCTAGCCAAATGGAAAACGGACTCAGCCGCAGCCAAAGCCGCTCAGCAGCCGCAGCCGAAACCACCGACCAATCCCCAAGAACAACTCACTGGCCAGCATCGTCCAGCCAATCTTTATCATGGCCGCCTCAAGCCGCTCATGCCCATGGCTTTTCGAGGTGTGATTTGGTATCAGGGGGAGAGCAATGCCAGCCACGCCTATCAATACCGGGACATGTTTCCACTCATGATTAAAAACTGGCGGGACGACTGGGGCCACGGTAATTTCCCCTTTTACTGGGCTCAACTAGCTGATTTCCAAGCAGAGAAACCCGAGCCAGGCGATGCTAACTGGGCGGAGCTTCGCGAGGCGCAAACCATGACTCTAAGCGCCATTCCAAACGGGGGCGAGGCCGTCATCGACGACCTGGGCGAGGCCAACGACATCCACCCGCGCAAGAAACTTTCCGTAGGCCTCCGTCTCGCCCGCTGGGCTCTCGCCAAGGACTATGGCATCAAAGTGGACTACCAAAGTCCCACCTACACGAGCATGGAAAAGCAGGGTAATAAGATCATGCTGAGCTTCAAAGCCGTGGGCAAGGGCCTGAGGGCGCTGGACATCGGGGAGGTCAAGGGTTTCGCCATCGCAGGCGAGGACAAGCAATGGAAATGGGCCGAGGCCAAAGTGGTGGGCGCAGATAAAGTGGAAGTCAGTGCCGCCGAGGTGACTGACCCCGTGGCCGTGCGTTACGCCTGGGCAGACAATCCCGTGTGTAATCTTTACTCCCTTAATGGCCTGCCCGTCACCCCCTTCCGCACGGACACTTGGCCCGGCCTCACCGCCGAAGCTAAGTAAGAATCTTCCCCCCATGCCGACCCTCCGCTCCCGAACTTGTCTCGCCAGCCTCGTGTTAGGTGTGCTCCCGGTGCTTGCCAGCGCTGCGGAGCCAGCCGCAACCCCTGCCCCACCCGTGGAATCTAAGCCCGCCCCCGCCCACACGAATCGCCTTGCGAGTGAGAAAAGCCCCTACCTCCTCCAGCACGCGCACAACCCCGTGAACTGGTATCCCTGGGGCGAGGAAGCCTTCGCCCTGGCGAAGAAAGAGGCGAAGCCGATCTTCCTCAGCATCGGCTATAGCACCTGCCACTGGTGCCATGTGATGGAGCGGGAGAGTTTTGAAAATGAGGAAGTAGCTAAATATCTCAACGCGCATTTTATCGCCATAAAACTGGACCGTGAGGAACGTCCAGACGTGGACAGTATTTATATGACGGCCATGCAGGCGTTGAAGTTAGGCGGGGGCTGGCCGCTCAATGTCTTCCTCACCACCGACCGCAAGCCGTTCTATGGCGGCACTTACTTCAAGCCGGGGCAATTTACCAAGCTACTGGAGCACGTGGCGGACCTCTGGGAGCATCAGCGGGCGGACTTACAGAAGGATGCGGACAGCATTGCCAAGCAGTTAGGGGCTACCATGGACCAGTCTGGGAATGAGCCTGGGGAGCTGAATCGGGCATGGTTAGCCAATGCGGCTAAGCGCTTCAGCGCAGGCTTCGATGCTAAGGACGGGGGCTTTGGCGGAGCGCCTAAATTCCCCCAACCGCAAATCTCAGAACTGATCCTCCTCGCAGCCTCCCAGAGCGCAGATGCCGCCCAGCGCAAGACCTGGACGGATCAAGTGCTCTTCACCTGCCGCCGCATGGCTGCGGGTGGAATCTATGACCATCTGGGCGGTGGCTTTGCCCGTTATGCGGTGGATGGTCAATGGTTGGTGCCGCACTTTGAAAAGATGCTCTATGACAATGCTCAGCTCGTAAATCTCTATTTAAATGCCTATCTCGTCAGCAAAGACACTGCATACGCCGATGTGGTTAGGGATGTATTGCGCTATGTGCTACGGGACATGACGCACGCGGACGGTGGATTCTATTCAGCGGAGGACGCAGACAGTGAGGGCCACGAGGGGAAATACTATTGCTGGACGGAAGCGGAACTGAAGGCCGCGCTGAGCACGGAAGAGTTCGCCCTAGCCGCGCGTTATTTCGGCGTGACCGCTGCGGGAAATTTCGTGGATCACAGCCATCCAGATCCGCTGCCAGGGCAAAATGTGCTCAGCATCATGAAGCCGGATGAAAAGCTAGGCGAGGCCGACCAAGCGCTGCTGAAGCAAGTAAAATCAAAGCTCAACGCGCTCCAAGCCAAACGTGTACGGCCACATCTGGATGATAAAATTCTGGTTTCCTGGAATGGCCTCATGCTCGGCGGACTAGCGCGGGCGGGAGTGATCTTGGAACACCCGGCGTATCTGGCGGCAGCCAAAAAGAACCTCGCCTTCGTGCAGGCGAAACTCTGGGATGCCAGCACCAAGACGCTCTATCATCGCTACCGAGACGGCTCACGGGATGAGGCCCAACTCCTCTCTGGCTATGCTAGCTATCTCCATGGCGTTATCGAATATTATCAAGCCACGTTGGATCCGGCAGCGTTAGAGTTCGCCATCAAGTTAGCGGAAACGATGATTGCTAAATTTTATGATGAGAAACTGGGCGGCTTCTTTTCTAGTGCGAATGCCGGTGAACTGATCTTCCGCGTGAAGGACGATTATGATGGAGCCGAGCCCGCCGGCAACTCCGTGGCCATCCTGGCGTTGCTGAAACTAGCCGCTATCACGGACCGCGCAGACTTCCACGCCAAGGCCGAGCACAGTCTGAAACTCTTCGCCAGTAACCTCGCAGACAACCCGCAGGGCGTGCCGCTCATGCAGCAAGCTGCCGCCTTCTGTATCACGGAACCGCATCGCGTGGTGCTGGCTGGAGATCCGGCCTTGCCAGCCACCCAGGCTCTGCTGCGAGCCGCGCAGCAACACTATCATCCCGGCAAAGTCATCCTCGGCACCAGCGGTCCAGTGGAAGCCACGGCCAAGGATCAGCACCCCATCGGAGATAAGCCCGCCGCCTACATCTGCACCGGCAAGCTCTGCCAACCGCCGACCACGGACCCGGCCAAGCTGCCTAGCTTGTTGAAGTAAATTTTTGGAGTGGGGATACTAATCTCTCCACGCCATGCTCGAAGTTTCACTGCGCTTATTTCACCTTCCATTGGCCACCATGTCCACTCCCCCTAGCACTAACGCCAGCCCGTTTTCTGAGCGGGAACTCGTCCTTGTTCGTGAAACCCACATCCCTGCTGCACAGCTCTTTGCAGGCTGGACGCAGCCGGAGCTGATGGTGCATTGGTTCTGCCCTAAACCGTGGTTTATTACGGATGTCACCGTGGATTTGCGCGTGGGCGGAGGATCGGAAATGACGATGTGTGGGCCGGAGGGCGAGCGCTTTCCTAACAGGGGTGTGTATTTGGAAATTGTGCCAGACCGGAAGCTCGTGTTTACCGATGCCTACACGGCAGACTGGGAGCCGAGTGAGGGGCTGATGTTTACTGGCATCCTCACCTTCGAGCCGCTGCCCAGTGGCGGCACGCGCTACACGGCCAGGGTTCGCCATTGGAGCACGGAGGCCTGCCAGCGACATGCGGCCATGGGCTTCCACGAGGGCTGGGGCAAGGCCTTTGACCAACTGGTGGAACTGTGTGAGTCCTCAGCACTCTAACCGCCTAGCCGATCCCACAGCACGGGCAATCCGAGACCCAATGCCCTGGGGTGATCTCTTGGAGGCGCACTTCCTGCTGGGTGCTTTCCGCATAGCGGGCGGCCTGCACGCGGTGCCCGAACGCGCAGCCGGGCGGCGGATTAATGGGGCTGGGGATGTCTCCCTGGAGGCGGATGCGCTGCCGGGGGGCGCTGGGATCTGGCACCGGGATGGCGGAAATGAGCGCCTGCGTGTAAGCATGGCGCGGGGTGGCATAGACTTCTGCCGCCGGGCCCATTTCCACGATCTTCCCTAGATACATAATCGCGAGGCGGTCACTGATATGTTTCACTACCGCTAGGTTATGCGAAATGAAGACATAGGAAATTCCCATTTCCCGTTGGAGATCCATTAATAGATTGAGCACTTGGCTCTGCACGGAGACATCCAATGCGGAGACGGGTTCATCACAGACGATCAACTGTGGCTTAAGGGCGATGGCCCGCGCGATGCCGATGCGCTGACGTTGGCCGCCGCTGAATTCAAAGGAAAATTTCTGCGCAGCGGACTTGGGGAGTCCCACTTTATCCAGCAACTCGCCCACCCACGCGCGTCGCTCGGTGGCCGTGCCGCGGCCTTGAATGATGAAGGGCTCGGCAATGATGTCGCCCACCGTTTGGCGTGGGTTCAGTGATTCCGCCGGGTCTTGGAAGATCATTTGGAAATCTTTGGCCATGCCGCGCAAGGTGCGGGCGGAGGCCTGGGCTAAGTCCTGGCCTGCGAACTGGATCTGCCCGGCGGTGGGCTTGAGCAGCCGCACCATGGCCTTGCCTAACGTGGTCTTCCCACAGCCAGATTCGCCAATAATGCCGAGCGTTTCTCCCCGCCCTAACTCTAGGGATACGCCATCGACCGCCTGACAACTAGCCACGGAACGCAACCACACTCCGCCCTTCACAGGGAAGTGAACTTTCAGATCAGTAACTTTTAAAAGAGGCGCAGCGGACACGGTGACTGCCTATGCCACGCCCGCCGCAGCGCATCAAGGGAGAAAGCACGCCGCGCCCCGGCTACTCCTCGGGGTCCACGGTCCAGGCTCCGATGCGTTCCCCATCCTCGTTAGGATAGGTCCAGTCCGTGAGGTCTTGGAGGGGGAATTCGATTTGCTCGCCTTTGGTTAGCCTAGGTTGGCTGGGAGAGCGCAGGATGGCGGTAATCTTGCCTGCCTGAATGTTGACTAACTCACACCAATGCCACGTGGGCGGGGTCTCGGCAGGGAAGATGGCCTGGATGAGGTAGGGGCCGCGGGTATCTGAGAAATCACGGAAGGATTTGGCGAATTCTGGCCAGCGACGTTTGGCCTCGGCGGTGGCGGCTTGGAGTGCTGGCGAGTTGGCCGTGGGCGGGGCCGGGGGAATGGCGATCTCAAAAGCCGAGTGCGGATCCTCGCCTGTCAACGCGGCTAGCACTTCATCATCTGGATAGTTAAAATCGCCCGTATCATCATCATAGATCGCCAGCGTATCGGCCTTATCAATCAAGGCGGCGGCTAGGCGGAGTTGATGATCCGTGGCGTCATCCCGGGCTTCATCAGATTTAAATTTATTGGCGATGGTAACGGCTAGGTGCGCCTTCACGAGCCGAAGCATCGCGCGCATTTGGCGGTCGGGCGTGGCTTGAATAAAATCGTTCTGATCGTGTAACCAGGGCGTTCCCTCCATGGTGATCTGGAACGTTACGCCTTGGAAACGCACTTTCCCCGTCCCGGCAGAGACGGAGATTTTCAGCTTCTGGGCGGCGGGGAGTTCTAGTTCCCAAGCGCGCGCGGCGGCTTGCACGAGCATGTCCTGCGTCAGTGGACGGGGGCGTTGGAGAAAGAGCGCATAGCTGAAATCCTGCGGCTTGTCCGGCTCGTCTGCAGGCTCCGCCGAGGCTGCGCAGAGCCACGCGCAGAGCAGGCAACTGAGCCAACTGAGCCGCCACCAAGGCCTGAACAAGGACTGCACCATGGGCTTACTTCGCCTCCACGGCTGGCACCGGATACGCTGTCCCCAGCAATTTCAGAAACGCGGGCTGACTGGCATCCACGTCCTTCTCTGGTCCGGTAAATTTCACAAAGACATTTCCCTCCTTACTCTCCAGGATGGCCCCGATCATGGCGGAGGCGGCCTGCGGCGTCTTGGCTCCGAACATGCTGCCACTCATAAACGTGCCGTGGATGATGACTAGCGTGGCTTTGCGCTCTCCGAAGGTGAGCTGCTTGCGCTCAAACTTGATCGCGTCCGCACCTTCCGCAGGTTGGAATTGGCCTTTCCAGCGGGCCACATTGGCCTCGGTATCGCCACCCTCACCTGCGCCAAAATGATAGAAATCTGCGTCGATGGTTTTCTTGCCATCAGCCGTGAGCAGCGTGAAGCCACCCTGACTCATCGGGCGGGGCGCACCTTTAGGCTGCCAAGCATCAATGGCTTTGAAGGTGAATTCCCCCACCTTCAGCGGGGCGGTTTCTTCTGCCTGGACAGAGGTTAGAAAAGCAGGCGTCACCAGCGCAGTAAGACTAGTGAGGACGAGGAGACGGAGGAAGTGAGCACGGATCATAGGCGCGCTTTCTACGCTACCACGGCCCGCTTGCCAACGAGCATTTACAGTCTGGCGTGATTTTACGGTTTGCCCGTGAGGGCCTCCAGCTTGTTGGCGATGTCCTGGAGATCTTGCTTGATGCGCGTCTCCAGCGTGTCCAGGCGCTTGAGTTCGGACTCTAGATTGGTCTGGGACTTCTGGAGGTCATTGAGTTCAGGATGATAAAATTTCCCCTGGGCGACGTTTTGCAGCAGCGTTAGGATGGTGGTGCTGGGGATGGCTAGGCTCTCCGTGCGGCCACTGTGGGCGATGTTGATGCCGATGACTTGGCCGTCCAAATTCACTAACGGGCCGCCGCATTCAAAGGGCTTGAGAAAGAGATCGTGCTGGAGGGCGGCGGGAAAGCCAGAGCGGTGCTCGCTGAGGGCTCCACTCAGGCTATTGCGCGGGTCTTCGTTGCGGTGACTCACGTCCACATAATCCCCTCGGCGGCGGAGGATGGCATCAATGTCCTGCTCCTGGTCCGAGCGCTTAATGTGCAGGGAAATTTTCTCCGTCGGCTTGTGACTGCTGACGGTGCGGATGAAATCTTCCTCGGTGGATACGGCGGTGCCATTGATGGTGAGTACGATGTCGTTAGCCAGCAAACCGGCTTCCGAGGCCGCGCTCTTCTCCGTGACTTGGCGGATGACCAGCCCGGCGGGCGAGGACCTCAAGCCCACGCCCAGAAACCCCTTGTTCGCTTCATCGAAACTACGGGTCTGCACGCTCAGCACGCCGTAAGTAAGCGGCGTGGCATCCAGCCCAGGTGCGGCCACAAATGATCCTAACGCAGGCGGGGCAGCGGTGCTAAAGACGGCGGGACGGAGGCCCAGGGCGGCCACTTGGAGCAACGCTAAATCATACGGGCGATACGTGTCCACGACCTTAGCAGTGAGCCGCAAGCCGTTAGGCGCGAGCGAGTTTTTCGTAAAGTTCACGACGAGATCTTTGGTGCCCACGACCTCGCTAGCCTTCGTAAGCAAGAAGCCCTGGTCACTGACCACAGTGGCCATGGCCAGGGGTTTCAGATTCTCTAACGCGCAGACTTGCGCGGTGCTGAGGCGGGCCGTGGCCACCACGGGCTCGTAAACTTGGCGGGCCTCGGTGGCGCGTTTGCCATATTTATCTACGCCTACTTCTTGCAGCGGAGAGGCGGTGGGGGGCGCAGCTTCCTCGGCTGAGAGCAGCGGAGTGACTAAGGAAAGAAGGATGATTACGGGGCTAAATTTCATCTACGCGGGCGGGGTTATTGCTTGGTCAGGGTGACCTCTAACGTGAGGCGTTCATCGCCACGTTCGACGGTTAGGGAAATCTTATCTCCCGGCTTATGCTGGCGGACTTTTTCGGCTAGGGCTTGCGAAGTTTTAGTCGGCTTACCGTCCACGGCGGTGATGCGATCACCCGCGCGCAAGCCCGCCGTGGCGGCCGGACTCTCCGGCGTGACTTCGGAAATCTCTGCGCTGGCGGCGGTGTTATCTAAGCTGGCTCCCAGGTAAACGCGCGGACGGGGGCTAGGCACATCCAGCTTGGGAGTGGCCTTGGTCACGTGGGCGGGACGGCCATCGCGCGTGAGAAGTTCGATCTCGCGTTGTTGAATTTCCTCACCACGGCGGGTTTCGATCTTGATGATTTCCCCTGGCTTGTGGTCGGAGAGTTCGCGCATCAGCGCCCAGTAGTTCGGGATTTCCGAGCCGTTGAATTTCGTGATCACGTCGCCCTCTTTGAGTCCGAGCTTGGCCGCACCACTGTCCGCTAGCACGTCAATGATACTCACGCCGCCCGTGGTTTTCTCGCGATCGAACGTCATGCCTAACTTCGGGCGTTGGGGATCTTGGCCGCCCATGCGCAGGTCTCCCCACACTTTCTGGGCCACCAGCAGATCATCCCAATCACCTTTAAAGGCATCTACGGAAATGTGGCGGTTATGCTCCGCTGCTGCATTAATGGACGCGTGGATACCGATGACTTTCCCCTCCAAATCAAAGAGCGGACCGCCCGAGTCTCCGCCGATCAAGGTGCAATCCGTGACCAGCCCGCCCTCCGCATCCCGCTGCCACACGCGGCCCATGCGCACGGGCGGCTTGCGCTCTGCCACAAATCCCCCAGGATGTCCTAACGCTACGCACCAATCGCCTAACTTCACCAGATTCGAGTCGCCCATCTCCGCAAAAGGATAGTCCCCCTCCGCATCAATCTGGGCTAGGCCTGCATCGCTGCCACAGTTCGCGCCTAACGCAGTGCCAGTGACTTGCTTTCCGTCTGGGAAAATGATGGCCAACTTTTTCCCCGTGGCTTGAGTGACGTGGGCGGCGGTTAGGATGAGGCCCTTGGCATTGATGATGACACCGCTGCCCGTGCCCGTCTGTTCGGGGTTGCGGATGCAAACGACGGTGGGCTGCACGCGCTCCACCAAGGCCTGCACGCGGGCTTCCCGGGCTTTCAATACCGTCAGGGAATCCTCCGCCCACAGCGGGCCGCAGAGGCCGCCGACCAGGATGAGCGAAGACCAGAAACGGGAGATGCGGAATGATTTCATAACAGACATGATTTTCCGCGCAGCATAAACATCCGCCCCCGCAGATGCAATCCTCCTGCGCGGAAAATCATGGACTGCGGGCCGGGGCGTCTAAGGCTTCACGGGCGCGGTGGGCGCTTGGCTCACGGCCTGCACGTAGCTCGCCACCGCAGCGGCGTCTCCGCCGCTCATCTTGGATTTCTTAAACATCCTCGGGAGAATGTCGCTTTGCCACTCAGTTAGGCTGAATTTCTTGATGGGCTCAGCGGAATGGCACTTGGTGCAGGCCCCGATGTAGAGATCGCGCCCTTGGCAGAGTTGGGCGTAATTTCCACGGCCCGCAGTGGCAAAGGTGGCGACAGGTGGTGCGGCCGTTTCCAAAGAAACACAGGCGGGTAACAAAGAGAGTGCAAGCAGGGCGAAGAGGCGAGGAGATTTCATAAAGGTGGAGGGGTGGAGGTGATAGTGAAATGAGAAACGCCGCCTGCAAGCAAGCTCACAGGCGGCGTAGAAGAGTTGGGCAGGCCCAGACGATTACCTAGAAGAGGAAACCGAACTTGGTGCCGACGACCACATCAGCCGCATCCGATTCGTCAGCGCTGAGTTGGAATTGCACGCCGAGCGTAGCCCAGAAGGACTTGGTGCGGAAATGAATGGCAGGACCCGCGAACCATTCGTCCACGCCGTGGCTCCAGTCTTCATAGACGGTGGCGTGGTTGATTTCCGCGCCCACGAAAAGGCTAGGGTTGATTTCATAGGTGATGCCGAATGATTGGGCGAACTCTTGGGAGTCCACACCGCGCTTTACGAATTCGTCTGCAAAGACTAAGTTAGCAATGAGTGCCACGGGCCCGAAGTTCTTCTGCAAACGCAGTTGGGGCTCGATCACCCAGACGTTATTGCCGAACTGAGCTTCCACTGCCAGGGCTGCACCCAGCGCATCTTTGGTAGGATTCGTAAAGGCATAAACGGCTTCCACACCCGCGCTTTCCCAGGTGGAACCCGCTCCTTTTTCCCAGCTCCATTCAGAGAGGTAGGCCGCCACTTCCAGATTGTCCGTCACGCCATACTCCAGCTCATGGGAGAAGGAAACGGCATCCGTGTCATGGTTATGGCCCCAGAGAATGCGGTTCTCTTGCTCAAAGACGCCTTGGGAAAGGGTCAGGGCATTGGATGTGCCCAGCAGTGGCTGAGGGGTGGCCGAGGCGATCTGCGCGAGCGCAAACGTAGCTCCGAGGAGGCAGGTGAGTGATTTCGTCATGTGAGTTTGATTAGGAATGTGGTTAGTTGCTTTAGTTAGCTGTCCCCAAGATCAGCAGGCCAGCGAGGCGCGCTATCTACACAGGCAGCACGACGGTCAATAGTTAATTTCTCGTCATAGCCGCCGCCTACGGAGCCACTTCTGGCACGATGCGGATGACCGTGGCGCGGTCTGCGCTTAGGTATTGCTTGGCTAGGGCGTTGATGTCCGCCACGGTGATGGCGGCATAGTCCGCCTTCAGGCTGCGCGCCCACTCCAGGCGGGCGGGGCTGCTTTGGGCTTCGCTGACGATGGTTTTGAGCCACCAGAGGTTGTTGCGCATTTGGGTGTCCATCATGGTCATCAGGGGCTTGCGGGCACGCTCTAGTTGATCTGCGGTGGCTCCCGTGGCGGCTAGTTTCGCGCCAATCGTTTTGACAATGTTGCCGATCTCGTCTGCGGTTTTGCTTTCGCACATGAGGTAGGCGGTCACGTTGCCATCGCCCGGGAAGGTATCGCTCATGGTGCTGTGGACGTCTGGGCTATAGCTTTCGCCTAGCTCCTCGCGCACTTTTTCCATGACCATATCATTGAGGATGGAGGCGGTGATATTCAGCCGCCGAGACTGCTTGATGTCCGCCCGCCGATCACTGGTAGGCCAGAGTACGGCCACCACGGCCTTGGGGATTTTGGAGGTGAATTTCAGCGTCTTTTCCATGGCCTCCGCGCGTTTGACCATGCGCTCCGTGGCATATTCCGGGCGGGCCTCCGCGCGTTCAGGCAAGGCCCCGAACGTCCGCGCCACGTCCGTGATCGCAGCCTCCACATCGAAGTCACCCACCATGGAAATTTCCAGATAGCTGCTCTTCAGCGGTTCCGCTAGCCAAGCCTTCATCTCGTCGATGGTGCGGGCTTTTAACTCAGCTTGCTTGGGGAAAAGGAAGCGGGGATCACCATTATGCAGCAGACCGTCCAACTGCGTTTTGAGAATGCCGTCCGGCGTGTGCTCCACCTGCGTGTAGAGTGCGTCCATGCCTAACTGGAGCTGGCGCAGGCCTTCCTCGCGATACCCTGGCGCGTTCATCTGCGCGCAGAGGAGTTGGCACTCTAGCAGCAGATCTTTCTGATTCGTCTTGCCGCTGAGGCTGAGAAATTCATCCGTTAGGCCAAACGATGCCCCCACCGTGCGGCCCGCCAGGATGCGCTCCAGATCATCTGAGCTATGCGCGGCTAACGCCCCGGCATCGAACACCGAGTCCACAAACATCGCCATCCCGGGCTGATTGGCGGGGAGTTGCAGCTTCCCACTGCCAAAGTTCACATTCACCATGACCGTGTCCTTACTAAAGTCCGTGGGCTTCAAATTCAGCCGCACATGATTGGCAAATGTCACCAGCGTGATGCCCAGATCCTTGATCTCCTCACGCTTGGCGATGTCTCCGGTTTTGCCGAAATCGGTGTAAGCGAACGCTTCTTCTTTCTCCTCCTTTGGCGCGGTGACGGCGGCGGCACGACTCTTCAAATAAGCCGCCTTCAACTTCGCCTCGCCTTCCTCTAATGCTAAATTCCCCCCGACAAAGATGCGCACATCCTCCGTGGCAAAGGCGCTTTTAATCATCGCGTGGCAGAGCGTGGGCGTGGCCTTGGCCAAGGCCGCCTTCACGCGGGAGACATCGGCAGCGGGATGGGTGAAGACGCGATGCCCGGCTAGATCTTGCTGGATCTCGTTGGCTAGGGCCTTGCTTTGCCGCGTGGGAGCTTGCTTGGCGGCGTTCTCCATGGCCTCGAGGAGGTTCGCTTTAGCTTCGTTGAATTCCCCCTCACTGAATCCAAACTGCACTGCGCGGCGCACCTCTTGCTCCCCCGAATCCATGGCGGCTTCCCACTGTTCTGGCTTGCAGGTGATCTGCACGCTATCACTTTCCACAAAGTCCAGGAAATCCTCATGGCCAAACTGGGCATTGAGAAAGGGCGCGTTCGGCTGACGAGAAATTTTCTCGAAGCGACGATTCACCATGCTCTCCACGAGGCCCCGCAGCAGGTTTTCAAAGCGCGTGTCCGTGGTATCCGCGAGCCGACGCGAGGGGCGGCTGGTCTCGATGTTGATGGTTGTTTCCCCGGCTTCCTTCTCCGTATGCAGCTTGGTGGTCACGCCTTTGCTCACGGTGACTTTGCCCAGCTCAGGATCAGGAATGGGCGTGGCGGCGGGCTTGATGTCGTTGAACGCAGCCTTGATCTTAGCTGCTAGTTCCGCAGGTTTCACATCGCCCACGGCAATGATCGTGAGCCGATCCGGGGTATACCATTTGCTGTAGAAGCTGCTGAAACGCTCTCTGGGGGCTGTTTTGATGACGTTCTCTGTGCCGATGGGCAGTCGCTTGGGGATCAGCGACTCGGGCAGGGAAAAGCTGAAACCCTCCAACATGGTGCGGAAGGAAACGGTGTCGCGTGCCAGTTTCTCACTGAGGATCACGCCGCGTTCTTTCTCGATCTCCTCTGGGCCTAGCAACATGCCGCTGGCGTAGTCGTGGAGTAATTTTAAAGATTCATCGATCATCGCAGGCGAGCCGTCCGGCAACTCGGCATCATAGACCGTTTCCTTGAAACCCGTGTGGGCATTGGTGTCTCCGCCGAAGCTCATGCCCAGGCGCTCGAAAAAATTCTTCATTTCATCCGCTTTATAATGCGTGGTGCCATTGAACGCCATGTGCTCTAGAAAATGCGCTAGGCCTTGCTGGGAGTCTTCCTCCATGAGGCTGCCAGCATTGACGTAGAGCCGCACGGAGACTTTCTTCGGGGGCTCGGCATTAGGCAGGAGAATGTAGCCAATGCCGTTATCCAGCCGACCATAAACGGCGGCGGGATCAGGCTTCAGATCACTGGCCTCCTGCGGCCAAGCGGCGTTAGGGGCCGCCGCACTAAAGAGCGGCGTGAGGAGGAAACTAAGCAGCGGAAGGGTAAAGCGATGGGTGGTCATGATGTCCGTGAGCTATGCGGAGCGCGCGCCCGGTGTCAACCGACCACGGAACGCGGACTCGGGATTGCATTTCGGCAGTGCGCAGGCACGGGTGGTGGAATGATGACATCTCCTCTTTGCCTTGCTTCCGCGCCATGCATTTCCTGATCACGGCTGGCCCCACGCGCGAGCCCATCGACCCCGTGCGGTTCCTCTCGAATCGCTCGTCTGGCAAAATGGGCTATGCGTTAGCCGTGGCGGCTTACGCCGCCGGGCATGAGGTCACGCTTATTTCTGGACCCACGAATCTCACGCCACCAGCCGGGGTGAAATTTATTTCTATCCAGACCGCAGCGGAGCTGTGGACGGCCATGCAGCAGCATTTCCCGCAGGCGGACTACATCATCTGTGCCGCGGCAGTGGCGGACTACCGGCCCGTGAGCATGGCCAGCCAGAAGCTGAAAAAATCCGCTGGGGAAATGTCCCTTACCCTAACGCCCAACGTGGACGTGCTAGGCTCCCTGCGCAGCGCAGGCTACCGTGGCGTGCTGGTCGGCTTTGCGGCGGAGACGCAAGACCTCTTGGCAAATGCGCAGGCGAAGCTCACGCGCAAAGGCTGTGATCTCATGATCGCCAACGATGTTTCCCAGCCCGGCATCGGCTTTGATGCTGAGGACAACGCGGTCACACTGCTCTACCGTGAAGGCCCGCCGGAGACCCTGCCCCGCCAAAGCAAAACGGCCCTAGCCGCCACGCTGATCGCCCGCTGCGCCTTGATTCCCCAGCCCCACTACGCCTTTGGGCATCCGTAGGGCTTTTTAGTTGCCCCCACCTGGGATGGCCGCAGGATTGGTCTTTGAAAATCATGGAGAACTTCATCTTTACTCCTCGTCTGCGGTCCCACGTGTGGGCCACGGCCCTTTGCTTACTGGGCGGTAATTTGGCTACGGCTGAGGAATCGTCCCGCGTGGCGTCGTATCAACGGGAAATGTTGCCCATGCTGCAAGCAAAGTGTTTCGACTGCCATGCGGACGGGGAAAAGAAGGGCGACGTGGCCTTTGATAGTGGCAGCCAAGAGGCGCTGTTAAAGGACACGGACCTGTGGTTCCGAGTCTTGAGAAATGTGCGGGATGGCCTCATGCCGCCGCCGGAAAAAAAGGATCAACCCACGCCTGCGGAGCGCACAGCCTTAGCGTCATTTATTAAACGGGATGTCTTCCAACTCAATCCCGCCGAGCCCGATCCGGGCCGCGTTACGCTGCGGCGGCTGAACCGCTCTGAATATCGGCGGACGATCAAGGACCTCCTCGATGTAGATTTCCGCACGGAAGATGAGTTCCCAGCGGACGACACCGGCCACGGCTTCGATAACATTGGTGAGGTGCTGAACATTTCTCCCATGCTCTTAGAGAAATATCTGGAAGCCGCCAAGACCATCGTGGCCAAGGCCGTGCCCACGCAGGGAAAGATCATGCCGGAGTTCCAGGTAGAGGGCACGACGTTCCGCCGCGCAGACTCCAATGACGAGCAGGTGCTGCTTAGCTACTACACTGCTAGTAGCAGCGTGGCCCAGACGGAGGTGGCAGTGGCGGGCAGCTATGGGATCCATTTTAAATACTCCGGCCACGAACGCTATGTGGAGGGCGAGACGGATGCCAACGAATGCCAACTGACCTTTAAAGTGGACGGTGCCGAGGTGGCGCAACGCAAGTTAGGCCCAGCCGCAGGACGGGACATGCAGCAGGAGGCCACGTGTGAACTAGCCGCTGGGAAACACACTTTCACGGTGGACCTGCAACCACTGACGCCTGAGAAAAAACAAGTGCGCAGCCTGAACGTGCGCCTGGATGCCCTGACCCTAGCCGGACCAGCGGATACCGCGCATTGGATCAAACCGCCGAACTATGATCGGTGGTTCCCGGAGGTGCTGCCCGCTGAGCCTGCGGAGCGTTTGGCGCTCGCTACTAGCATGTTGGGTAAATTCGCCACCCGCGCCTTCCGTCGGCCCGTGGATGCGGCCACGCCCGCGCGCCTCGCCAAGCTGGCGGAGGGCGTCTATTCCCAACCGGGGAAGAACTTTGAAAGCGGCATCGCGCGGGCGATGGAGGCGGTGTTAGGCTCACCACGGTTCCTCTTCCGGGAGGAACCAGCGGAGACGAGCGAGACGGTGGACGGCTTTCCGTTCATTGATGAATATGCGCTGGCCTCGCGACTCTCGTATTTCCTCTGGAGCACGATGCCGGATGAGGAACTGCTCCAGCTCGCAGGCGCGCATCAGCTCCGGGCGAACTTGGGGGCGCAATTTAAAAGGATGTTTGCGGATGATCGTTCGCAGGCGTTTCTCCGTAACTTTACGGGCCAGTGGCTAGAGGCGCGGGACATTGAAGGGGTGCCCATAGATGTGCGCTTCGTGTTGCTGCGGGAGGAGAAACCGGATCCTGAACTGGAGGCTGCGCGAGCGCGCTTCTTCGCCATGCGGCGGCGGGATCAGGAAACCTTAACACCGGAGGAAAAGGAGCAATTAGCTGCGGATCGAGCACTCTCCCGCAAACGCTTCGACAAGTATAAGGACCGGGACTTCGGCGGCAGTATCCGTCGTGATATGAGGCGCGAGACGGAGCAATACTTCGAGTATGTGCTGAGGGAAAACCGTCCGCTCACGGAGTTGCTAGAGAGCGACTACACCTTTCTGAATCAACGCCTAGCCGACCACTATGGCATCCCCGATGTGAAGGGGGAGGAGATCCGCCGCGTGACGCTGCCGCCGGATAGCCAACGCGGCGGCTTGCTTACGCAGGGCACCATCCTGGCGGTCACGTCCAATCCCACGCGGACCTCGCCGGTGAAGCGCGGCTTATTTATTCTGGATAACATTCTCGGTTCCCCGCCGCCGCCGCCGCCTGCTAACGTGCCGCCGCTGGAAGATTTTAGTTCCGGGAAAGGTCGTGAAGGCACGCTGCGGGAGAATTTGGCGAAGCATCGGGAAGACGCCAAATGTGCGGTCTGCCATAACCGCATGGATCCTATCGGGCTGGTGTTAGAAAATTTCAACGCCATGGGGAAATGGCGGGAATTCGAGCGTGGGAAGAGCATTGATGCCGCCGGGGAACTGGCTAGTGGAGAGAAATTTTCCTCTGCGCGGGAGTTGAAACACGTGCTGGTGGCGAACCATCAGGAAGCCTTCGAGCGGTGTGTGACGCAGAAGCTCCTGACCTATGCCCTAGGCCGTGGACTGGATTTCCGAGATGAGGCCACGATGGATCAACTGCTCGGAAAATTGCACGCCGCTGAGGGCAAGGCGGGCTCACTCTTGCAAGCGATCGTGGAATCCGATGCCTTTCTAAAACGTCGCCCTGCCGAAACTGCTAAACCCAAAACCGCTGCCAACTAACTTGCTTATGAAATCCTCCAAATCTCACTCTCTCCAACGGCGGCATTTCCTCCGGGGCCTCGGCTCGTTGATTGCGCTGCCCACGTTTGAATCGCTCGGGGGTTTGAAATTGTTGGCCGTCGAACCCGCCTCCCGCCTAGCCGTCACGGCCACCGGGGCTCCGCTGCGCTCGGCATTTTTCTTTTTCCCTAACGGCTCCATTCCCTCTTA
>JAYVOP010000379.1:0-3188 GCA_043757865.1 Verrucomicrobiales bacterium | reverse complement strand
TCCTGCCTGCAATCCGGAGGCAAAAAACCTCGCGGAGCAGGGAATTACGCAGCCCCTCGCAGCGGTGCTGCCGCCCACGTCCGAAAGTGGGCAGCGGGACGGGCGGGGCAATGGCGAGCCGCAGATGTTCCGTTAGGATCACTGACGCTAGCACAAATACGGAGCGGCGTAGGTTATGCCGTCAGACGTGGGCAGGTCAAAGTCGTAACGGGCCGCCACGGACCCCGACCAGCCATTTACCAATCGACCCCACAAAAAAACTAACATGAATCCCCCCATCACCAAAAAACGCGGCCCTGCCAAGGGCCACGGTGGCCGCCCTAGAGGCCCGGAAAAAGTCACGCTGCAAGTCCGCGTGCTGGCGGGCACCCCCGCCCGCCTCAGGGCGCTCGGCCTTAATGCTGGAGCGGTGCTGGACGCGCTTTAAAATAACACATCGCAAAACAAATCGCAGAACCAACCAATCCCAAGCTCCGCACAATGCTCGCTGGATGCCAATCACGAAGGAGGAATTGATGGAAAACCAAGAATATTACAAACAAGTCAACGATAAGCCCACGGCGCATTTGCCTCACCCACTTACGGCCATGCAAATTACCCACATTCGCTTCCGATTAGAAGGCTGTGACCTCACGATTAATGGTGAGGAATGCTACCTTTCAGACAAACTCACCTTGCTCCTAGAAGGGCGCACTGGCCTTAGCAATTTGCCACAGGGAACCGCTGATTTCACCACAGACCCCATCCTCGTAGAACTAGCCGCCCGCTGGTGGCGCTGGGCGGCTGAACTCCAATTCCCTGGCGCGGAGGAACAGGCGGAACCACTCACCGCCCAAGCAGCCCCCGCAGCGCTGGAAGCCCACCTCGTAGAACTGCGGAAAATTGACCTCCTGAGCATAAACGAAGTGACTGGCGAGGTCACTAGAACATCTTGCGGCAAACCGTTAGATCCTCTCGCGTGTCCGTTCTGCGGGGGCAGGCCTGAAATCAGAGCGTGGATCAGCCCTAAGGATTATGGGCACAGCCGAGATTGCCGAGCCACCATCAACTGCGCCCCCTGCGAGATTGCTTTTTCCGAGTGGGGCAATGGTAGCCTAGCCGAGGCCCGCGCCAAGGTGATTGCCCGCTGGAACCGCAGAGCATCCTAAGTCGGCTGCTACTGGCTGAGGTGCTTAAAAAAAGCCCCATAAAAAGGGTCATCTAAGCTCCGCACTACCCTGCTGAGGAGCGAATCTCGGCGTTAGTGTGGCCTATGCTCCCCGCTATTTTCGCCCAGACCTCCAGCCCCCTTCCCGAAGATTTCGGCATCCTTAAATGGGTGGCCGTAGCAATCATGGGCATGACGTTCGTTAATTCGTTCTTATGGTTCATTTACCTGCGTAAAGAGAACCGAAATCGGGCTCACGACCAAGCCACATTGCATGACCTCAAGGAAATGGAGGCGGACATCGCGGAGCGCTTCGTGGCGTCAGATGCGAGGATGTTGCGAATGGAGGATATTTTAGAGAGCCGCACGAAATCGATCTACGAGAAAATTGCGGCGGATGCATCGCTGATCGGTAGGGCGGTGGCGACGATGGCACGTGATCTCGCCCACGTGGAAGGCTCATTGAGTGTGAGCGGGAGGAGAAAATCATGAGCCCTGAAACTTTAAAAAGGTCTGAGGACTGCCGCCGGGATGCGTTGGAATATTTGGCGCAGCGGCCTCAATTAAAATTTACGGTGGAGACGGTGCAAACCCACCTTCGACGCCAGGGGAACGACTATACAGCGACCGAAGTGCGGGGGGCGCTGAATTTTTTGACGGGACTAGCCATGAATGTGCCGCCACATGGGGCCATGCCACTAGTTCAGTGCGAGGTGAGTCCGTTTGGCAGCACTTCCGTTTACGGCATCACCGCGCACGGAACGCTCCACCACGAGCGTAACAGCTAGTTTCCAACCCCAAACCAAAAAAAGCCATGTTAAAAGATTTCATCACTCCCTCTTCCACCATTTTACCGCCTGCGCGGCCTGCGTTGCTAACACCCTTAGAGGAGGCGGAGGTGGACGCGCAAAGTCCGACGCAGCGCGAAAGCAGCCTCACCGCACTAGCAGACCGCTATGCTCCAGGCCGCCTTGAGGCAGAGGCCGTGGAGCTGATCTGCGCCCACGATGAGGAGCCGCCGCTGCAAGCCGCCGCTAGCTTGCAGCTAGCTATTGCCAAGATTCAAAGAGTGTTAGCGTTGAAATACGCGGTGTGCTTAGCCGCGCTGCTGCTGCCTAGCTGCGTTGCGCTGGACAGCGTGGGGCAAATCAGCGCGTCCTACGGTGGCGTAACGGTGAGCTATGCCAAGCCCCGGCCTAACGTAACTAAATAACGCCATGACCTTTCTCCGAAATACCATCAAGGAAATCATCATCGCGATGATTATCATCGCGCTAGGCGTGGAGGCCGTGAAGTGGTTGGCCGCGAAAGATCCAACGATTGGCCTGCCTGACAGCGGCGTTCTGGTGCTCTTCGTGTGGCAGGTGTTAAAACTTTATTTGGCAGTGATTTTTGGGCACGGATTGTTCCGCCTGCTAACACCCTCGCTGGCGGATTACGCAGACGCTGGAGAATTCAGGGATGCTTGGAAACGCATCCTGGCTAGCCGGACTCCGTTCTGGTCAGATGTTTTTCAAGTGACGCTCACGCTGCTGGTGGCACTGGCGTGCTTTGCCGCTAGTCTAACCACTCTTTTACTAGCCCCATGAAGACTCCCCGGCAGCGTAAAAAATTGCGGTTTATCGTGAAGCGCGAGTCCCACGCGCTCCCCACGCGACGCGACTGGACGCTGCCTTGCGACTGCGGGTTTCCCCGGCCTGCGAACCGTTGCTGCTATCCACCGTGAGCGGCGGCCTGCCCACACGAATCTTCGCCTGACTGGAAGCAGTCGGGCTTTGGTAGTGCCGGGGGACAACTTCGGATCTAACCATCATTAACCTAACTAAAAAAATGAAATCATACATCGCTCTCTATCTCTTCTTTATGGCTCTCTGGGCTTCCGCCATGGGCCGCGCAGCCATCGCGAACGCTCCGCCGCCGACTCCCGCGCAGATCCAAGCGCCCCTGAAATCCGGCACGGATCGAGAGCGAATCATCAACACGGCGGCGGCGGAAATCGGAGTGACGGAAGCCACCGGAAACAATGACGGCCCCAGGGTGG
>JAYVOP010000378.1:0-3194 GCA_043757865.1 Verrucomicrobiales bacterium | reverse complement strand
CCTCCGGGATCAATCAAGTCAGCCCCGCCCAGCACACGGAGAAAGTGCTGCGGACCGCCAAGGCTTTAGGCATTCAGCGCTATCGCCTGCATTATTTTAAATATGATCTCCAACGCCCCATCCTCGCGCAGATCGACGAATGGCGGCCCCTGATCCGGGATCTGGTGGCTCTCAGTGCAGAGATCGGCATCCAGCCCCTGGTGCAGAATCACAGTGGGCGAGAGTACTTTGGAGCACCCGTGTGGGATGCGTTCGACGTCATGAAGGCCTATCCGCCCGCACAATTAGGCATGGCTTTTGATATTTACCACGCCACCGTAGAAGGCGGGCTGAGTTGGCCGCTGGAAATGGCGCTGATCGGGGAGCATTTGCAGTGCGCTTATTTTAAGGACGTCCGCTGGGACGGCCCTGGCAAGGCTGAGGCCGTGCCGCTAGGCACGGGGTTAGTCAGCCGGGAGTTTGCCCAGCGCCTGCAAGACCGCGCCTACGCTGGCCCCATTTCCCTGCATACGGAATACATGGTAGGAAAGGTGGCTGAGGCCTCGTTTCTCAAAGCCAGCGTGGCCGCCTATCAACGGGATCTGGCAGTGCTAAAGGAATGGATGCGGTGGGGGTGAAAAGCGGTGCCTTAAAGGTGGGGGTGCCCGGAGTTCATCGTCCAAGATGCACGTGGGAAGGGATGCTGGATGGCTGAGGTAAGTCGTTGGTTATCAATGAGTTACCTCGGAATCGAGTCCGCCTAACAGCACTGGGAGGGGACTTGAAAGCACCCCATGCAGCCCTGAACTTTGGAAATGTCGGCCTGCGTCCAGCGAATGCAGGCTGGAGTGACGGAAGTCTCAAGGGTGGCGGCTCCGTGCAGGGCTGCGGGGGACGTGTGCAGGCGGGTAGGGGTGAAATGCAGGGCTGCGCCTGGGAAATTCAAGTCTGCGGACACTGTTGGCGACTGGTGATTCCGTAATTCAAGTCTGTCCCTGGCCAACTCCAGCCTGCACGGAGCGTCCGCAGGCTGGTCCTGGCCAAACCGAGGGCGGCATGACGCGCGGGCAAGCCCACGGGGCGCGTCCTCCCGCCTGCAAAACGCGGGGGCAAGTCTGAACCGCAGACGGGGCAGCCTGCTTGCCAGAGCGCCCAGCAGGAGTTGACCGCACGCTAGGGCGTGTTTTAAAAAGGGAGCGCGGAGTGGCACTCCGCCGCATTTCGCGAAGGGCGAGGGAGGTTGCAGCTCGGCCATCGCTGCGGAGTGCCACTCCGCGCTCTAGGGCGGAAGCTGGCAATTTAAAAACATGCCCTAGCCACGGGCGGAACCCCAGCAGGGGAGGGGCGGTGCTCGTGGTGGCAAATTTCCCCATCCCCACTTGCAATTCAGAATCCGGGCGGCCACGATGGCGGCTTATGAAGTATATTTTCTTCACTGGTGGAGTCGTTAGTTCACTCGGCAAAGGTCTCACAGCCGCCTCGTTAGGCACGCTGTTGGAGCGTCGTGGCTTGAAGGTCGTTTTGCAGAAATTTGACCCGTATTTAAATGTGGATCCGGGCACCATGAGCCCTTACCAACACGGGGAGGTGTATGTGCTGGATGATGGCTCGGAAACGGATCTGGACCTGGGGCATTATGAGCGTTTTACGAGTGGGAATCTGTCCAAGCTGAACAATCTCACCTCTGGCCAAGTCTATGAACGCGTGCTGGCCAAGGAGCGCGCGGGAGAATACCTGGGGGAGACGGTGCAAGTGATCCCGCATGTGACAGAGATTATTAAACAACGCATCCGGGATGTGGCCACGGAGATGCAGCCGGACGTGATTATTACGGAGATCGGGGGCACGGTGGGGGACATTGAGGGGCTGCCCTTTCTGGAAGCCATGCGGCAGTTCCAGCATGAGGTGGGGCGGGATAATATTCTCTTCATCCACGTGACGTTAGTGCCGTATATCAAGGCTGCCGAGGAGCTGAAAACCAAGCCCACGCAGCAGTCCGTGGCGAAGCTACGCGAGATCGGGATTCTGCCGCACATCGTGGTCTGCCGCACGGAGAAGCCGCTGGAAAAGGAGGTCCGGGAAAAGATTGCGCTGTATTGTAATGTGGAGCCGCGTGCGGTGATGGAGGCGGCGGATGTGAAGCATACAATTTATGAGTTGCCCTTGATGATGCACGCGGAGCATTTGGATGATCTGGCCTGCGAGTATCTGCACCTACCCAAACAGACGCCGGAGCTGGCGACGTGGCAGGCGTTTGTGGATCGCATCATTAACCCCACGCACAATGTGCGCATCGCAGTGGTGGGGAAATACATTGAGCTGATGGACGCGTATAAGAGTGTCTATGAAGCGCTGACTCATGCCGGGGCGGCTAATGACTGCGCCATCCGGGTGGTGCGTGTGGACGCGGAGGATCTGGAGCATCCTGAGGGAATGAAATTGATTGATGGCTGCCAAGGGATCTTGATTCCCGGCGGCTTTGGCGAGCGGGGGACGGAGGGAAAGATCGCGGCCAGTAAATTTGCGCGGGAGCGGAGGATTCCGTATCTGGGGCTGTGTCTGGGGATGCAGATCGCCACCATCGACTTCGCCCGGCACGCGTGTGGGCTGGCGGGTGCTAACAGTGAGGAATTCGCCAAAGACGGCCCGCACTCCGTGATCCATTTACTAGAAGAGCAGAAGGACGTGACGGGCAAAGGGGCGAATATGCGGCTGGGCACGTGGCAGACGAAGATCATTCCTGGCACCCTGGCGCATGAGCTTTATGGCAAGCTGGAAGTGAATGAACGCCATCGGCATCGCTTTGAATTTAACAATGCTTACCGCGCGCAAATGGAGGCGCAGGGGCTGGTCATCTCTGGCACCAGCCCGGATGGCAACCTGGTGGAAATGGTGGAGGTGAAAGGCCATCCGTTCTTTATTGCCAGCCAATTCCACCCCGAATTCCTCAGCAAACCGAATGCCCCGCATCCGCTATTCCGAGGCCTCGTAGCTGCTGCGCTGAAAGTCCCCAAGGCGTGATGAAAACGGTCCACGTGGCGCTGGAAGCAGCGCCTTATGATGTCAAGATCGGCCCAGGGCTGCTGGCCCAGTTAGGGGCGGAGGCGCGGGCGCTCTTTCCGGCGGGCCGGGCCTGCGCCATCGTCACGGATTCACAGGTGGGGCCGCGGTATGCGGCAGACGCGGTGGCCAGCCTAACGGCGGCGGGATTTACG
>JAYVOP010000377.1:0-11924 GCA_043757865.1 Verrucomicrobiales bacterium | reverse complement strand
TTTGCAATGCGTTTATGGCCAGTGCCCCCGGACATCCTTTCTGGGATGGAATTGAGAATGCCTTGGAGGCTAGTAGGCACTTTTCGGTGGTGGATGCCGCAGGACCTGATTTCCTGACTCAACGTTTCAAATCCAGCCGCATGTTCCTGGAACAGGACATGATGCCAGCGATTTTGCCTCCATTTTATCTCTACCCTGTAGAGTGGAACGATCCGCAGAAAGATGCACTGCGAGACAAATCCCGCCAAGAGATTGCAGCCCAGTTTCCAGCCTCTTTTGCGGCTACGGTGTGGACCGGAAGTTGGCTCGGAACATAAATGAGAAGTGACATGCGATACCGTCTGCTAGCTAGCACTTTAGAGGCCCTGTTGGAAATAACTTGCGGGCCCCGTGGTGAAACACCGGAAATTCGCGTCCTCCATAAAGGAGAGGGAGTTTACTTTGGGCTAACGC
This sequence comes from Verrucomicrobiales bacterium, assembly GCA_043757865.1. Classification (GTDB taxonomy): domain Bacteria; phylum Verrucomicrobiota; class Verrucomicrobiia; order Verrucomicrobiales; family V1-33; genus JAGNEJ01. The sequence continues at coordinate 11,471 of JAYVOP010000377.1, read as the reverse complement.
TTGGTGTGGAAGCAGTCTATTTTGTAGCCCGGAATCTGAGTTTGGAACAGATCAAAGGAAATCTCCGCGCAGGGACCAACCAAATTTACCGTATGCAATGGCTAGGCGTCCATTGGAGCCCCGCACAGTTTGTGACGCACTTGGGACCAGTGGCGGACTTACACCAGATTCGGTATCAACAAGAAGCGCTCTGGATGGTAAGCCCTCGGGAGCCTCATGTGATCGCAGTTGAACTAGGTGCACCAGACCAGATTTGGCGGATGAATCTAGATCGTTTTATCCCGGCTCATCTCCAACACCCGCCGCGCCCTGGGCACCATGGCGATATTTGGCATTTCAACTCACTTCATTTTCCGGGGGACGCACTTTGGATACTGGCTCACAATTGGGAATATGGGGCCTTCGCCTTGGAGTTTGAAAACGCTCCCCTGAAGGATTTTTTCCGCGCCCCAAAACTGCGACGTGTGATCGAAAATTTGGGGCACCAGAGTCATGACGTTTACGATGATGGGAATGGAATTTGGCTACTTGATAGCGGTGGGAGCTATCTGATCCACGCATGTAGTTCCCAGGTCGAATCGTGGCCACTCCAGTTGGATGGATTTCCCGCTTCGTTTCCCCGTGGCCTTGCGGCAGATGCGCAACGTCTTTTCATAGGTTGTGGCACCAATCAAGAGCAGCGCGCACTGCGCCAGTGCGGGGAGAGTCATATCTTGATTTTGGACCGCGATAACATGGAGTTGACCGGAGTAGTGGAATTGGGCAAGGTTGGCGATGTGTGCGATCTCTTGTTAATCGAACCAGCTGATTTAACGGATTGAGAAGCTCTACATCCACCTCAGCCGTCAGTGCCTGGGCTTCGGTGCCTGATCCAGACTCCCATAGTGCATTTCTGCGGGCTGAATACAGCGGAAAAGACGCTGATGATGCGGGCGGTTATCTTGCCAGATTCTACAGCGGGGACAATGGCAGCATGATGGAGATGCTGGAAAGGTAATCCGTAGGGGAGTTATAAAACGGCTGTCTTGGAACGTAGGCGTCCGGTCTGTGCGTGGCGTAGTTTTCTCGCTGGTGGTGCGAAGCTGTTCGGGGGCGAGCTCTGCGGTCGAGACGATCGCCTAACGATACAGGCGAAGACGCCCATGTTCCGAATCCTGGTTTCCTCTGCGTTTGATACAAATGGTTTAATGATGTCTGAACTACTCCTTTGGTGCGCAGAAAAAGCCGAAGACCACAGGGATCTTCGGCTTTCGGAAATTAGCTAGAGAAAGCGCGCGCTTAGCTCAGTTCCACCTTCAGCACTTGGCGGCCACGGTAGGTGCCACAGGCTGGGCAGGCGACGTGGCCGGGGACGGGCGCTCCGCAATTGGAGCAGGATTGGAAGAGGGGAGCGTGCCAGCGGTTTGCTGCGACACGGCTTTTTTGTTTGCTACGGGAAACGCGACGTTTAGGGACGGCCATGATCTGATGTCAGTTAGGGGGTGGATATAATTTGGAAAAGGGGAAGGGGTGCGCCAGGGTGGCGGCTTAGGAGTCAATACGTTGCTTCACAGTGTCAAGCACAGCCCACGGGTCGTTCGGGGACACGGTGGTGTGATCTTCAGAGATCGGCACATACTCGCTGGCATCAGCGAATTTGCCCTCCGCTGGACAAACACGCGTAGCATCAGAAGAGTCTTCGCAATGCGGGTAGCCGGGGAGGGCTAGGAGTATGTCTTGCCACAGAAACTCTGTCAAATCCAGATTTGATCTTCCTTCTCGTTCCTCTTCAGCCTCGTAAGGATCCAGCTTCAGCGTCCACGGATAAGGCTCTGCACAGCGGCTGCACTCCAACATAAAAGTCGTTTCCAGCGTCCCTTCCACGATGATGAGATTCTTATCCACCCGGACTTGGACATCAAATTTGGTCACGCTGGTGGGCGCGGGTGAATGCGGATCACGCTCCACGAAAACAGCGGGCCGCAACTCCCCCTGATATCGCATTCCTTCTGCGGGAAGATCATTTAGATGCACGTTAAACATGGCCATATTGCTTACTTTTACTTTCGCCCTGACCGTAAACGCGCAGTCTCAAAATACCAAGCACCAATTTCATCCTCATTTAAAAATTCACCTCCTAACGCACGAACCACCCATTGCCCAGCACCTCGGTGATCTCCACTTGGTTCTCTGACTGCGTGCCTGAGTGGAAGCGGGCTTTGATGGTCAGCGGCTGCGGCTTAGTCTGGAGGCTATCTGGCACGTTGTGATCTTGGGTGGGCAGGTGCTTCACCTTATTTTTCATGCCCGTCTCGTGGACCACATAACCGAAGCAATAAATAGTCTCTGGGTAATCTGTGAGACGTAGGCAGGTCACAAGGTTCCGGTCTGCGAACTCGAAATTGTAGTAATCATCCAGACGGGCGGCCACCCGCAGGAGCGTGGGCTCGGTGGGTTTCTTGGTGAGGAATTCTTGGATCGTCATCTCCCCCATGCCGGAATAGCTCGGCCAATCCACCAGGAGCCCCTCCGGCGTTTCCGCTAGGACTAACCCTTGCAAGGTTTGCTGGTTATTTTCAAAGAACAACATCGCTAACGTGCCCGTCTTCCCAGCAGTTTCCTCAGGGGCATAGACGATATTCATGACGCCATTCGGGCCGATGGGGAGGTGGCCGGGCTGGCTCGCAAAGGTCTGGATCTCCGCTTTGAATTGGGTGGGGTTCCGCACCAGGGGCAAGATCGCTTCCAAGGTGGTGGCCTTCAGGAAATCTTCGGAGACTTGGCGCGCCTTTTCGCCCCATTCCTTGCTGGGCGGCTCCACGACGGTGCCAGAAATGGGCGTGAGGATCTCCTTGCCCGTCTTCTGAAGGGAAGTTTGCAGCACCATATTCGGATCTGCGGCCGCCCCCGCCATGTGTTGGCGTTTCACTAAATAACCGATGACCCCGACCATCGCTAACAAAGCTGCAAGGAACGTGGGAGCATACCACGCCTGCCAGCCTCGGCGTTGGAAGGCATCTGTGGTGTCCACGGTTTCCCCTTCAAGGGCATGGGCGGCGGTGGTGGTGATGCTGCGCCACTGCTTGCGACGGATTTTACGATCTTCGACATCTAATTTCACGCCCGTGTCCGCACTATAAAGGAAGGAGCCGCAGTGCTCGCACCGTTGCCCGCTCATACGGATGTCCATATCCACGTGAGTAGATTCTGCGCAGCGCGGGCATTCGATGACGATCTGGGACATAGTAAAGAGGAATTAAAAGTGGCGGAGGATGCCAGCCCCTCCTGCGGATGGCAACATCTGAATTTAAGAGAAATGAAGGCCACAGGTGCCGCCCAGCCCAGGCCGCCACAGGGCTTATGTGTGCTCCAAGGTGCCTTGTTGGGGCGAGTTGTTCGATCTTAAAATTATGGGGATTAGATATGTAGCCCTGAGGCCACCATGAGGCGATGGAAACTTTCATTGCAATTCTTCAGTTCGCAGTCCACAGGGACGGTCTATGTCTGACCCCGCCCCCCTTCACCCTGATATTGCTAACCATGTAGCCGCTGGTAAATTGCCCGCTGCCGCTGCTGAAAAAGTCTCTGCGCTCACGCCGGGGACGTTCGTGGCCTCAAGGAATTTTGGTTCCGGCAAGGTGGTGGCATGGGATCTGCTAGCGGATCGGATGCTGGTGGATTTCGAGGGCAAGCCCGGCCATGCGTTGAAGCTAGAATTTGCCGCTAAGCTCCTCGATATTATCGACGAAGGGCACATCCTGGCGCGGCGTTTCTTTGATAAACCGGGCCTGTTAGCGCTAGCGGAGAAGGAGCCCGCGGAGTTCGTGCGCTTGGCGTTAGTGAGCAATGGGCGCAAGATGTCGTTCGATGCTTTTGAAGAACTCGTGAAGGCCAAGATTATCCCCGAGGGGAAATTTAAAAATTGGTGGGAGAATGCCAAGAAAGTACTGCGCACCAAGCCACAATTTATCGTGCCACCAAAGCGCACGCTGCCGCTGGAACTCCGGGGCGACGATATTTCCCCCACGGATGCGCTATTGGAAGATTTCCGGGGCGCACGGGAAATGAAGGCGAAGATCAAGGCCATCGAAGCCATCCTCAAGGAGCCCAGCATCTTCGGAGCAAACCCTGCGGAAAGCCTACTCAGCATTGCGCGGGAGGCAGAGGAGACCATTTCCCAAAACCTGCGTTTAAAGCCCGCAGAGGCTGTAGAGATGCTGCTGACGCGGGATGATCTGGTGGATAAAATTGAAGCTCTTCGGGAGCATGTCACACTGCCGTTGTCCAAGGCCATGGCGGTGCTCCATGAGCGCCTGCCAGAGTTCGTGACGACCCTCACGCCCACGAAGCAATTCCGGGTCTTCAATGCGCTGCCAGAAGCCATGGGCGAAGGCTGGGAGGACCGCGCCACGGCGTTAGTCAATAAGTTGCCCCAACGCAGCATTGCCGAACTGGCCAAGGTCTTCGTAAAGCGCGACGCGGTGGTGAAGCTAACTAATTTCCTCAAGCAGAACATCAGCCACCGCAGCCTCAGTTCGGAAGGGCTCGCCTGGGTGTGCCGGGAACGCAGCACGATCACGAAGCCAGTCTTCTCTGCAGAGATCACGGCTGCGCTGATGGGGGCTATTGAACGGGATCATTTCGATGATGATAAGCGCTCTAACCGCGTCATGGATGTACTGCTAGCAGACAAAGAATTGATAGCCGATGTGCTGGCGGATGCAGAGCCCACGCAGGTGAATAACTTCGCCCGGCAGGTGCTGCTGAGCCCCGCGTTCGATGAACTGACGAAGCGTTCGTTGATGGCCCGCATTATTAAAGTGGTGCCGGAGGCCGAGGAACTGATGCAAGAGCACAGCAGCCAGGACGCCGACGGCCCGCAGGCTGCTCTGATCGTTTCCTGGACCAGCCTGGAAACGCAGAAAGCCGCCCTCAAGCAGTTGAGTGAAATCGAAATCCCGAAGAACCGTGAGGATATCATCATCGCCCGGGAATATGGGGATCTGCGGGAGAACTTTGAATACAAGTCCGCCAAGGAATACCAGCGCGTGCTGATGCGGCGGAAGATGGAGATGGAGCGGGATCTAGCCCGTGCGCAGGGCACGGACTTTGCCGATGTGGTGCCAGATAAAGTGGGCGCAGGTACTATCGTCACCCTAGCGGATACCGCCACCGGAGAACAGAACACCTACACCATCCTGGGAGCCTGGGACGGTGATCCAGACCAGCACATCCTTTCCTATCTCACCGCCATCGGCCAAGCCCTACAAGGCAAGACCGTGGGGGACACCGCTGATCTGCCCACCGAAACCGAGGCCGTCCGGCCCGTCAAAATCCTCAGCATTACCAAGTGGGCGGTCTAGCCTAACGGAAAATATTTCGCTGCCAAAAGGAAAACTTTTCCCAAAAGGTTGACATCCCCGCCAATCCTTGGCACTCATTTAGGAAATTCACCTACTACCATCTCGATAACACCCGCATTAGCCATCCTCCAACCATGAGCGATTCCGATAACCAAATCCCCAAGGCCCCTACTGTTAAGACTTCCGCAGTGCCTCTGAAGAAAGAAACCGTGCGGATTACGCTGCGTCCCAGCGCCCCACCATCCGAGCCGTTGCCTCCCGTGAGCCCCCCACCGCCGACCGCTGCGGCACCGATCGCTCCCGCGCCTGCCGCTTTGCCTTTCGCTCCGCCACCGCCCGCCCCACGTGGCATTGCCTCTGGTGCGCCTACCGTGCCGCTGCGTAGCGCCCCGCCTCCAGTCCGCCCTGCGGGCCCACCTACGGTAGCCGTAGGAGCCCCGCCTCCGCCACCTTCCACCCGTTCCATCGGAGCGCCTCCCGGCCCGCCTGCTTCGGTTGGTAACAAGACCATCCCACTCGCCCAAGCTCCCGCCCGCCCCGTCCCCGCCTCCGCTCCTGGTGGTGCCACGCGTCCCACAGGCCGCCTCACGGGTGCGCCTGCTACGCAAGCGCTGCCGAAGGCCACGATGAAGCTAACCAAGACGGAGCCCATCCAAGGCGGCCCGCCCACGGCCACCATCAGCAGCGCTCCAATCAAGTCCGGCAGCTTTGATGATGAAGATGAAAACGACAACGAAGGCTTCCTCAACGGCGTTTCCATCGCGGCCTTAGTTGGCTCCATTGCCGCGCTGTTCATCGCCCTGTTATCCTTCCAGTCTGTGCCTCCATTCAATGGTCCAATGGTGCCCACCAAAGACATTGCTACCAAATGGCAAAACAATCCTGAGAGCAGTTGGAAAATCCCCTCGGAAGTGAACCCCTTCTCCAAAAAAGTGGGCGATAGCTGGACGAGCACTTACGCTGCTAAAAAGGCCGATGAACATGCGATTCCTGCTCGTGAGTAATTTTTTTTTCCTCTTCAACTAACCACTACTCTTCCCATCATGGCACCCGTTATCATCTTACTCGTCGGAGCCGTAGCCGCCATCGCCACTGCGGTGCTCGCCTATATGCAATAGTGTTGGCGCAAGCCTCTGCGCTCGTCGGCATTTCCTTTCCGAAAGACCGTCCATCCTAACTAGGGTGGGCGGTCTTTTTTCTTGGTTGCAATGTGAAGAGACAGCCTATGGTAGACTGACCAAACGACTCTGTTTAAAACCACTCTCCCACCCCTAACTCCCATGACTACTGTTGCCGTTCTGAAGCTCACCGCAGATAACTTTGTTGATGAAGTCCTCTCCTCCGATGTCCCCGTGCTAGTCGATTTCTGGGCAGAGTGGTGTGGCCCCTGCAAGATGCTAGGCCCGATCTTAGAAGAGATCGCTCGCGACAAAGGTGGGGCCGTGAAAATTGGGAAAGTCAACATTGATGAAGAAGGCGGGCTGGCCCAGCAATTTGGCATTCAAAGCATCCCTGCACTCTTCTATTTCAAAGGTGGTCAATTGGCTCACAAGTCCGTCGGGGTGACGCCGAAAAGTCAGATCATCCAGAAGTTAGAGTCACTGGTGTAATCCCTCCAGCGCCCCAGCCGCAAACTGTGTGAGGCTGCGCACATTTCATTGCCTGCCTAAGCAGCCAGCTCGGGCTAGCCTAGGTAAATGAAATTCACCCACTTCCTCCCTCGTCTCCTGCCAGTTCTAGCCCACGAGCAGCAGAGCGCGTCTAATTCCAATTCGCTTTCAAAGGTGTATTTATTAGTTTAGAGTTATTGTATGTTAAGAACCGTCCGTAGCGGCGGCAAACTGTGCCAAACCTTTGACCAATTTCAGTCTCCATCTTCCTGTGTATGGCGCTGATGCAAGGGTAGTTGCCAGTGAACTTTTCTAAACCTATTGCCTTTTAACAGGAAAATGGACTACACTGCCAAATTTCTAACGGCTAAGGATCCGCAGCGATCCGGTAGAATCGTTTTCTCTCAGCGTTTGGATTCGGGGTCGGAATGAGGTAGCTGCCTCCGGTCACGGTGGCAGCGGTGGTCCATGATTGTAGATTTAGGCTGGTCTCCACACGGTAGGTACGGCCAGCCACGAATGGCCAGCGAGGGTAACTGCTCCGTTGTTGGCAGTTATTAGGGTGATGCGCGGGAGGCTGCTGGGGTTGGTGATGCTGGTGCCAAAGCGAAGTTCCATTTCGTCAGTCACGCCGTCGCCATCGGTGTCTAAGTCAACAGAGACGTTGACGGTGTAGGGCATGGGGTCAGACCACGCTCCGGTAGTCGTGTCCGTCCCACGGGTGCGAAGGAGGACCGTGTTGTTAAAGGTGCTACCGAGGTCCAGCGCTGCATTCCACACGAGGGTGTGGCTGACCCCACTGGGTTGTGTGGAAAGTGGCGTTGTTGCCCCAACTGCGTTTGCCGTTTGCCCCTCTACTGTGAGCAAGCGGGCGTTGTTCCAATTCGTTTCTCCTGGCCGCTGGAATTGCAGTTCCACCGCTGCCGCATGGGCTTCCACATCCCACACGCGCACGCCTACGGTGCTGCGACCACTGCCAGATGTGGGAGTTGATAATACGCGAGCCAGTGGGGCGTTGTTCAACACTGGCGCAGTCCCGCTGAGCCCAGCCGCAATGGCCTCGGGCGACCAATGGATCACTTGGCACTGCGCAGGCGTGGCCGGGTCCACCAGCAAGCCCACCAAGCCTTCTCGCCCATCCGCTTCCCGCAGTGGCTCGAATTGATGCCATGCCTTCCCTAGGTATTCCGTGGTGAAATCGTTCGCACCAAAGGAGACACTGCATCTGGTGCGGTCCACAGGGAAACAGTGCCGTCTGGTTCGCCCATGGCTAAAACATTTGGCTTGGATGGATCTGTTCCAGCAATGACGGTCAGTCCGTAGGCACCGGACGCATTCGGATTGGTTAATGAAATCGAGGCCAGAGTTCTTTGGGTCGAAGTTGTTCCCAACAACGTGTGCTCGCCGACTACGAATTCGTCTCCAGAATCAACCGCACTGGAACCATTTTTATCCCGGATGTAGGCAAAGCACAGGGAATTTCCTATCCCCGCAGCGGACCTTAGTTTCCCGAACGCATGAGCGTGTCCACGCCAAATCCGTTTTGCTTCCGCGACTGGATTAGGGATGACTGATGGGCCGAACTGAGGGGCTACTTCCACCAAGCCACTGAGCGTTGCAGCATCGGTTACATCATTCCAGTATCCAGAACTGGTCAATTGTGTTTTAAGCTCATAATTAGGTCCATTCGTGTCATTTGGTTCACCTGCTGCCCAATTACGGTAGATGCTATCGCTTCCGCTGGCCCACTTCCACCCATCAGTGCGGCTACTGCCTAAATCGCGGAACAATCCGATCCATGGATTAAGATTTGGAAACATCGTTCCAATCCAGCGATTTTCCTCCGCATTGTCAATCGTGGCGAGGTGTCCCCCATTGCTCACAGCATTTGCTTCCGCAAGAGTCCAACTAGTGGCGGCACCTGAGGTCAGAAAATACCAGCTCCCGTTTGTTTGCCATTGCACCGCCCCCAGTGCTGCATTGGGAGTGGCGGCAGGAACAACATTCATACACCCAATGCCACCTGAATCAAGCCATCTTGCGGCTCCCAGATTCATGAATGTCGGCCAATCAATATTTCCAGGCGCGCCATCTAAAACCACAGGGGATGACCAATTGCCTAGCATATCGGGAATCACTGTGATTTCAAGGAATGGACGATCCGGGGCATTGGGGGCACTCGGACTAGACCACGAAGCTCCCACATTGATAGTGGTTGCCTCGGTGGTGCGTTTGATCACGATCCCCAATGGGCTCCCCCAAGCGATTCCTGTGGTGTCTAGATTGATGGAATTCACCCCGCTAGCCAGCCATGATGTGGCTGGCACGGTGCCCATGGCGGCTGCGGAAAAATCACCGCCGGAGGCCGTCCATGAATTCACCCCATCATACTTACTCCACGTCGCTGCAGATGTGAAGGAGGCGGAATTGAGCTTATGAATCTTCACCTCTTCGCCAGTATTCAGACTCGTGGATTTCAGTTTCAAGGTCACCCCAACAATTTTCCCCTGTCCTGCTGGTAACTTGAATTTCAGCAAAGCCCGCTGTGAACCATTGACCGATGACCAGCGGGCAAATTGCTGATCTGCCCCCAGTTGCGTCTGTCCCGTTGCGTCAGGCGTCCCGGAGACGAGTTCTGCCCAAGTATTGGAAGCAGGAATGGTGATTTTTGTCGCCATGCTCAATTCCTGTTTGAAGATGCTGTTGGCGTTTGTTTCGTTGCTAAGACGAGAAACGAGCTGTCCCGATGGAGTCAGCCCTACGACGTGGGCGGAACCAGTGCCATCGCTAACTGCCACCGTTGCAGGGCTTGACCAACCGCCGCCGGTTTTGCGCAACTCTGAAATGGTTCCTGCTCCCAATGCCGGGCGATTCCCCACATAGAGACTTGGGCCATACCCCTGAACAGGAACTCCCAATGCCAAAGAAGTGATGCCGGAGTTACCAAGCGGAATCGTTTCTGCGATCCAAGATGATTGCGCGGGACGGAAAATCTTGAGCAGATTTGCTGTTACTCCGGGCGGGCCATCGGCACCTACCACTACCGAATCTGCCCCAAAGCCGTCCACTTGTCCCGTCGCCATGACCCAGTTCGTAGGCACGAAATCGAGCTGAGAGGCAAGGGTGGCTCCCAGCGGCATCCCGCCGTTGCTTGGATGGCTTGCCGCATCTTGCGGGTCAGTGCCAGCTTTCCATTCAGCTAGATTGGTAAAACCATCATGATCCGGATCGCCTTGTGGGCCGTTGTTTCCGGTGGCGGCGTTGGTGCCTGTGAAGGCGAGATTGTGTGCGAATTCCCAAGCGTCAGGGAGACCATCGTTGTCCCCGTCCAGATTGCCTAGGAGGACATCTCGCACCTTCTGGCTGTTGCCATCATAAGTGTAAAGTTGCACCACGCCGTTGTCGCGTTCGGTGGAGACCAAGCGGTCATTTTTGTCATAGTGGCGATGCACCCAACCTTCTCCCTTGAGCCGACGGTAGTCACTCTGGTGGTCATCTCCTGTCGTCCCCGCCTTGGAGTTTACGGAGTTGGCCTTGTAGCCATTGGCGCGCTGGTCGTATTCTTCTTTGTTCGTCAGGCCATCCAGATCACGGTCCTCGCTGGCATCGTTGATGAGCGGGTTCAAGCCGTTGACTATTTCACCTCCGTCGTCCATACCGTCTCCATCGCTGTCAGTCAAAATGGGATTCGTGCCGTAGGTGTTGAGTTCTTGTCCATCAGTGGCTCCATCGCCATCTGTATCGCTCCCGTCCACCTCTGTCTGGCTGCGGTATTCAGCAAGGTTATTTAGTCCATCGCCATCAAGATCCAAGGCTGCATCATTCATGCTTGGATTCAAGCCATGAGCGGCCTCCCACTCGTCTGCCATGCGATCAATATCTGCGTCCACAGGATCATTCAGTTGGAGATTGACGCCAGTGGGCGATCCCGTGACGATGAGATCAGGCCCCGCATAGCGTCCGGCTGGTTCCCAAGGCTCGCGCAGGCCATTATTGTTCACATCCATAAACCCCCAGAAGTCCTGCAAGCCCGGCAGCACACTAAATTCATAGCCCCAATGACGGCCAGAGTTTGTGAGAGAACGCCAGAGTAGAGGATCACTTTCCCGGTGGCACTGCCTGAGTAGGAAATCACGCCAGCCAGCCTGAAAGGAGCATGCACCCTGATCCAATCGAATTGGGCTGTAGCACCGTATGTGCTTAGTAAGAGATTCAGCGGACGAGCTACCACCGAAGCGGACATTTTCCGGGTAAGAGTTTCCGTAAGATTATTGACTGTGTCCCCTCGCGATGCTGTAACTTCATCACCGTTAAGGATGCCCCGGTAATCCTTCCAGTCAGCGGTGCTGAGATTGTTGTTTTGGAGATTTACGCCATACACTCCATTGGTAACTAAACGAAATCCTAAATACTCTGAAAAGGGGCACAACGGGAATCAGTGGGGAGTAGACTCCGAGGAATTTCTTGCTATCTAGACTGAATGAGCGAACTCAACATCAAAGCATTTTATAGCCAATCC
>JAYVOP010000376.1:0-11980 GCA_043757865.1 Verrucomicrobiales bacterium | reverse complement strand
CTGGATCCGGTGAATCGGGACCGGATGTATGACTTCTATGCCAAGCAAGCAGTGCGCTTCATGGCCGCCCAGCCGCAGCCCGCGTTGCTGACTTCCTTTCCAGGGCTAGACAGCGGACGCTACGGACATTGGGGGAATCAGAATGAAGAAGGCTGGACGGATGCGCATTGGAATGACCTGGACTCCGGTGGCCTGCAAGGCGGCGTGGTGAAAGTAAATGGCAAGACGATCCCGCGTGCGGTCTGCCTGCGCGTGGGCGCTCTAGCCGCGTGCTTTGATCCTGAAACACTGACGTGGGAGGCCGTGTGGTCTGGGGGAAAGTTGGTCCACTTTGATTCCATCCGCTGGGGCATGATGGCGGCGTTAGAGCCAAACGGAAACCCTGAGCCCGTGCCCGCCAGCGAGCCTGCGGCCAAGGGTAGCTTTGTTTACCACGGCTACTATCGGCATGGGAGCGGGGTAGTTTTTGCCTTTGCGAAAGAGGGCGTAGAGTGGCTAGAAACAGCCTCCGAGGAGGGCGGCAAGCTGGTGCGCAGGCGCGTGCCGCGGGGCGGAGTGCTGGAGGCCTTGGTGCGCCAAGGCGGTCCGTTGCAATGGCCGGAAGTCTTCACCACGCAAGGTTCCTTGGGCACCGGAGACATTTATGCCGTGGACACGTTGCCTTTTCCGAACACGCCTTGGCATTCGTTGTGGCACGTGGGCGGACATGATTTCCTGCCCAATGGGGATGCGGTGCTGAGCACCTTTGAAGGCGAGGTCTGGATCGTTAGTGGCATTGAGGCCACGCTGCGGGAACTGCGCTGGAAACGCTTTGCCACGGGGCTCAGCCAGCCGTTGGGCGTGCGCGTGGTGGATGGGAAAATTTACCTTCTCGGGCGGGATCAGCTCACGTGCTTGCACGATTTGAATCACGATGGCGAGGCGGATTTCTACGAATGTTATTCCCGTGCCTTCCCCACGCCCGTGGGTGGGCACGATTACCTAACGGGACTGGAAACGGACGCGCAGGGCCGCTTCTACTTTGCTTCCAGCGCCATTGGCATTCAACGCGTGGCTACGGATGGGCAATCCACGGAAGTGCTAGCCACAGGCTTTCGGAATCCCAATGGCCTAGCCGTGGGACCGCAGGAGCAGGTCATCGTGGGCTCCCAGGAAGGGGATTGGACGCCCGCGTCCATGCTGGCAGAGATCACGCCCGGTGGCCACTATGGCTACGGCGGGCCGCGTCCAGGGGGGGTAGGGAACTTGCTGCCCACGCTTTATTTCCCGCGTGGCGTGGAGAATTCCTGCGCAGGGCAGACGTTCGTGGAAGGTGGGCAATGGGGCTTGACGGCGGGATCGTTAGTGCATCTTTCCTGGGGCTATGGCGCGGCGTTTCTGATCCTGCAAGAAACGCTGGACGGCCAATCCCAAGGCTGTGCGGTGCCGCTGCCGGGAGAGTTCCGCAGCGGCTCGCATCGTGCGCGATTCCGTGCGCAAGACGGCCAGATGTATGTCACGGGCTGCACGGGATGGGGGACTTACACGCCGGATCCAGGCTGTTTCCAGCGGTTACGTAGGGTCGGGACCGCGCTCACGCCCACGGCCATCCACGCGCATGAAAATGGGCTGCGGCTAGAGTTTTCCCAGCCGCTGAGTTCCGCTGACGCCACGCAGTTTTTCGCCCAGCAGTGGAACTACCTTCACAGCCCAGCGTATGGCAGTGATGAATATTCCGTGCGCCAGCCCAACCAGCCGGGGCATGATGTGCTGGCCATCGCCAGTGTGCAGTTGGCCGCAGGCGGGCGCTCGTTGTTCTTGGAAATCCCCCAGCTGCTCCCCTGCCACCAACTCCATTTACACACCACGCAAACTGGCTGGATGAGCCCGGATCTCTACTTCACACTGCACACGTTAGGCCCAGCCTTTACGGACTTCCCCGGCTATGCGCTCGTGGCCAAATCCCTGCCGACCGCTCCTGCCGTGGTCGTGCAGCCAGTGCTGCCATCGCCCTTTGAGAAAGGCGCGGCGGGCCGGGCCTTGAAGATTACCACTGCCGCTGGATTGCAGTTTGCTCAGCGGGAACTCGCTTGCCACGCGGGTGAGCGCATTTCCCTAACCTTAGAAAATGGGGATCTGATCCCGCATAATTGGGTGTTAGGAAAAGCCGGCACAGACGAGACCATTGCCGACCTAGCCGAGCGCAATGTCACCGCCCCCAGCGCCTACGCCTCCAGCTATGTGCCGCCCACTGCCGACGTGCTAGCGCACACGCGCCTCACGAATCCCGGCCAGTCCACTGTGATCCATTTTACCGCCCCTGCGGCGGCTGGAGACTATCCCTACCTTTGCACTTTCCCTGGCCATACCAAGGTCATGCGCGGCGTGCTGCACGTGGTGCCGTAGCCGCTCCTTGACGATGGCCACGGCACTAGCTTGATCGTTAGGCCTGGTCCTTGACGGCAGGGGGGAATGTGGATCTGCTCTGAATTCTTGGTCGTCCATCGCTTTCCCCCCCTCCCTCTATGCACTCCCTGCGCTTCTCTCCCTTGTTCGCTTTACTAGCCTTAGCCGTGCCTGCCCACGCGACGGTGGAACCGGTGCTTACGGAGGTGCAGACGAGCAATCAATTTTCTCTTTATGACGAAGACGGAGAGGCCGTGGATTGGGTGGAAATCGCCAATCCCAGTGGCGCTCCACTCAGCCTCGCAGGCTATTCCTTGGCGGAAATGGGCGGCCCGCCGTGGGCTTTCCCGGCGGTAACGATCCCGCCGTGGGGCCAGATCGTGGTCTTTGCCTCGGGCAAAAATCGCGCTGTCGTAGTCCCACCGTGGCACACTGATTTTTCCCTCAGAGCAGGGGAAACGGTGGAACTCCGCAATGCTGCCAGCGTAGCGGTCTCCATGCTGGGACCCATCCCAGAGGCTCTGGCGGGCGTCTCCTACGGGCTCTCGGACGAGCGCACGGCCACCGTGTTAGTGGCGGAGAATGCTGCGCAACTCTGGTCCGTAGAATTTTCTCCTAACACCCTATCCAGTCCACCATTCACCGCGCGGACTTACAATACGAAAGGTTGGAATGCGGGGAACAACGGCCTGCTGTGGTCGCGCAAGGCCAGCGGTTTTTGGCTGGAGGTGCTAGGCGTGAAAGTGACGCCTGCGGACGGGCGGGAGCTGGAATGGCACCTCGCCCAGCCGCACGGGACGCACTTTCTCAATGGCTGGATGGTGCCCGCGCTGAACTTCGCTAGCGGCCCGACGGCTACGCTGAAATTCCCCGCAGATCAGGCTTGGCCGCAAGCGTTAGGCATCACGGCGGTGGCTCCGGTTATCTATCATGCAATGGGCTCCGTGACAGCATCTGCGGCTGGCACGTGGACGTTAGGCGTGCAAAATGCAGATGCGGAGAGCACGGGCGCTTATGTGGTGAAAGTGGCCGGGCAGACGTTTAGCAGCACTGGCGGCGGGGGGATCATCATCGACTTTCCGCCGCCCCGGCCCCTTCCTGGTGCCATCATCGTGGACCCCGTGCCCGTGGGCACGGTTCCTAACCTCCACGTGGTCACGTTGCCAGTAGCGGGGGCGTATCCCATTGAGGCTTGGTGGGTGCAGGGAAAGGGCGAGACCGCAGGCTTTGAACTCAGCGTGGCGGCAGGGGAATATACGGAGTTTAATAGCCAATTCCAACTCATTGGCGGCACGCGCGTCCCCGTGCAGACGCAGCGCATCCTGACGGCTAGTGCGCCCGTGGGCGCGCGCGCAGATGCCGCCACCTATGATGCCGCCAAGGCGCTGCTGACGCGCACATTTTTCAACGCTCCGGCCAATCCCGCGGCCCAACTCCAACTGCGGATACGCGCTGCGGACGGCTTCCGCGCTTGGATTGACGGCCAGTTAGTAGCCGAGCGCAATGCCACTGGCCAGACCGCCACCGTCGCGCGTGGGGATTTGGAAATCGGCCAAGTAGAGCGTATCACGCTGGCATTGCGGGGCGCAGACCTCACAGGCACCACGACGAATCATTGCCTCACCGTGCAGGCGCTCATGGCCCCCGGCCAACGCAGCCTAGCCTACGTGCAAGGTGCTCTAGTCGCGCTAGAGCCCACCTCCGCAGCCCCGGTCCTGGGCTACTTTTCCCCACCTTCACCGGGAACGCCTAACGTGCTAGCGCTGGGGCCGCCTGCTGCGGAGCCCATCGTTAGTGTGCCGCGTGGCATGTATGCAGATCCAGTGAGTCTAACGCTGGGCGCGCCCGCTGCTGGGGCGCTGATTTATTACAGTGTGGATGGACGTGCCCCCGCCATCGAAGCGGGAAATATTTATCACCGCCCGCTGCTGCTCTCACGGACGACCGTGCTGCAAGCCGTGGCGGTGGTGCCGGGGCATCTGCCATCCCATGTGATCCTCCATACGTATCTGCTTCCGAACACCCAGGCGACGCAGAGTGGCGCGGCTCTGCCCACGGCCTGGGGCCCGGCCACGGCGGACTATGAATTCGATGCCGATGCCGTCACCACCGCAGGCGCGGCCTTGCCGATTAGCCTAAAGGCGCTGCCGTCTCTTTCCATCGTGACGGATGCGGAGCAACTCTTCGGCCCTACTGGCCTGCACGCGCATCCCGACCTCAAAGGGTCGATCACAGCCATTGATGCCAGCGTGGAATGTATCTATCCGCAGAGCCACCAGCAATGGCGGGAGCCCGCTAGCCTACGCATCAAAGGCGAGGCCAGCCGCACCACGGAGTTCCTCAAACATGGCTTCCGCCTGGACTTCGGATCGGGTGCGGGCGACTTGCGACGGCCCTTGTTAGGCGACTCCGAGCGCAAACGCTATAACACGTTGAATCTCCACGGCAGTTATGTGGATAACCTATTTACTCTGGGCCAACAGGCGCAATACACGCGGGATCTTTGGGTGCGGGATACCCTGCGGCTGATGGGGCAAGCGGCTCCGCATGGGGACTACTATCAAGTTTATTTAAATGGGCTCTACTGGGGCCTCTACCACGCAGGCGAGCGCCCGGACCAGCAGTGGTGCTCATTCTATCTCGGTGGGAAAACGAGCGACTGGGACATCATTGATTCTGATGGTCTCAAAGAAGGTAGTAATGATGGCTATGCGGACTTGCTAGCCGCCGCCAGCACCGCTGAGCCTGGCACGCCGGAGGCTTATGCCACGGTGAGCGCTAAGCTGGATCTGGTGAGTCTCTGTGATTACATGTTGGTAAATTTCTATGCGGTAAATACGGACTGGCCGGGGCATAACTGGTATGCGGTGAGGGACCGTCGCAGCGGGGTCTGGCGCTTCATTACGTGGGATGCGGAATACTCATTTGATAGGCCTAACGCCAACATTATCCCCGATCCTGCGGCGGGATATTTCGGCGGAGATCCGGCTCAGTTCTTCGGTTTCCTCTCGCAGTATCCTGAGTTTCTGAAAGTGCTCGCCCAGCGCATCCTGCTGCACACGAGCACTGGCGGAGCGCTCAGCCCCGCCGTGGCCGAACGCACCTGGATGCGCCGCGCTAATGTGGTGGAACCAGCCATCCTGGCCGAATGCGCGCGCTGGGGCGATCATGGATTGAGCGAAACACACATCATCCTAGCCGACTGGAAAGCCGAGCAAGCGCGCCTGCGGAGAGTCTGGTTTCCCGCGCGCACGAAGCTGCTGATCCGCCAACTGCGCGCCTTCGGCTACTACCCAGAAGTCTTCGCTCCCTCCATCACGCCCGGCAGCAGTTTCCGCACTGGCCCCACGGTGGTCACGATTGCGAACACAGGTTCCAATGCTCAGCTTTTCTATACCAAGGACGGCAGTGAACCCCAAGGCCCGGACGGTCAACCTGCCGCCACCGCCCTGCCCTACGCTGCGCCATTCACCGTCACGCCACCCGCTGTAATCAAGGCTGGTGGCTGGTATGATGGCGATGCCAGCCCGGTCCTCGTCGCCAACTATCAGCTAGGCGTGGACCCGCACGGACTGCATTTCACCGAGGTAAACTACAACCCACTGAACCCGTTAGAGGAATTCGTGGAGATCACGAATGATGCCGCTGTGGCCATCCCGCTCAGCGGCGTCAGCCTACGGGGAGCGGTCAATTTCACCTTCCCGGCAGGGGCCCGCATCCTACCTGGCCAGCTTCAAGTCATCGCGCGGAATGCCGCTGGTTTCTTGGCAAAATACCCCACCATTTCCCTAGCCGGAATCTACACTGGCGTGCTGGCCGACGAGGGGGAGAATTTACTCTTGTGGCACGCCACCGCCGGGAAGTTAGACGAGATTGCCTTTCGTCCCTACGAGCCGTGGGCCTTTGGCACGGGCAGCCTGTATCGGTTGGATAACGCGAATCCTGCGCCCTCCGCGTGGGCCATGAATGTGCCCACTCCAGGCCGTTTTGCGAATGGTCGCGCGGGAGTGGAGCTGCCGTTTTCCATCACGTTAGGTAAAGCTTCGGCGGGGCAATTGCCGCTCAGTTTCCCCATCGCGCCCGGCCATCATTACGTCCTGCAAACAGCCACCAGCCTTGCTGGCCCCTGGCAAACCGTGCGCACCGTGCCCGCTCCCACCGCTGCCATCACCCGCTCTGAAATGGTGCCCGCTAATGCCCCCGCCCGGGCCTTCTACCGCGTCCAACGGGTGCCGGATTAACTCCCATGGAGCGGGGACTTGCAGTCCGCTGCGGAGGAGGAGCACCTTTCCCAGCTCCTTCACCCTTTGCAAAATGCGGGTAGGATGTCCCAAGGCACGCACCATTTGACCCCACTGTGCCGCCGTGTATTCTCCCGGCCCTTCCCGCCCCTGAAATTTATGAGCAACGATAAGAAAAAAGCCCCTAGCGTCTATAAAGACACCGTCAATCTCCCCCGCACCGACTTCCCGATGAAGGCGGATCTCATTCTGCGGGAGCCTGCGCGCCTGGAGCAGTGGGAGGCGATGGGGATGTATCAGCAAATTCAGGCGAAGCGGAAGGCGGCCAACTCCCCGAAATTTCTCCTGCACGACGGCCCACCGTTTGCCAATGGCGATGTCCACATGGGCACGGCTCTAAATAAGCTGCTGAAGGATTTGGTGCTGAAATCCAAGACCATGGCCGGCTATGAAACGCCCTTCGTGCCAGGGTGGGATTGCCATGGATTGCCGATCGAATTCAAGGTGGTGCGCTCTGCGGAGGGCCTTACGCCGGTGGAGATCCGCACGCGCTCGGAAGCCTTTGCGCGAGGCTGGATCGATACGCAGCGGAAGTCGTTCAAGCGGCTAGGTGTCTTTGCGGATTGGGAAAATCCCTACCTCACGCTAACCGCTAGCTACGAGGCCAGCATCATCCGATTCTTCGGCACGGCGGTGGAGCAGGGGCTCGTCTATCGCAGTCGACGCCCGGTGCTCTGGAGCTATGGCGCAGGCACCGCCCTAGCCGAAGCGGAGGTGGAGTATAAACAGAAAACCTCCCCCTCGGTGTTCGTTAAATTTCCCGCCGTCGGCCAAGATTATTCCTATGTGATCTGGACTACTACGCCGTGGACGCTGCCATCTAATCTAGGCATCGCAGTGAATCCGAAGTTTGAATACGTCATCGGAACCTTTACCAAGGCTGATACCAGCGCGCAGTTGATCGTAGCCAAGCCGCTGGTGGAACTGTTTACCACCAAGACTGGCTACGTCCTAATTGAAGGAACGGAGCGCATCGTGCTAGGAGAGACGTTGCTAGGGCAAGAGGCGCAGCATCCATTTCTCCCGCGCACTAGCAAGGTCATTCCCGGCACCTTTGTCACGGCGGATACTGGCACGGGCCAGGTCCACATCGCCCCAGGGCATGGCATGGAAGATTACATTGCAGGCCAGGAAAATGGGCTGGGCCTCATTTCCCCCGTGGACGATGCTGGGAAATTTACTGCCGAGGCCGGGCTGCCGGAACTGATCGGCGTGCATGTTTTCACGGCCAACAAGCGCATCATCGAGCTACTCACCGAGGCCGGACACTTGCTAGGGGAGGAAGCGTATCTGCACGATTACCCACATTGCTGGCGGTCGAAAACACCGATCATTTATCGCTCCGTGGAGCAATTTTTCCTGCGTATTGACGCCATTCGCGCCACGGCCCTAGCAGAGATCGACAAGGTGGAATGGCTGCCCGCCTCTGCGCGGAACCGCATTTTCGATACCGTCACGAATCGTCCGGATTGGTGCATCAGCCGTCAACGCACTTGGGGCGTGCCGCTGCCCGTCTTCTATGCGCCGGATGGCCAAGTCATCATGGATGCCGCGCTGGCGCGGAAAGTGGCGGATCTCATTTCCCAACACGGCACAAATTACTGGTTCTCCCAGACCGACGAAGCCTTAGCCGCGGAGTTAGGATTGCCCGCTGGCAGCACGAAGGGCAAGGACACGCTGGACGTGTGGATCGACTCCGGTTGTAGCTCCATGGCCGTCACGGAGGCGCATCCGGCGTTAGGAAATGGCGGCATTGCGGACCTCTACATCGAGGCTACAGACCAGCACCGAGGCTGGTTCCAAAGTTCCCTCATGTGCAGCGTCATCCATCGTGGCTGCGCTCCGTATAAGAAAGTCCTAACCCACGGATTCGTGACCGATACTGGGGGCGAAAAAATTTCCAAGAGTGGCGACAAACCGATCAACGCGGAGCATTTCTACAACACGTTTGGAGCAGACATCGTGCGCCTTTGGGTCAGCAGCGTGGACTATCGCAGCGATGTGCCGTTTAGTGAAGAACTGTTTAAGAAAGTAGCCGAAACCTATCGTCGCCTGCGCAACACATTCCGCATCTTGCTAGGAAATCTCTGTGATTTCGATGCCGCCCAGCACACGGTGGCCGCAGCGGATCTGACGTTGTTAGACAAATGGATCCTCGAGCGCCTCCACGCCATCACGAACACCTGTGTGACAGCCTACGAAGCGCTGGATTTCCGGAAAGTTTACGACACTCTCAACACCTTCTGCACAGGCGATCTCTCCAGCCTCTACGTGGACATCACGAAGGATCGGATGTATTGCGATGCGGTGAACTCACCCCGCCGCCGCAGCGCCCAGACCGCCATGGCGCAAGTAGCCGATGCCCTCTGCCGCCTAGCCGCGCCTATCCTAGCATTCACCGCCGACGAAGCCTGGGAGCATCTCGGTAAGACCACCAGCATCCACCTGGAGCAATTCCCCACCGCCAACCCTAACCACGCTGGCACCGCAGCCACCAACGCCGTCGAAGAGCTACTAAAACTCCGCAGTGCCGTGCAACAGGAAGTGGAAAAAGCCCGCCAGGAAAAAGTCATCGGCTCCAACCTAGAGGCGGACCTAACCCTAGAAGTCCCCGCCACCGTAGTGCTCCCGCCGCACGCGGAAATGGTAGAGTTCTTCATCCTCAGCGACTTCAAACTCGTCCGCCACGAAGGCGACAGCACCAAAGTAACCCTGACCAAAACCCCCTCTGCCAAATGCGAACGCTGCTGGAAACACCTGCCTAGCGTAGGTGAAAGTGCCACGCATCTCACGCTGTGTGCCCGGTGCGCGGGGGTGGTCTAACACCATTTCTTAAGCGGCTATTTTTTGTAGTGGTAGCGGAGTTGAATCAACAATATACCCGACTCCACTTGCCGATAAACCATACGATGCTCTGCGGTGATCCGGCGGGACCAATAACCGGAAAGTCCTTGTCGCAGAGGTTCTGGCTTGCCGATGCCTTCGAGAGGCGACCTGAGCGTGTCTTTGATTAGCTCATTGATTCTCTTCACCACCTTTTTGTCCGCCTGGAGCCAGTATTGGTAATCCTCCCAAGACTGTGGGGTAAAAGAGAGATTCACGCGCCAAGATCTATCTCTTTGTGAATCAGGTTACCCTTCTCAGCTTCTTCGATGGAGTCGAAAAGGCGTTTTGCGTTCGCTGGGCTACGAAGGAGATAAGCGGTCTCCTGTAGGGATTCGTAATCATCTAGGGAGATCATTACCACCGCTTGATCGCGATTGCGCGTAATAATAACAGGATCTCGGTCTAAGCAGACCCGATCCATGGTGGAAGCCAAATTCTCCCTAGCCGCAGTATAAGTGATAGCAGTCATATATGGACATTATCATGCCCATGTTTGAGCTGGAGTCAAATTCTTTGGAGCGCCCCAGTGGCTGTCCATGTTGTCCACGCCGCCCAGTCCTACAGCTACTTTTTCCTTTGGCGACGGCCAACCATCCCTAGCACTCCGAATCCTAGGAAAAGAGCTGCTGAGGGCTCGGGCACCAGCGAGACATTTACGTTGTCGATCCCCGGATCCTCTGTGCCAGAAATGGTAACGCTGGTGAGTCCAGTCCAATTCAATACCACATTACGAACCGAATTCACACCTGGGAAATTAGCATTGAGGGTACCGCCGCCTTGTAGAGTTCCTACGAATGCGATGTCAGCAATAGGGGCTCCTGCGTTCCCCCCGACGCCCAGATCCAGAGAGATTAAATCGAAGGAAGTGGCTGGTCCAAGTGGATCTAGCGCGATACTAGCTGTTGTAGATGGTGCATCAAAAGTAAAGTAGTGCGATGAAAAGCCGCCAGTTGCCGGGAAAATGCCATTTGAGCTAGTGGTTGCCGTGACGACGAGTCCCGCCTCGATATAAGGTGCCGCAGGAAATAACTGGGTGCTGCCAAATTTCATGGTCGCTCCATTCACTCCCCCGGCGAGTGCACCGATAGTGATTAGACTGGCAGCGAGAGTGCGCAGTGATTTCAATTTTGATATAGTTTTCATATTTTGGTATTGGGGAGAGGATTATGGCCTAGGAAATTTTTTACTAGCTAGCGAGGGATGTGGGAATGGATGAGGTGGTGGAAGGTTGATGGGGCAAACGAGAGAAAATGCAAGCCTCCTCCTTGTCCTGCACCGGAAACACCCCGCATCGCCTTATTCAGCGAAGAACTGTTTAAGAAAGTAGCCGAGACCTACCGCCGTCTGCGAAATATCTTCCGCTTCTTGCTAGGGAATCTCAGTGATTTCGATGCCGCTCGGCACGCTTTGCGCGCGGTGCGCGGGGTGCGCGGGGTGGTCTAACGCTTATCGCTCCTATGGCCATCAGTTATCCGCAATCCTTATGGACAGGGCTTTGTCGCGCTGGGAAATAAAAATAAGCCGCCTGCTGGGCCGGGGGCGCTGGCGCTGGTGACATCTTGGCTCTAGGCATGGGCTCGCTCGCTTGCGCATCCGGCAATCCGCGTTATGGGCGACGCCATGCCGAAACTTTTCCGTATCCTGATGTGGTCGCTCGTCTCCTTGCTAGGGGCGGGGGCCGTCGCTGTTAGTGCGCTGCAACGTGCCGAACCGCTGAATGCCCTGTGGCTGGTGATTGCGGGCGTGTGCGCCTTTGCTGTGTCGTATCGTTTCTACAGCGCGTGGCTGATGGCCAAAGTGCTGACGCTGGATGAACTGCGGGCCACGCCTGCGGTAGTGCGGGCAGATGGAAAAGACTACGTGCCGACGCACAAGTGGGTGGCGTTTGGCCATCACTTTGCGGCCATTGCGGGACCGGGGCCGCTGGTGGGGCCAGTGTTGGCGGCTCAGTTTGGCTACTTGCCCGGGACGTTGTGGATCTTGATCGGGGCCACGTTAGGCGGCGGGGTGCATGATGCCGTGATCCTCTTTGCTTCGATGCGGCGGGATGGCAAAGGCCTGGGTCAGATGTTGAAAGAGGAGCTGAATCCCGTCATCGGCCTCATTGCCATGGTCTGTCTGCTGGGCATCATGACGATTCTGCTGGCAGTGTTAGGGCTAGTGGTGGTGAACTCTCTAGCGGAAAGTCCCTGGGGCCTGTTTACCATCGCCATGACCATGCCGCTGGCTATCATCATGGGGTTGGCGCTGAAGTCCGGGAAATTTGGCGTGGGCGCAGTGTCCGCGTTCGGCGTGATCGGCCTACTCTTCTGTGTGTGGCGTGGGCACGAGCTGCCACCGTGGCTGACGCAATTTCTCACCTGCAGCAAAGAACAACTGGCCTGGGCGATCATGATCTATGGCTTCAC
>JAYVOP010000375.1:0-40331 GCA_043757865.1 Verrucomicrobiales bacterium | reverse complement strand
GACGTTAGGAGACCAGCGACGTGCTGCGCTGCTGGACTGTGCGAGTCGCTGGTCTCCTAACGTCGCCCTCTACGCATGAAGTTGCTAGGATTTGCCCTCATTTTCCTGCTGTTAGGCAATGCAACGGCAGAGGTAGCGCCCCGCATCGATTCCGCCCACATCGAAGCGCTGGAGGCAGCCGTGGAGACGTCCATCCGCCTGGGCGAGATCCCTGGGGCTGTGGTCTGGTGCGAGCGCGCGGGGCAACATTACGTCCATGCCTTCGGCCAGCGCCAAGTGGAGCCGAAGCACGAAGCCATGACCGAGGACACCATTTTCGATCTCGCTTCTTTGACGAAAGTGGTGGCCACCACGCCTGCGGTGCTGCGCTTGCTGGAACAAGGGAAACTGGACCTGGCTGCGCCTGTGCAGCAGTATTTGCCAGCATTTTCTCATGCCGCTGTGAAGCTGCGGCATCTGCTCACGCATACGTCAGGATTGCCGCCGGGGATCCCACCGCTGGGGCACAAGGATTACGCCGCAGGCATCGCCAGTGCTTGTGCGCAGCCGTTGCGCCAACCGCCAGGGACCAAGTTCGTTTACAGTGACATCAACTTCATCTTGCTAGGAGAAATCGTCGCGCAAGTCTCCGGCCAGCGGCTGGATGCCTACGTGCGCCAGGAGATCTGGGAGCCGTTAGGGATGAAGGAAACATCGTTTCTGCCATCGGCTGCGTTGCGCCCAAGAATCGCACCAACCACGATGAATGAAGCTGGGCGATTGCAAGGCGTGGTGCATGATCCCACCTCCCGCGCCATGGGCGGCGTGTGTGGTCATGCAGGCTGTTTCAGCACCATTGCGGATGTGGCCAAGTATGCCCGCATGTGGTTGAAATATGGGGTGGGGGAGCAGCGCGTTTTATCAGAAGCCACCGTGCGTCTAGCCACTTCCCGGCAATCCCCGCTAGACCTCGCAGAGCAACGTGGGCTGGGCTGGGATCTAGATACGGGCTACTCCAGTCTGCGTGGGGAAATTTATCCCGTGGTCACCAGCTACGGCCACAGTGGCTGGACGGGGACCAGCGTGTGGATTGATCCCACATCGCAATCGTTCGTTATTCTATTGGCGAATCGGAATCATCCCACGGAAAGCGGCAAGATTCACGACCTGCGCATCACCGTGGCCACGCAAGCCGCCCTAGCCATGGGCTTAACGCGGCCTGCGCCTAGCACGGAAGTGCGCAATGGGATTGATGTCCTAGCGGAGTCACACTTTGCTGCGTTGCGTGGATTAAAGATCGGTCTGATTACGAATCAAACGGGCCGCAGTCGCACGGGGGAAAGCACGATTGATCTCCTGGCCCACGCGCCGGAAGTCAGCTTGCAGGCTCTTTTCAGCCCGGAGCACGGCATCCGTGGCGTGTTAGACCAAGCGCACATTGCCGATGCTAAAGACGCGGCCACGGGCCTGCCGATCTACAGTCTCTATGATAAAGAACGGAAACCTAACGCCGCGCAGCTAGCCGGATTGGACGCGCTGGTCTTCGACATCCAAGACATCGGCACGCGCTTTTACACTTACATCGGCACCTTGAAGAACATCATGGAAGCCGCCTCTCAGCAGGGATTGCGGGTCATCGTGCTTGATCGTATCAATCCGCTTGGTGGCAGCCAAGTGGCTGGCCCCGTGGCTCAGGGCGCAGCGCAACTGACCTCCTGCCATCCGCTGCCCGTGCTGCACGGCATGACCGTGGGGGAGCTAGCGATGCTATTTAAAGCAGAAGAAAAATGGACCACTCCAGTGGATGTGATCCCCGTCACAGGCTGGACGCGCGGTGTGTGGCAAGACCAGACGGGCCTGCCGTGGGTGAACCCTAGCCCGAACATGCGCAGCCTAGATGCGGCTACGTTGTATCCTGGAGTGGGCTTGATCGAGATGGTAAATATCAGCGTGGGACGCGGCACGGACACGCCGTTTTCTGTCGTAGGAGCCCCGTGGGTGCAGGCGCAAACGCTGTTGGCGGACCTGCGCGCGGAGCATCTGGCGGGCGTGGATTTTCGTGAAGTGGAGTTTACCCCTACGGCTAGTGTCTTTGCGAAAGCGGCCTGCCATGGCGTGCGCTTCGTGGTCTTTGATCGCACCCATTTTGCTCCCGTGTCCTTAGGCATCGCCCTGGCGCTGGCCTTGCAGAAACAAGGCGGGGAGCAATTTCACTTGGCCAAAATGGCGATGCTCCTGGCGCATCCGAAGGTGTTGCAGGCCATTGAGAAACTGGCCCCCCGGGCGGAAATTGAGGCGTTGTGGGAAGCAGAATTAGCGTCATTTATAGACCGCCGGAAACCGTTCCTGCGCTATCCCTAACCCTCCACATGTCCGTCCGTTTCTCTTGGTTGCTGGCCATCTCACTGCTCCTGCTAGGCGGGATTAGTGCGCAGGTGCCTAACGTAGAACTGCCGCCGCCGCCCGTGCCTGACTACGTGCGTCCAGATCTCAGCGCGCAGGCGTGGGATCTCAGTATGATTGAGTTGCCAGACGCCGCTCGGCAGCAGCTCGTGGCCACGCTGGTGGCCGTGTGTCGGGATTATCCTGGGCATAAGGCAGTGTCGTCCTCGTGGAAGGCGCGGTTGTTAGGGATCGCGCTCCGTTTAGCGCCAGCGGATTTTGATGGCGTGGTGGCCAATGGCCAACTGGCGCGCGGGGTGCTGCCGCAGCCGCTGCACGCGCATCCTGTGAAGCTGGAGCAGCAGGCGGTCACGATCATGCAGATCGCTAACTTGCTGCTGGATGATCCCAGTGGGCGGTTAAATTTTGAGCTAGGCTACCATTTAATCCAGGTGGCAGCGCAGTTGGATATTTCCAATCGCGCGGTGCTCGAATCCTTTAACCAGAACGCGCCCGCGCTGCTCTGGGAAGTGATCTGTCCTAAGTCACGAGCCCAAAACTCCGTGCAGGACGAGGAAACGCCGGATCTCAAAGGCACCGCTGCGGTTGTCTCCGCCATCCTCTTTGCCGATGCGCATGGGAACGTGCGCCCCGCTTTGAAGCAACTCCAAGCCACCGCCAGCAAGCGCCCTAACAGCAGCGGCAAACCGCTGGAACTGGGCCTCCCGAAACAGACCGACAAGCGCACTGAGGCCAGTCTGCCCGCACTGCGAGATCTGCTGCGCGCACGCACGCCGCAGTGGCCGGGCGGATGGCGGATTGATTTCCAAGATCTGGCCGTGCCCGCCACCGAGCAGTCGGGCGTGAGCTTGGCCATGGGGATGCTGTTAGAATCCATGGTGACTGGCGCGGAGTTAGACCCGCAAGCGGTGCTAGCCTGTGGGCTGCAACTGGAATCCGGCCTGACCGTGCGGACACTGAACCTGGAGCAACTGCTGAACGTGCGCACGACGCTGCCAGCGGATGCGCTCGTGGTCGTGGCTCCGGTGGACCTCACGGAGTATGCAGATTTCCTGCTCTCCTATCCAGAACGCTGGCAGGAACTAACGCAATGGCATGTCTGTGTGGCGCATAATTTCAACGAGGCGGCCGCGCTCTGCGTCAAGGAGCGGCCACCCACGTTGCAACGCAGCCTCACCGACGCGGCGGCCTTGATCCGCCAAGCCCGCACGGGCGGGGTGGTAGGGTTGCGCTCTGAAACGATGGGCCGGGCATTGACGGAATTGCTGAAAATTTACCCCAACGATGTGACGATCCAAGCACTGGAAATGATCGCCCTGAAGCACTTGCCCAGTCAACTCAGTGTCGGTGGTGCGATGAACTTGCTCGGCAAAATTGCCACGCCGGTGAATCGTGCAGGGAGCCGGGAATTTCCCATCAAGACCGCGTGGCAAGATCGGCTCAGCGCCACCCCATTTAACAAAGCCAAGGGTCAAATGGAGCGGCTGCGGCCCACGCTGCCAGTGGAAGCGCGGGCCTATGCGGATGCGCTGATCGACCTCGCGCGGATGTATGATGTCTTTGTGCTTTATCCGCCCCTGGCCGCTTCCGTGCGCCAAGAGGCGGAGCGGAAAATGGGCGTGGCCCGGGATCATGTGCAGCAAGAGTTCAAAGACCTGCGGGCGAAAATCCCGCATACCCAAGTCATTACGGCGGAGGCCCCGCGCGATCCTAACCCTAAGGCTACGGAGGAAGCTGCGGACGGTGCGGTGGTGCCGGAACCGTGATCTACAAAAATCAGTTTACCGTCTCCCAGATGCCATTCAGGCTATGGCCTTATGAAACCTCTCCCATTTAAGACGTTTGGTATCCTTGCCTTGGGGCTCATCATTGGCCTCATCATGGTGGTCAATCGGCTCCCCAACCACATTTCTCCCCACTTAACTAACTCTATGTCTGATCTGCAATCCCGCCTCACGCCCCTGCAATACGCCGTCACTCAAGGTGGTGGCACGGAGCCGCCATTTAAGAACGAATACTGGGATAATCATCGCGAGGGGATCTATGTCGATATTGTTTCTAACAAGCTACTGTTTACCTCTAAAGATAAGTTCGACTCTGGCTGCGGCTGGCCCAGCTTTAGCAAGCCAGCGGAGGCTAGCGAGGTGACGGAGCACGTGGACCTGTCCTTTCAAACGGAGCGCACGGAAGTCCGCTCGGCCACGGCTAACTCCCACCTGGGCCATGTCTTCCCAGACGGGCCAGCGGCCACGGGCGGACTGCGCTACTGCATTAATTCCGCTAGCCTGCGCTTCATCCCCAAAGAAGACTTGGTGAAAGAAGGATTTGGTAATTATGTGGCGCTCTTTACTCCCTAACTTTGATTTATCCTAACGGCATGACTCCTCCTTCTGAACTCCTGCAAGAACCCGCTGGCCGCGACTTTACCGGAGGGGGCATTCTGGGGCATCCCGGCCAGCCGATCACGGTCGGTGAGAAAAAGATAGACGCCAAGATCCATGAGCTAGTGCAGAGCTATGCCGGGGCGCACCACTCTGAACTAGCAGAAGAGCTAGTCATCAATGCCCTGAAATTTGCGCGGCAGGAAATCAGCGTGGCGGACTTGAAATTGCTCAATCGCACGCTGCGAGAACTGCGCGCGGCTAACCGCGTTTTCTTTCCCTATAACCATCGGAAAAAGGTCGTGATCTACGGTAGTGCGCGCACCAGCCCGAGCAATCCCGAGGCCCAAGCGGCGGAGGCGTTTGCTAAGGAAATGGTGGCTCATGATTACATGGTCATCACGGGTGCGGGGGAGGGGATCATGGGGGCGGGGCAACGTGGGGCGGGGCGGGAAAACAGCTTCGGGCTGAACATCAAGTTACCGTTTGAACAAGAGGCGAATCCCACCATCGAAGGAGACAAGAAGCTGGTGTCGTTCAACTATTTCTTCACGCGGAAACTCACCTTTGTGAAGGAGGCGGAGGCTGTAGCCCTGTTCCCAGGGGGGTTCGGCACCATGGACGAGGGCTTTGAACTGCTGACGTTGATCCAGACGGGCAAGAGCCAGATCCTGCCCATCGTGATGGTGGATGCGCCTGGCGGAGATTACTGGACGGGTTTCCTCGCCTTTCTCAAAGGACAACTATTACGGCGGAAGCTGATCTCCGAGGATGATTTTTCCCTCTTCTTGGTCACGGATAACGTGGCCGAGGCGGTGGCGCACATTCAGCAATTTTACAAAGTCTTCCACAGTTACCGCAACGTGCGGGAGCGCCTGTCCATCCGCCTCCAGCAGAAGATCCGCAGTGAGGATGTCGCTCGTTTAAATGAGGATTTCTCTGACCTCATCACCGAGGGAGAAATCGTGCAACGCCAAGCGCTGAAGGCCGAGGGGGATCAGCCAGAGTTATTGGAGTTGCCCCGGCTGGTGTTCAAGCCGAAGCGGGGGAACTATGGTCGGCTGCGGGAGTTGATTGATGCCATTAACGCGGCGGCGTTCGAGTGAATATGGCGATGGAAAAACAACGGTTAGATGTCTGCCTCGTCACGCGGGGGCTGTGTGAGAGCCGCCAGATGGCGCAGCGGCTCATCCTCGCAGGTGAGGTGATGGTCAATGACCGCGTGGTGGACAAGGCCAGTGTGGCGGTGCGAGAGCAGGATCATGTGGAGCTGAAGGTGAAGCCGCGCTTTGTGAGTCGCGGTGGACTGAAGTTAGAGGGCGCGCTGCTGACGTTTGGGATTGAGCCTGAGGGCTGGGTGTGTCTGGATGCGGGCGCGTCCACCGGAGGCTTTACGGACTGCCTGCTGCAAGCCGGGGCGGCCAAGGTCTATGCCTTCGATGTGGGCACAAACCAGTTAGTCTGGAAGATCCGCAATGATCCCCGGGTGGTGGCTAGAGAGCAATTTAACCTCCGCCACCTAGACCCGCACGATGTGCCGGAACCCATCGACCTAGCGGTGTTTGATGTCTCGTTTATTTCTCTGACCATGGTGTTAGGACCCGTGCTGCGCACGCTGCATCCTACGCGGGGGCAGATCGTCTGCCTCATCAAGCCGCAGTTCGAGCTAACGCGTGCGGACGTGGGCAAGGGCGGCATCGTGCGGGATCCTGCGCTGCATCAACGAGCGGTCAATAAAATCCGGCTCTTCATTGAGGAGACCACGGAATTAAAGTGGCAGGCGGTGATGGAATCTCCCATCAAAGGCACGGATGGGAACGTGGAGTTCCTGGCCTGGATCACGCCTGGGGAGGGCCGCGCATGAGCTGCACGCTGGCGTATGAGCGGCGGCACCGGGCGGCGGGTCTGCACGTGATCATGGGCGTGGATGAAGCGGGGCGCGGGCCGCTGGCAGGTCCGGTGGTGGCGGGAGCCGCGTGGTTACCGCCAGATTTCACCCATGCCAAGCTCACGGATAGCAAGCAACT
The DNA here is from genome assembly GCA_043757865.1 of Verrucomicrobiales bacterium. Classification (GTDB taxonomy): domain Bacteria; phylum Verrucomicrobiota; class Verrucomicrobiia; order Verrucomicrobiales; family V1-33; genus JAGNEJ01. The sequence goes on along the minus strand of JAYVOP010000375.1, from coordinate 33,541 downwards.
GACGGCGGCCCAACGGGAGAAAATTTATGCGGAGCTGAAGGCGGATGATCGACTGCGATTAGCCACTGGCCTAGCCACGGTGGCGGAGGTGGACCAGCATAACATCCTGCGCGCGACCCATCTGGCCATGGAGCGGGCGGTGCGGGCGCTGGGCGTGGTGCCGGAAATGGTGCTCATCGATGGGTTGCCAGTGCGGGGGTTCCCGTTTCCGCAGGAGGCCATCGTGAGTGGAGATGCGCTGAGTTTGAGTATCGCAGCGGCTAGCATTTTGGCCAAAGTGGAGCGGGATCAACTGATGACCGCGTATGCTGCGAAGTTTCCTGGCTATGGTTTCGCCCAGCACAAAGGCTACGGCACGCGGCTCCATCTGGAGGCGCTGCAGCGGCTTGGGCCATGTGCGATTCATCGGCTGAGCTTTGCGCCCGTGGCGCAGCGGCTCTTAGATTTCTGATGGGTGCTCGGTGGGGCGAGGCTCCGGCAGCGTTTACGAGGCCACGCAGCCGGGGCAATTCTGCGCCCAATGCCGGGGGGAAAGTTCCACTAGCTCTGGCCGCTGCGTCTGCGCGCATTGCTGGCGTAATTCGGCGGGACGCCGCGGGCGGAATGCGCAGCCGGGGATTGACTGGCTGAGATCTGGCGGCATACCGCCGATGGTGTAGAGCGTGCAGCCCTTCTGCTGTAAGGCGGGGATGCTCTTCAGCAGCGCCTGCGTGTAGGCATGGCGCGGCTGCCGCAGCAGCTCCTGCGTGGGCGCGGCTTCTACGATGCGGCCACCATACATTACATAAACGTAGTCACACACCTCCGCCACCACGCCTAGATCATGGGTGATGAAAATGACCGCCGTGCCGCTTTCCCGCTGGCGCTGTTTCATGAGGTCTAGCACCTCCTTTTGCACCGTCACATCCAGAGCCGTAGTCGGCTCATCGGCTATCAAAATCTCTGGCCGTGTAATCATGGCCATGGCGATCATCACCCGCTGTCTCATGCCGCCAGAGAACTCGTGCGGATAGGCGCGGATGCGCTCCTCAGGATCACGAATGCCCACCAGCCGCAGGGCTTCGATCCCTTCTGCCAGAGCCTGCTTGGCGTTCATCCCTTGGTGGATTTGCAGGGGCTCGCTCAACTGCTGACTGACGCTCAGCCAAGGATTCAGCGAGGTCATGGGGTCTTGGAAAATCATGCTGATCCGCTTCCCCCGCACGCGCTGGAGTTGGCGTGGACTCAGTTTCAGCAAGTCCATGCCATCGAACATCGCAGTGCCGCCGCTGATCCGCCCCGGCGGCTGCGGGATCAAACCTAACAGGGAATAGCAACTCACGGATTTCCCCGATCCAGACTCGCCCACGATCCCAATCGTCTGCCCCGCCTCCACTTGAAATGAGACGCCATCCACCGCCCGGCACACCCCGTTGCGCGTGTGGAAGGACACTTGGAGATCTTCGACTTGGAGCAGGGGCATTTCCTAATTTACCCCTTGTGGATACGCTTCCTGCGGGATGCTCTTGGGCCCTTCAATCCGGCCTGCTTCCAGGTCCTTGATGACTTGGAGGATCTTGTCGATGCGGTGATCGGGATTCGGGTGGGTGCTCATGAATTCGGGTTGGCGGCTGCCGCCCATCTCGGCTTGGAGCACTTCCATGACGTGGACGATGCCCTGGGGGTTATATTTAGCATTGATCATAAACTGGGTGCCCAGCCGGTCCGCCTGGGTCTCATCATCTCTGCCATACTTCATGTTGAAGATATTGGCCACCATCTGCGCCATGCGGCCAGAGTCAGTTCGGCCATCGGAGGTGGCGGTGGCTCCGGCCATGACCATGCCGTTGATGAGCTTGGCCTTGGCCATTTGCTTGGCAGAGTGCCGGGCGATGACGTGGCCAATCTCGTGCCCGAGCACCCCAGCCACTTCATCCTCCGTTTTCAGCTTGGAAAATAAGCCATAGGTAAAGAAGATCTGCCCTCCGGGCAGGGCGAAGGCGTTGATGGTTTCCTCGTCGGCTAGAAGATGAAAATCCCATTTATACTGGTGAAACGTCTCCGCCCAGTCCCCCACCATATTGGCTTTCACTAACGTGGCTCCCACCTTGTCGATATAGGCTTGCAGCTTGGGATCACGATACTCCCCCTTGCCCTGGGCGATCATTTCTGGGGCGGCTTGCAGGCCCATTTGGATGTCGTTTTCAATGTCGCCCAGCACCCGCACGGATTGACCTGTGACAGGATTGTTTTCCACCGTGGTAGTCATCATATAACTGACGAACGCCCCGCCGATGGCCAGCAGCGCCATGAGCACACGGGGGTTGCGTAACAGCGTGGCGAACAGCCCGCCCACAGGGTCAGGGCCGCTGTTAGATTGGGATATGCGCGGATCCTCCTGGGGCTCCTCTGTCTGGGGAAAGGGTTGGCGTTGGTGCGACGCATACCGTGGGTCTTCCGAGGGCGCATCTTGCTCAGGGGTTCGGCCTTGGCCGCCGCCTAAGATTTGGCCGAGAATGCCGCCAATGCCGCCGCCTCGGTCGTCGGCAGACTCCTCTGGGGCGGGTTGACGGTGGCGGGGATCTTGATGCTGGGGATTAAGTGGGTCGTAGCTCATGGCGCAAATTAAACGGTGGCATCCGCAAAATGAAAAGCAAAAATCCACGGCCCACAGACAAATTAGTCCCCTCCCCGGTGCGCGCCTTGGCAAGGCGCTCCAAAAGCCGCCGCCCCCGCCGCAAGGGTATCCCACGGCCACTCCTGGGGTCACAGGTGGCCAAACCTAAGGTTACTGGTAGGCACCCCGTCTATTAGGTATGGCCACCCCGTCTATTAGGTATGGGCACCCCGTCTATTAGGTATGCCCACCCCGTCTATTAGGTATGCCCACCCTGTCTATTAGGTATGGGCACCCCAAGGGTCTGGAATTGTAAATCTGACCCCTAAACCCGAAAAACTGGACATTTTGACGCATCCTGCACACGATTCCCTGTGTTCCTTGGGCGCTTTGTGGTTAAACCCCGAATCCCTAGCGCACTGCTGGTTGCTACCACAAGGAGCACAAGGAGCACCAAGAACCGGTGGCACTGGTGGTCGCCATGGCCCCTGACGCACCAGATTCCACCTTGCCAGCAGCGGCATCTGGCACCAGAGGCAAAGGCATTCTTACCCCACTCCCATGAGCCCCACCGATCCCCTTGTCCTTGTCCATGATGTCACCAAAACCTTCCAACGAGGCACGGAGCAGATCCACGTGCTAGCGGGGTTGAACTTGGCAGTGGGGCGTGGGGAATTCCTGGCGCTGATGGGGCCATCCGGCTCCGGGAAATCCACGTTGCTCAATCTCCTGGGCGGCCTGGATCGCCCTAGCACGGGCAGCGTGCAGGTGGGGCCAGACCGCATTGATGCGCTAGCGGACAGCCAGCTAGCCGCATGGCGCGCGCGGCACATCGGCTTTGTTTTCCAATTCTACAATCTCCTGCCCGCCCTAACCGCCGAGAGAAATGTGGAGCTGCCCCTGCTGCTGACTCATTTAAATAAGGCCGAGCGACGCGCCCACGTGGCGGCGGCCCTGGCCGTCGTGGGTCTCAGCCATCGCGCGCTGCATCATCCGCGGATGCTCTCTGGCGGGGAGCAGCAGCGCGTGGGCATCGCCCGCGCCATCGTCACGGACCCTACCGTGCTCTTGTGTGATGAGCCCACGGGCGACCTTGATCGCAAGTCCGGCGATGAAATACTGACCCTGCTTCAAGCGCTCAATCGGGATCAAGGCAAGACCATCATCATGGTCACGCACGATCCCCATGCCTCCGCCCGGGCCACGCGCACTGTCCACCTGGATAAGGGCCAACTCTCCACCACGGCGGCAGATTAACCGACTCTGGAATGAAATTTCTCCCTCTCATCTGGGCTGGTTTAGTGCGCAAGAAACTGCGCACCATCCTCACCTTTCTGTCCATCCTCATCGCCTTCCTGCTCTACGGATTTCTGGGGGCAATTCAAGAATCCCTCACGGGCGGCGTGAGCATGGCGGGCGCGGACCGCATCATTGTGCGGCATAAAGTATCCTTGATTCAGACGCTGCCAGAGAGCTATACGGCCCGCATCTTAGCCATCAAGGGCGTGGCTGCGGCCAGCCACCAGACTTGGTTTGGCGGCATTTACCAAGATCCCAAAAACTTCTTTCCGAATATGCCCGTGGTGCCGGATGACTTCCTGGGCATGTATCCGGAGTATCTCCTGAAGCCGGAAGCCAAAGCGGCGTGGCTCGCCCAGCGCACTGCGGTCATCATCGGGCGGACCACGGCGGATCGTTTCGGATGGAAAGTGGGGGATCACGTGCCGCTGCAATCCCCCATCTGGGGCCAACCGAAGGGGCAGGACGTGTGGGACTTTGAAATCGCGGGCATCTATGAGGGGGCGAAAAAGAACACGGACACCAGCGGTCTGTTCTTCCGGTATGACTACTTTGAAGAAGCGCGGCAGAAGAATAAAGGCCAAGTGGGGTGGTATGTGGTGCGCGCCACGGACCCTGCGGAAGCCCCAGCAGTGGCGGCCAAGATTGATGAGGAGTTCGCCAACTCCCCTTACGAAACCAAGGCGGAGGGGGAGGGAGCCTTTGCCCAAGGCTTCGCGCAACAACTGGGGGATATTGCCAGCATCGTCATGGCGGTGGTCAGTGCAGTGTTCTTTACCATCCTGCTGGTAGCGGGGAATACCATGGCCCAGTCTGTGCGGGAGCGCACGGAAGAGCTAGGGGTGCTGAAGGCCATTGGCTTTCCGAATCGGCTGGTGCTCTGGTCCGTGCTGGCGGAATCCTGCCTGCTCGGCATCGTGGGCGGCTGCGCTGGCCTAGGCTTGGCGTGGGGGATTATTTCCGCCGGGAATCCCGTGCCGGGCTTGCTGCCCGTGTTCTATTTACCGCCGCAGCATCTGGTGCGCGGCGTGCTCCTAGCGGTAGCGCTGGGAGTGCTGGCGGGTCTCTGGCCCGCGTGGCAAGCCATGCGCCTCCAGATCGCCACGGCCCTCCGGCGGGGTGGTTAGGCAAGCGCGGCAAGGCTACCGCTGGGTGAAGGCGGGCGTGGTGATGAGGAAATGGATTAGGCTGCGGAGGGTGTGCCCGTGTGCCGTCATGGCGGTGCAGGCGGCTAGCACGGTGGGGCGATCCGCTAGGCGCAGTTCCCGGCCCAGGGCGTAGGTGTATAGTTTCCCCGCTAGGCAGCGGAGAAATAGCTCCGGCTTTTTAACCAATGCGGCTTGGAGTTCCGCCACGCCATTGATGGCGGTGCCGTCTGGCAAGGTGGCGTGGGCATCAATCAACGGATCATTTTTCTCCACCCGTCCTTGATACCCGAAGCCCTCCTGCTGCCGCCATGCGCCGGAGGCATTGAAATTTTCTAACGCCAGCCCCAGTGGGTCGATCTTGTTATGACAACGCGCACATTGGTCCAGCGTGCGATGGATCTCCAGCCGCTGCCGCACCGTGGCCTTGTCCAGGCCGGGGACCTTGGGGGCGATGTCGCCTGCGTTCGACACAGGCAGCCCAGGGTCCGTGCCCAGCACGTTTTTGAGCACCCACACGCCACGTTTTACGGGGCTAGTGCGCGTGCCGTTAGACGTGATGCAGAGCATGGCCGCCTGCGTCAGTAGCCCGCCGCGGTGGGACTCTGGCGGCAGCGTCACGCGACGGAAGGCATCTCCCCGCACGCCGGGAATGCCGTAGTAGCGGGCCATGCGCTCGTTCAGCATCGCAAAATCTGCGGACACGAAGTTCAGCACACTGAGATCCTGCCGCCGCACCTCGTTAAAGAACGCCAGTGCCTCCTGCACCATCGAGGTCTCCGCATGGCGGTCGTAGTTCGGGTATAACTCAGCCGCTGGCGGATTGGCCCCCACCTCTCGCAAGCCTAGCCACTGAGCCGCAAAATTCTCCGCCAGCGCCTCCGCCCGCGGGTCCGCCAACAGACGATCCGCCTGCGCGCGTAACTTGGCAGGATCCGCCAGCTCCCCCGCCGCCGCAGCCGCCGTGAGCGCGGCATCCGGCGGGGCGGACCAGAGGAAATACGCCAGCCGCGTGGCCAGCTCGTAGGCTGTGAAGGTGCTGTTAGTAGGCTCCGTGAGGTAAAGGAAACTGGGGGCGGCCAGACACGCCGTCAGTGGCACTTTGAGGGCCGCCAGGAAGTTCGGAGCGGTGGGCCGTGCGGCGGTATAGAGTGCCAGGGAGGCCGCCATTTCCCCTGCGGAAACAGGCCGACGATAGGCGCGCGGGAGGAACTTTGCCAAGACCGCCGCAGCCTCAGCGGCTTCCTCATGAGCGGCTAGGGGTGAGTGGGGCAGCAGCTCCTGCTGCGCTGCGGGCGGCCACCCTGCGTGGATCGGGCCGCTGAGTTCATACCAATCCACCCACGCCTCAGGACGCGGAAACGTGTCTCGCGTCTGCATCCAGGAATTTTCTAACACCTTGGGAATACTGTAGGCATACTCCAGGCTGAGCCCCGCGCGCTGGGTGGTAAAGGGCACCGTGAATTCATAGCTCTGCGGGGCGTCCGTGGGCGCGGCCACATCCCATTCCGCCACTACTTTCGGCTGGCCTCCCAGGTTCTGGATCAACTTCAAACGCGGCGGACCATAATCATAGAGCGGATCCTGTTGGAAATGGGCTAGATCCTCCTCCAGATGCGCCCGCTGCCAGGCGGCCCCTTTCGCATCTTTGTTCTCTGCGCAGCGTTGCTCTAGCGCCTGTCGGGCCGCGCTCACAATGTCTGCCCGCGTCGGCACGCGCCCCGCCGCCCGCACCCGCACCACATAATTTCCCGCCAAGGGCACGGCAAAGTCTCGCGCATCGCAATGCCGATCCCACGACTCGTGATGCATGATCGTGAAGCCCGCGCGCTTCTCATTTTTCCCCCCATGCACGATGGGGGTATTCTGCGCGTCTAAGCGCACGCGGTGGTCATCCCCACTGCCCTCCTCAGGCTGGAAACGCCACGTGGTTAGGGCGGGCGCGGGGCCTTCCACTAGCGCTTGATCCCACGCCTTGCGGGCCGCCTCCAGGTAGAGTTCCACCAGCATGGGGGACATCGTGAGCGCCTTGCCGTTGTTATCAAATCCACCCGCCGCGCCATCCAAGGGAAAGGCGCTGAGGTCCGCCTCCACGCCCAGCAGCGCGCGGATCGTATTGGCGTATTCCGTGCGGTTCAGGCGACGCAAGACGCGCTGCCCATCCCGCTGTGCATCCTCCGCCCGCACCATCTGCGCGGTGATCCAGTCCACCACGGCGGCTACGTTAGCAGCAGCGGGCTGGGGCTCCTTTTCCGGCGGCATCTCATGGCTATTGAGCACGTCCACCACACTGGCCCAGCGTTCCCGCTGGCCGGGGTCCAAGAGGTTTTCGCCTAACTGGGTGTCGATCCTGAAGTCCCCCTTCACCTTCTCCGGCCCATGGCAGCCCACACAGTGCTCCTTTAAAAATGGCTGCACCACCCCCGCCAATCCCGCAGCGTCCAAGCTAAATTTCCCCGACTCCGCAGCCGCCACTGGCAGCGTTAGGCAAGTGCTAAAACCAAGCTGCCAAGCAAGCCTCCTGACCTGCCCCAGCTTTTTAAAGGTAATGTATCTGATCGCGCTGCATTGGCGAGGTGCCGTCTGATGTTGTCCGTCCATGGCAGAGGCATAGCGCTCCGTGGCGCTTCTGCCAGTGCTTTGTGCGGCGGCAGAAATTCATCCGCTTTGAGGATGCTAGCGGCATCGGAAGCCAAGCCTGCTAAAAGGTAAATGACCGCGCAGAGCTTACACGCGCAGGTAAAGTTTCCGGCGGTGCATCCATAGCAGGATGAACCACAGCAGGAATAAGACCGCGCTGCCCAGGAGGACGGGATGCAGCGTGGGCCCTAACACCAAAAAGAGCGCGGGGCCTGCATACTGCTCTAGCAGTTCCGCCAGGGCGTGATCGATGGTGTGGAAGAGCAGATACATGGCTAGTGAATTCCGCCCCATGACGAGCAAGGGGAACGCCCAGCGTTGGTGCTGCCGCACATCGCAGATGAAATAAAACGCCGCCATGAACCAGCAACTCCAGCCGCCGCTCAGGAGCACCCAGGCGGGCGTCCAGAGTTTCTTGACTACGGGACAGACCCCCGCCGCGTGCAGGCCCAGGCCTAAGGCCATGCCAGCCGCGCCCAGGATTACGAGCCGCCGCATGAGGTCCGCCGGGCGCGCCCGCATCCACGTGCCCACGATCAAGCCCAGGATCATATTGGCCAGGGTGGGGATGAAATTTAGGGTGCAGTAACCGCCCGTATAACCAATCCAGGGCTTGGGCCGTGGAAAGAGATTGAGCAGCCAGCGATCAAACTCCCAGGCCACATTCCGATTCAGATTCCAGTGCGCATAGAAGCCGCTGAAATGGTGCGTCCAGCCGTCCGGGATATTGTCCCCCGGCGTGGGCGGCAGCACGGGCCAACAGGCGAAGAGGAGCCAGTAGCCGACTAAGATCACGCCGATACTCAGCCACCGCGTGCGCTGCGTTGCGAAGCCTAATGCGAAGAGCACGGGATAGCCTAGGCCCATTTGCGTCAGCGTGTCTTCAAAGGTCCAATTGATGGTCGCTCGCCCTTGGCCTCGCACAAAAATCCCCAGCACGATCAGGAGCCCTGCGCGCCACCACGCATGCCGCCACAGGGCTGCCCGCGTCTGCCCCTGCGCAGCGCGGCTGGCCACGGAGAAGGCCAGGGAAAAGCCTACTAACATGGCGAAGATGGGATGGATTAGATCATGCAGACAGCAGCCCACCCACGGCACATGCCACGCATGGAAGCCCAGCCACTGCCAGATTGCGCTGTTCGGAAAATTTACCGCCACGTCCTCTAGCTTGAGTAATTCCAGCCCCATCAAGAGCATCATCAAGCCCCGCAGCGCATCCAACGAAGTCAGGCGGGAGGCGGGCAGCAGCGCAGCCGAAGGGGCCGCGGGAGGTGAGGGATGAGCAGTGGACATGATGAACAATCAACGGGGCCGAGCACGCGCATAGTGGGCATGGTTCGCACCTTGGCAAGGCGCAACGCGCGGACGCGCCTTGTGACTTGCATCTGGCCCAAGACTTGCTCCCATAACCTAACCTATGGATACGATCTCTACTGCCACACCCGCCGCGCGTGTGGAACCCGCCACGCTCGAGGACTTGAACGATCTCACGAATCTCGTGATGGCGCTCATGTCCATGGAAGCTGACTTTGAGCCAGACCGGGAAAAGCAGCGAGAGGGGTTAAAGCTTATCCTGGAGCAACCGAGCCGGGGCCGCATCTTCATCGTCCGCAATGAGCACAAACTCATGGGCATGGTGAATCTGCTCTTCACTATCAGCACGGCAGAGGGCGGCTTCGTGATCCTCATGGAGGACGTCATCATCCTCCCAGAGCATCGGGGCCAGGGTTACGGCGGGCTGTTGCTCGGGCATGTGATCGATTTCGCCCAGAAAAAGGACTTCAAGCGCATCACGTTACTCACAGACAAGATCAACGCGGAGAGCCAGCAGTTCTTCACCCGCCATGGCTTCCATCATTCGGAAATGATCCCCATGCGCTGGATCGCGGATGAGCAACCGTGAGTGGCGCACAAGCCTCCCCTTTAAAGTGCGGACGGGCGGCTTTCCTATTGCAGAGCCAGCACCCGCTTGCAGAGTGGTGGCCTTATGAATGAAACCATGCCTCGTCGAGAATATTTAAAAACGCTGGCCCTCAGTGCCGGAGCCCTCACCATCGCCAGTGCGGCGGAGACCGCTGCACCGCCGCGTTTGAAGTTAGGCATGGACAACTTTTCCGTGCGCGCCTTTGGCTGGAAAGCGCCTCAGCTCTTGGAGTATGCGGCTAGTCAAAAGCTGGACACGTTGCTCATTTCCGACTTGGATTCCTATGAGTCTTTGGAAACCCCGGCCCTCAAAGACGTGGCCGCCCAGGCGCGTGCTCTGGGCATTGAACTGCTGCCCGGCACCCTCTGCCTGTGCCCTACTTCCACGCGCTTCGATAAGAAACGCGGCACGGCCCAAGAGCACGCCAAGCTGCTGGTGCGCGTGGCTCATGATCTGGGTGCGCCAGCGGCCCGTTGCGTGTTAGGCTTTGGCGATGACCGTAAGACGCCCGGCGGGATTGCCGCACGGATGCAGGACTTGATCGCAGTGTTGAAAGAGGTGAAATCCTATGCGTTAGACCACGGGGTAAAATTTGCCGTAGAGAACCACGCGGGGGATATGCAAGCCTGGGAACTAGCGGAACTCATAGCCGCCGTCGGGGCCGATACGGTGGGTGCCACCTTGGACACGGGCAATGCCACTTGGACGTTAGAAGATCCACTGGGATGCCTGGAAACGCTGGCCCCGCACACCCTGGCGAGCGGCATCCGCGACTCCATGATCTGGGAAACGCCGAACGGAGCCGCTGTCGCCTGGACCGCCATTGGTGAGGGCTGCGTGGACTTTAAAGCCATCACCAAACGCTGGGCAGAACTCATGCCAGAGCAGGCCGTGATCCTGGAGATCATCAGTGGATTCTCCAAAGGGTTCGACTATCACAAGGCCGATTTCTGGAAGCCTTATACCGATGTCCGGGCCGCAGAACTCCTCCGGTTCCAAGCCTTGGCCAAGCTGGGAAAAGAGCTCCCTCCCTTCAAAGCTCCCGAAGGCCAAGATAAAAAACTAGCCGAACAAGCTTACCAAAAAGCCGAGCTAGAACGCAGCATCCACTATTGCAAAACCACGTTAGGTATGGGCCGACACTAGCCGGAAGTAGCAGCCGAGTTTCGAGGCCTCGTAGGATCGGTTGCCTCATGCCCCTAGTCTCCAAAGTCGTCGGCTACGGCTAATCTCATCACCTCCACCGCTCCTGCGGAGCAAGAAATCTTGCGCACGTTCTGCGCCCCGCTACAGTCTGCTCATGCATATTTTCTCTAAATCAAATTTCGGTCGTCGCGAACTCCTCCGTCAGCTTGGCACTGCCGCGCTGTTCACCTCGGTGCCAGCGTCCGTTTTTGCTGAGGATGACGACCTTGTGACCGTCTCCATTTTAAATACTACGGACCTCCACGGCCACATCGTCCCCACCCAGATGTATCCAGAGAAAGATGGCTCCGTGGTCCAAGACGTCGGCGGCCTCGCCCGTTGCATCACCCAGATCCGCGCGTGGCAGCAGGAGAATCCGCACTACATCCTCTTGGACGTAGGGGATATTTATCAAGGCACCCACGTTTCCTGGAGCACCCAAGGCCAACTGATGATGAAACTGCTGAATAGCATGAATTACGATGCCTGGGTCATTGGCAATCATGAGTTTGACTGGGGTTTCCAACCGATGCTGGACGTGGTGAAAACCTCCACCGTGCCCATCATTGCTTCCAACGCCAAGGCGGGTGGGAAGTGGACGAACAAGCTGGAAGATAAGACCAATCCGCTGGCCAAAGTGAAGCCCTATATCATCAAAGAAGTGGCCGGATTCAAGATCGGCATCATTGGCTCCGTGACCCCGGGCCTGCCTGCATGGCTGGCTCCACGCCTCACGGGGGAGTTCACGGCGGAGGATCCCATCAGCTCCATCGCCTATGCCATGAAGAAATTACGCGCAGAGAAAGTGGATGCGGTGGTGGTGGCCAGCCACATGGGCTTGAAGGGCAAGGGCCGCCCCGATGATTTTGCCAATCAAATCAATGAGATCGCCAAGATGAATGTGGGCGTGGACGTGATCATTGCCGGCCATACGCATCAAGACCTGGGCGTGGTGAAGGTGGCGGAGGTGCCCTACACCCAGGCCAGCTACTACGGCATTCATTGTGGAAAAACGGATCTGGTCTTCTCCAAGAAAACGCGACGGTTGGAGATCGTGAATTTATCCACCAAGCTCATGGATCATTCCGTGGCCCAGGATGCCATGATCCTTTCGGCCTCTGCCAAAGAACGCGCCGTTTCCGATCACGAGTTCGCGCGCGGCATCGGTGAATTAAAGGACGGCCTCTCCAGCACCTCCGCTCCGGGCCAGCCTGCGGAGACGCTGCGGCTGCTGACGCGCGCCATGCGTTTCGCGTTAGAGAAACGGAAAATAGCGGTCGATGGCGTGTTGCACGGGAACTTCTATGAGTTCGACATCAAGCCTGGAGCTAAGACCATCGCAGATGCGTGGGAGATCGTGCCCTATGAAAATATGATCTGCACGGCGGGCTTTAACAAAGCAGAGTTGATCGCCATTCTCGACGAATGTTTAAATACCGCCCACTCCACGCATAACCTCGACGGTTTTAAAGTCACCACCAAGCCGGATGGCCGCAAAGTCCAGGTGACGGACATCACCCTAGCCAATGGAGCCCCGCTTGATCCCGAGCATCGTTACCGCATCGCGCTCAATAGCTACGACGCACAATCCGGCGGTCGTCGCTACGAGACGCTTAGTGCCGCCGCCGCCACTGCTGACGCCAAGCAAGAGGTTTTCGACATCCAATCTCGCGAGGCCGTGATTGAGTTCTTCACAGAAAAAAAAGTCATTACTCTAGCCGCTTTAGCGTCGTGATGCGATAGCGCTGCGGCATCGTTTCCGCATTGTCTTGCTCGGCCTGAGCGGCATCGATGTAGATGACTTTGGGGAACTCGCTGAACTCAATTTTATGGATGCCGTTGATCGGCTTCGTGAGCGCCACATCCAACGCTTTGATGTCCGTGATAAACTGATCGTTCACCTTCGTGACGATCAGGCCGTTCATGCGCTCGTAGCCTTGATTGGACTCCGCAGGGAGGATGGCGCTAAGGAAGACCAGCTTGGTACGGCCTTCCGCTTGGAAAATTTCTGGGTTCAGGGCGGCATACGTGAGCATGAACGGAGCGCGTTCCCGGCGTTCGTCATTGCCGAAGTAGGCCTCGGTGAGTTCCTGAAACATCAATCCGCCTAACACGAGAAAATGCGGCCCTCGGTCGAAGACATACGGGTCCACTAACTTGGTAGCCAGAGCTTGGCGGAGCAACGTCAGATCCAGGTCGGTGGCGGCTCCTGCGCGCCAGAGCTTGAGTTTGAGGACATCGCCAGTGTGGGCATTGCCCTTGGTGAGGTTGCCCATCCCTAACAGGCCCAGTTCGCCCGCATCATAGTTGCCCCGGCTGTCGATTTTGTGACCATCGATGGCCAGGATCACATCCCCTTTCTGGAGCCCAGCTTTCTCCGCGGAGGAGTTCGGCAGCACCGCAGTGATAAAGACGCCGCCCTCCGCATCCGGCAGTTTTAAATAGCTGCGGAACTGACGATCCAACGTGCTGGTGGTCTTCACGCCAAAGCCCGGGAAGCCATCGTAGTGACCGTCTTGGGTATCTGAGAGGAAATGTTGGATGATCGAGCCGGGCAAGATTTGCGCCACTTGATCCTTGGCACTGTAGCTCAGCAACATGCCGGTCAGTTTGCCTTCATGCACGACTGGCAGGGTAAAGGTGCCGGCCCGATACTGCACTGGGCCCGTGGCTTCGAAGGTTAGGAAGCGCTCGTGGTCCAAGAAATATTCCCCCAAGTCCGCCCGCGTGAACTCCAACGGCGTGGCCACGGGCGAGCCGTTATTCTCAAACTGCCAGACTGCAAATTTATCTTTGGGCTTGGCGGCGGTATCAATCTCTAACGGCTTCTTGCCTGCAAAAAAATCGCCCGGATCTTCCACCGGGATCAGCGTGGCCAGATCACATTCATAGTCGATAAACTCCACCTTAGCGGAAATCTTCCGCCCGGTGTTGGCTTGTTCTAGCTCAATGTAAGTGGCGTCTTGAGCCAATTCCGCAGTGACGAGCACGCGATTACCAGCCAGCAAAGCACCCAGTCCCCGGCGGGTGTTAGGGTTTACTTTTTGCCAGGGAACGTAGAAGTTCCAGCCTTGGCTAGTGATGTTGACGCGGAGCAGGGAGGTCTCTGCCGTGGGCAGATCATCCGCCTGCACGGTGGTGGTGAGGACTGCGCAACTGAGGGCGGTGAGGAAGAAACGATTCATATAAATGAGCAAGTAAAGGGGCGGGAAAGCAGTTAAGGAGCAGGGCTGATATACGAATCGTTTTTCACGTCATACTTCTGTTTGATGCGCACCTGGGCCGCAGCGATGAGCTTCTTTTCCAAGACCAGCGGGCGGCCTTCGCCCTCCAGCTTAATCACGATGTGGTCACCCTCCGGTTCCTTGCCTAAGGCCGTGGCCACGTCTTGCAGCGTCTTGATCGGCGTGCCGTTGATCGCCTCAACAATCTGGGATGCGAATTCTTTTAAATAGGTGTTGATGGCATCCGGCAGCACCTGCGTGAGCACGATAACCTGCGGGTGGTCTTTGAAGAGTTCATTGGTGGCGTAGTAATTGTAGTAATAGCGCACGCGGGGATTCGAGATGCTATGCGCGCCCATCATATCTGAATCTAATGGTTGGAAAACGAGCCCGGCAAACATCACATACTCGGGCCGTTTCTCGTAGTTGTGTGCATTCATAAGGTAGGCCCGGAGCCTTTTTAGCTCGATGTCCACCTCCAGGAGTTGCTTGTCCCGCCAGACTTTCATCTTCAAATGATCCCCGGAAAATTTCCGCTCTGCGATCTCCGCCATGTCCACTTGCTCGCCATTCAGATCAATGAAGCCATTGCTGGCGATTTTGTTGCCATCAATGGCTAGCAGCACATCCCCCGTCTGGAGTTTGCCCCCTGCGGAGCCGCTGGAATCCACTGTGGAGATCATGATCCCGATGCCATCATCCGGCAAACCTAACGCTTGGCGTTGGGCGGGATTCAGCAGCGGAAAATCCGTGGCGGACAGGTCCACGTAGTAGTCATATTTCCCGTCCTCCACGTCCTTGAGAAAGCGCTTAATGACGGGCACGGGAATCATGTAGCCGGTGTTCTGGGCCACGCTGCCGTTATAGCCTTGGAAGGCCACTCCAGCGATTTTTCCAGCTTGAATCACGGGGCCACCAGAGTTGCCCGGATTGATGGCCGCATCAATCTGAATCGCCAAATGATGATCCACGCCACTGTGGCTATAGGAAACGAAATCAATCCGACTAACGACCCCCCGCGTCACGGAAATGCGCTCGCCCCCGACTGGGTAGCCCACCACTTTCACGGTGGTGTCTAGCTTGGGAATGTCATCGCCCACCAGCAGTGGCGTCACATCTTTAAAGGCCTCGGGCTTGCGCACTTCTAGCAAAGCCAGATCACAATCATGGGCGATGTATTTGATCTTCGCCAAGTAAGGCTGGGCATCGCCCACCTTCTTAATCGTGAGCCGATTCGCATTGCTCACGACGTGGGCATTCGTCAGGAAAAGATTTGGCGCGATCATGAATGCGGTGCCACTGCCGCCGCTGGGCAGACCGGGATTCCAGGGCGTTTTATAGTCCGGGACGATGGACGCACACTCCACGCGGACGATGCCTTCGTATTGCTTTCCTAACGAGGTGGTTTTCTCCTCTTCCCCATCGGAGGATTTCTGGGCCAAGAGCGAAACGGTGGTGATGACCAGCCCAATGGCTGCGCAGAGGAGGGGACGAAAGATCATGTAAAACTGTAATTTTAAGAGCAGAGAGCAGAATTGCCTGGGAAAGTCATAAACGCTAGGTGGCCGGGATTAGAGTGTAAAGGAAGGGTTTTGAAAATATGCCGTGCGGCCCAGAGGGGCTCAATTAAAATCCGCGCCGTAGGGGGAATTTCAAGGGACGGCCTGCGGCTTTTATCCAGAACCACAGACTGGCTAGCTCCCGGCCGCTTTTAGCAAAAAACGCCGCGCGCGGATATAGGACCGGGAGTAACTCTGGACCGCAGCCGACTTTGGAGGCTCTCAGCACGCTCCGCCTCCAAAGTCGGCTGCTACGACGTAAACCCAAATTAAGCTAGCACTCCACGATTTTTCCGAAGTAAATCCTAATTTAAAGTTATTGTAGTTAGTCAGGAGGTTGATTGACAGCCCACAGGGTCCGGCCTAAAGGCGGACTCCACCTCTGCTTGACCTATTTCCTCTGCCCCTTCTCACCCTGAATTTGCTCGCCCGATGTTGCCGCCGCTGGTGTTGCCGCCGGGCGGATTGTTTGCGGAGAAGACGTGGCTGGCCTCGCCCGAGCCGTTTCCTCTAACCACTGCGGAGATCACGGAGATTGAGCGGCTGGGGCATCGTTTGCAGTTATTTTTGCAAGCGGCTAACTCCATTTACTACCGCAGTGTGGCGGGGAAACTGCCGCGCTGGATTGCCGAATATGCGGATCTGGGGAAACCACCAGAACTGCTGGAAATAGCCCGGAATAAGGCTTGGCGCGCGGATCTGCCGCAGGTGATCCGGCCAGATCTGATCCTGACGGAAACGGGTTATGCCCTGGCGGAAATAGATAGTGTGCCCGGCGGCGTGGGGCTGACCGCATGGTTAAATGAAGCCTATGCGCAGTGGCCAGTGGTGGGCGGAGCGCGCGGGATGCTGGAGGGCTTTGCCAGTCTTTTCCCGCAGGGCGCAGACGTAGTTATCTCTGCGGAGGCGGCGGACTATCGCCCAGAGATGGAATGGCTCTGTGCTAAGTTGGGGGCTGGCTACAACGTGCATGAAGCGGAAACGTATCAAACGCGCGCGCGGGACATTTACCGTTTTTTTGAGTTGTTTGATTTGCCGAATTTACCGAACTGGCAACGCTGGGTGCAGAGTGGAGCCCGCATTTCCCCGCCGTTGAAACCTTGGTTAGAGGAGAAGCTCTGGCTGGCTTTATTTTGGAGTCGTCCGCTGCGGGAACTATGGCGACAGGAGCTGCGGGCGAATCATCAGGAGGCGTTAGCGCAGGTGATCCCCCGGAGCTGGATCGTCGATCCCCGGCCCCTCCCACCCCATGCCGTGATCCCCGGCCTAGACGTTAGCACGTGGGCGGAGGTGGGGGATTTTTCCCAGAGCCAGCGAGAGTTAGTGCTGAAGCTCAGCGGCTTTTCAGAGCTGGCTTGGGGCAGCCGCAGTGTGGTCATGGGCCATGATTGGCCGCAGGCGGAATGGGGAAAAATGATCGCCCATGCTGAATCAACATTTACTCAAAACCCGTATGTATTGCAGACGTTTCACAAAGGGAAGTTGGTCCGCCACCCGTTTTACGACCCCGCCACCGGAGCGGTCCGCCAACTGGAAGGCCGCGTGCGGCTCTGCCCGTATTTCTTCACGCCGTCGGACGGGGGCCGCATCCAGCTCGGCGGCATCTTGGCGACGATCTGTCCCGCAGATAAAAAAGTCCTTCACGGCATGTCCGACGCCATTCTGGTTCCCTGTTATCGCGCTGACTGAAACGCCGCGCCCAGCGTTCGTCCTAACGCGTCCGCGCCCCTTGCTAGGAGAGATCCCGGCTCCGCCGCGTGCCTGGGGTTGGCTGGCGCTGCCGCTGGCCATGATGGCCCTCGCCAGCGGGGTCTCCATCTCCCAAGAATTCCAAGCCCAGCAGCGGGAACTAGCCGCCACCACGCTGGCTCTTACGCAGACGCAGCAGCAGTTCTATGCTTGGAAATTACGCCCCTCTCCCGTGCCGGAAATGGAGTCTCACCTGCACGCGCAGACTGCCGTGCTAGCACAACTCCAAGCCAAGCTGGACGCCAGTCTCCAGGCCACCACCAAGGCCCAAGAACAAGGCCGCGCGCGCGAGTTAGAGCTGCAAACCTTGATCGATTTCCTTAAAGCCGAGATCAAAGCTGCAGACGATCACATAGCCGAACTGCAAGCCCTGGCGAAGCTGCGGGGGGAGATTAAAAAGGCAGAGTGAGGAGCTGGGGTGGGTGCGTTGACTTTGAGCTGATGCCAGTTACGATCCCGCATGTGTGCCATTTATGAAACAGATTTGCCGAGCGGTCGGGGGATCGTGACTGCTGAAGCAACGGACTTTTATCGAGGGTTGGTTTGTGCCTGTGAAAATCGAGCCCGAGCCCAAGACGAGCGAGTCCCGCCAGGGCTTCGCATTGGGGCGGCACGCAGGATTGACCGACGTGCCAGATGACTTTAATGACTACCTCCCATGCGTACCGCCCTTATTTGTCTCACGCTCATACTAGCCGCTCCGCACCTGCGGTCGGAGCCCATGGATCTTCCGCGCATCATTCGTTGGTTGCTGGAAGATCCTAGCCGTTTGGAAGGCATCCCCTTTCCTGAGGTGATTGCCGCCACCACGGGGCATCGGGTGTTACCTCTGGATGCGAACGACGCGGTGGATGCTGCCATCGTGAAGCATGTGCGGACCACTGCACTAGCCGTGATGGCTACGTTGAATGCTGCGGATAGCCCGCTCAAAGGACTGCGGAGGATCAATGAGGCGAGCAAATTTTTTGAAGACCATCTCGTCAAGGCTCTGAATAATGCGGAGTTCACCTGCACCTTTCCCCTCACTGCCAAGGGCGACGTGCAACGCAGCGGCTACCCGGACCTCCAGTTAGTGCATAGAGCCAGTGCCCGCATCACTTACCTGGACCCTAAACTCTTTGAGAAATCCGGGCGCGCGAGCACGTTACGCACGTTCTATTTCGAGCCCCGGGGGAAGACGAATAAAGTGACGCAAGACGCGCATCATCTGCTGTTAGGATTCGCGCATGATGGGAAAGACGGCGCGTGGCAGTTCCTCAGTCTGGACGTGATTGATGTCTTCCATCTAAAGGTTCGGCTGAAGGCTGAATTCGAGGCCAGCAATAAGGACGTGTATCGGCCAGACAGCCAAGTGGGGGAATGACTTCCCCCTTGCCCTTCCCTCTCCGCCACGTTTCCTGCGCGCCATGGAAATCTCGACTGCGGATATAAATCATGGCCCTGAGGTCAGCCGATCCTGGTTCGGCTGGGAACAGTCAATCCTAGAGCACGGCGTGGAAACCTTGCTGGAGGCGGTGCCGGAGGGATCGTATGATTTCTCTAGCCTAGCTGTGATCTGTCCCACCCGCGAGGCCGGGCGGAAACTGCATGAGTCCCTAACGCTGCACGCGCACCACGCCGGGCACGCCCTACTGGCTCCCCAGATCATGATGCCAGAGGGCGTGCTCGCATGGGTGGAGCCAATGGCGCTGAGCGAGGCCACGGAGATAGATTCCCTGCTAGCCTGGGTGGAGGTGCTGGAAAATGTGGATCTGGCCACGGTCCCACAGGTGCTGCCGCGTCCGCCCGCGACGCGGGATTTCGCTTGGGCGCTAGCCATGGCGGTTACGTTCCGACGTTTGCTGCACACGTTAGGCGAGGCGGGTTGGAGTATGGCGCAGGCCACCGCTCGGCTAGGGGCCACATTTCCGGAGGCGGAGCGCTGGGCGCAGCTTAGTTTGCTAGAGCAGCATTACACGGCCCAACTCACGCGGGCCGGATTAGTGGATCGGAACCGCGCGTTGGCGCGGGCTGCGCTGGCCGTGCAACCGTCTGCGGACGTGCGGAAATTAATCGTGCTCGGCGTGCCAGAACCCTTGCCGTTAGTGCGCACGGCTTGGGAACGGCTCGCCCGCCAAGGCCTGCCCGTGCAGATCTGTGTGCAGGCTCCAGACTATCTGGCCGCCACCTTCGATCTCTGGGGCCAGCCCCGCGTGGAGCATTGGTCGCAGCGGCCTTTACCGATCACGCAGCCAGCGGAGCAGATCTTGGTGCGGGATGATCCAGCGGCTTTGGCTGCGGAGTTAGTGACGTTGACGGAAACGACGCCGGGGGAGTTAGCCATCGGCATGGTAGATCGGGAGGTGCTGCCATTGGCGCTCGCGAAATATGCGGAGCGCGACATCGCCACCTTTAATCCCGAGGGCGAGCCGCTCACTGCCCAGTCGCTCTATTGGATGCTCACGGGTTGGCAGGAACTCCTGGCCGCGCGCAGTTGGTCCGCGTGGGCACAGTGGTTGCGCGTGCCAGAGGTGTTAGGCACGTTAGTGGCGGAGATCGTGTGGCCGGAGGATCAGGCGGCGGCACCGGAAACGGAACTGCTGCGCGCGGCGGATGCTTGTGCGGCGGCTCATTTACCCAGTAATCTGGCAGACGCGCGCGGAGCCATGCAGCGGGCCGGGGCTGCGGACACCCCGCTGGCACAAGCGCTCCGCATCACCAGCCAGTGGTTAGACGATTTTGTAAATCAAGATTTCCCCATCGCTCTGACAGATTTTCTCGAGCGCCTCTATGGCCCGGTGCAGTGGCCTGCGGGCGAGCCGAAGACTATCGCCTTCACGCAGGCGAGCGAGCACGTGGTGGCGAAATTGAGTGAACTCAGCCGAGCCGCTGCCGCCCTGCCACGTCGGCTGGAACCTGCGCAATTACTCACCCTGCTGCTGCGCGTGCTGCGGGAGGTGCGGCTCTTCCCAGAGGCGGCTAGTGGCGGTGTGGAATTGTCTGGGTGGTTAGAGTTATCCTATGCCACGGCGGAGCATTTGGTGATCGTGGGGGTAAATGATGGCTTGGTGCCCACGGCTATCACCGCCGACTCCTGGCTGCCGCATGGCCTGCGGGCGACGCTGAATTTACGGACCAATGAAGAGCGGCTCGCGGTGGATGCGTTCCGCTTGGCGGCCTTGTTAGAGCAACGCGCCACCACTGGCAGCGTGCGCCTGCTAGTGGGCCGCGCCAGCACGGCGGGAGAGGCGCTGAAGCCCTCCCGACTACTGCTGCTCTGCCCCCCGCAGAGCCTGCCCGCGCGTGTGCAGATGCTCTTTGCGGAGGCCCCGCCAGCCCCCGTGGCGGTGGCGGAATGGCAGCGCGCGTGGCAGCTCACGCCACGTTTCCCGGCGGATTGGAAGCTGACCAAAGTCTCCGCCACCACCTTTGCTAAATACCTCATGTGCCCTTTCCGCTACTATCTGGAAATGGTCCTGCGCATGGAGGACTACGATGCCCAGAAGCAGGAAATGAATGCCATGGATTTTGGTAATCTCTGTCACTATGCCTTCGAGTGCCTAGCGCTAGATCCGCTGCTGAAGCACGAGACAGATGTGGCTAGGGTGGCGGCTTATCTCAAGGAAAAGACCGCCGAACGCGTGGCGCAGCTTTACGGGTCCCACCTCAGTGTGCCGTTGCTAGTGCAACGCACCTCCGTGCAGCAACGCTTAGCCGCAGCGGCTCCCATCCTGGTGCAGAGCCGCCTGGAAGGCTGGGAAATCCAACGCGTGGAAGTGGATCTGCGGGACGTGCTAGGCGCGCCTTGGCTCATTGAGGGCATTGAGATTAGTGGCCGCATCGACATGGTGGAGTATCATCCCCAGTTAGAAAAATGGCGCATCATCGACTACAAAACGAGCGCCAAGCCCGTGTCCCCCGCAGACGGTCACCTACGCCCCGCTCCGCGCAGCCAGCCGCGGCCAGTGCAGCCGTATGAAGAGGGCTTCGCTGAGGCTGCGCTGTTGCCCGATGGCCGCCGCTGGAAGAACCTCCAACTCCCGCTCTATGCCGCCGCGCTGCAACGCCACTACGGCCAACCCGTGGAGGCAGCTTATTTCAACCTCCCGCCTGCCACCACGCAAGTTCAGCTAGCCACATGGACAGAAATGAATGCCGAGCACCTGCCGGAGCACGCCGTCGCTTGTGCCACCGCCGTCATCCAGTGTCTGAAAGATGGCCAATTCTGGCCACCGAATCCGCAGCCAGAATACCCGAACTTTGATCGGCTCTTCATTGATGGCGATGTGGAAGCCTCCGTAGATCCCACCTTACTCCTGGCTGACCTAGCCAAATGGCGCACCCGTTAGGCAAGGAGTGGAGTGCGGCCCAGTCGCTATCTCATCAACCCGCCAACCAGAGTGCGGCCACGAAGCTAGGCAACGGTCACGCCTCCTGCCATTTTCCGTGGCGTTGGATTAGCTCAATGAGCTTGGTTACGGCTTGCTCCTCGGGGATGTTGAACTCCACTGCGGTCTTGCCCACATACAAATTAATCTTGCTAGGAGCACCGCCCACATAGCCGAAATCCGCATCCGCCATTTCCCCTGGGCCATTGACGATGCAGCCCATGATGGCGATGCGCACACCTTTGAGATGGCCCGTGGCCGCGCGGATTTTCTGCGTGGTCGTCTGTAAATTAAACAGCGTGCGGCCACAACTGGGGCAGGCCACGTAGTCCGTTTTGAAGATGCGGGTGCCAGCGGCTTGCAACGTGTTATAGGCGATGCGGAGGCTTTGGCCTGGGGCCGGTTCGCCCTGCACGAGCACGGCATCGCCAATGCCATCGCACAGCAGCGCGCCTAGATTCGTGGCGGCGGTGAGCAGCGTGGGAAGAAACTCCGCAGGGGCCGGAGCCAGCGTATCTTTTAACAAGATCGGATGCCGTTCCTGCAAGCGCGCGGCCAGCAAACGATAGCCAGCAATGATCGGAATCTCTAGCCCATCCGCCAGGGTCACGAAGCACGCTTCGTCTGCCGCATTGACTGAGGCGATGGCGGCATCATCCCGTGGATCTAGGGAAATGACGCCGCTGGTTTCCAGGATGATCTCCGGCTGGAATTCGCCTAGCTCCTGCAACTTATGCGCCACCGCATCCCACGTGGCTTGCTTTACTAACACGCGTGTGGTGTTACCGCCGCCGAGCGTAAGACCTTGAATTTCCAAGGCTTCGGAGGCACGTCGCGCATAGTGAAACGGATCGCACGGGAGCGCTTCCGGCACCATTTCTAAGGCCGGATATGCCGCCGGAATGCTGGTGCGGCTGAGTTCCTGAGCCACGGGGATTTCGTAAATAGAATCCTCCGTGAGCGAGACGCGGATGGTGTCTCCGATGCCATCTGCCAGCAGACTGCCGATGCCGATGGCGCTTTTCGTGCGGCCATCTTCACCATCGCCCGCCTCTGTCACCCCGAGGTGGATGGGGTAATTCCAGTCTGGTCCTAACGCGCTCAATTCAGCCACCAGTAAGCGATACGCTTCGATCATCACCTTCGGATTCGAGGCCTTCATGCTGAACAAAAAATTATGGTAGTCTTGCTCCCGCGCGATGCGGGCGAACTCCAATGCGCTCTCCACCATGCCCTTCGGCGTGTCCCCATAACGATTCATAATGCGGTCACTGAGGCTGCCATGATTCGTGCCAATCCGCATGGCCACGCCACGCGCGGCACAGCGCTGCACCAGCGGCACGAATTCGCCTGCGATGTGCGCCACCTCCTCTGCATATTCAGCGTCCGTGTAGTCCCGCTGGGCGAACTTTTTCTTATCCACATAGTTGCCCGGATTCACGCGCACTTTCTCCACCCACTTAGCTGCTTCCAGCGCGGCATCCGGCTTGAAATGGATGTCCGCCACCAGCGGCACATCGCATCCGACGGCTAACAGGCCTGCTTTGATGTGCTCCAGATTAGCTGCGTAAATGCGCGTCTGCGCAGTCACGCGGACGATCTCGCAGCCCGCCGCCACCAGCCCCAGCGTCTCGGCCACACAGGCCTCGGTGTCTCGCGTGTCGGACGTGAGCATGGATTGCACGCGGATCGGATGCCCGCCGCCAATGGACACCTTTCCCACCGTGACCACGCGAGTGGCACGACGTTGATAATGATAGAGATCAGGGCAATAACGGAGAGCAGACATGCCGGGGTATAAACGCGCATCGTGCGGTTGGCAACCTTGGCGTGGGCAGCGTCTGGAGCGTGGATGTTAAATCCGCCGCGAATGGTTGAGCGGCATCGATCTCGCCTTCGCCCGTGCGAGATGCGGCGGCCTGCTCGTCCGCGCTCCCTTGCTGGAGTGCTTTCCGCTCATGCGGGCTTGCTGGGCGGTGCGGAGATGCGCAATCTCTCGGCCATGAAAAATCCTGCCTTTGGCCTCTCCCTCGCTCTTGTTGTTAGCTCCATTTCACCAGCCACAGCGGCTCCGTGGCCGAACTGGCGTGGTCCGAATTTCAATGGTTCTGCTGCGGCTGGTGAGAAGAATCTACCAGTGACATTTTCCCCTAAGGAGGGCGTGGCATGGGCGGCGGATCTGCCGGGCGCAGCGGCTTCCACGCCCGCCATCTGGGGGGACAGCGTCTTCCTCTCCGTAGCCGTGGAGGCGGAACAAACGCTCTACGCCCTGTGCCTGGAGGCCAAGTCTGGCAAGGTGCGCTGGAAGCACGCGGTGGGCAGTGGCTTCCGCTCGGATGATAAAAGTAACTTTGCTAGTCCATCGCCTGTCACTGATGGTAAGCTGGCCATCTTTTTTTATGGCACGGGAGATCTGGTGGCGTTCGATTTCACTGGGAAAGAGGTCTGGAAAAAGAATCTGATGAAGGAGTATGGCCGCTTTGCCACGCAGTGGACTTACTCCAGCAGCCCCATGTTAGCGGATGGGCGACTCTATTTCCAAGTCCTGCAACGGAACGAAGCCTTCACCTTTGCCAACGTGCAAAAGGGCGAGCCGGAGGGCAAGAACGAGAGCTACCTGCTGGCGCTGGAACCAGCCACTGGTAAGGAACTGTGGCGTTCCGTGCGCCCTAGCGAGGCGGTGGCAGAATCACGGGAAGCCTTCAGCACGCCAGTGCCTTACACGCATCAAGGACGGGCAGAGTTGCTAGTCACGGGTGGGGATTGTATCAGCGGATGTGATCCCGCCACGGGTCAGGAACTCTGGCGCTGGGGGACGTGGAACCCCCAGAAGATCGGGCATTGGCGGCTGGTGGTCAGTCCGGTGGCAGGCGATGGCATCGCCCTGGCCTGTGCGCCCAAACGCGGTCCCGTGATCGCGATGAAGTTAGGTGGGAAAGGTGCGCTGGACCAAAGCGGGATCGCGTGGCAAACGGACGACGACGCGCGCAAAGAGATCAGCTCGGATGTCTCCACGCCAGCTTATGACCAGGGCCGATTCTACATCGTGAACAGCGACCGCCAGAGCGTCGCCTGTGTGGAGCCGAAGACGGGGAAGGTCCTCTGGGACCAACGTCTGGAAGGCGACAGCGTGCGGCTGCAAAAGTTTGAAAGCTCGCCTACCATAGCCGATGGGAAAATTTATCTCATGGATCATCGCGGCACGGTGGTGGTCCTCCAGGCGGGAGATACGTTTAAACTACTAGCCGTGAATGCCATGGGAGGAGACGGTCAGCAGTTCATTCGCAGCAGCATAGCGGTGGCGGAGGGGCACCTCTTCATCCGCACGAATCAGCAACTCTTCTGCGTGGGGAAGGCGTTCTAAGGTTGCGGCTACAGTGACCACGCGGGCAGCTTCACGATGGCACCACCTTTGAGGGCGCTTTCGTGAGCACAGAGGCCCACGCAGGTCCAGTTTGCAGATTGCTTGGCGTTCGGGAATGGGTCCCGGCCTTCGCTGATGCATTGGATGAACTCGTTAGCTAGGTGCGGATGACTGCCGCCGTGGCCTGCGCCTTGGGTAAAGGAAAGGTGAGATTTCTTGCCCACGCCATAGACGCCGTTAGTGGTGAAGGGCTGGATCTGTTTCGGCAGACGTTTGGCGAAGTCCGGGGTCTTGATCGCTTTGGGGATCTTGCCTTCCGGCAGCTTAGCGGTGTGCATGATGAGCGCCTCATGCTCTACGAGCGGCCACTCCACACTGGCTTTGTCGCCATAGACGTCGATGCTCTCGCGGTATTGGCGGGCGGTATCGAAGAGGCTGCGGATGATGCGGGCGCAGACATCGGAGTCCTTGAATTTGATGTGAGCCGTTTCTACGGCAAATGAACTGTTATATTTCTTCTGCAACTCAGGGCGCACGGTGCCGCTGCCAAAGCAGCTTACGTATTCCGCTGGTTTCCCCACCATGCCCGCCACGGGGCCCACGCAATGCGTGGCATACCACATCGGCGGCAGGCCGGGCCAGTAGTTCGGCCAGCCGTCCATGTCTTGCTGGTGGCTGGCTTGCACGAATTGCAGTTTACCTAACTTGCCCGTGTCTAGCAGTTCTTTCATGTAGAGATACTCCCGAGCATAGACCACGGTTTCCGCCATGGTGTATTTCAGGCCGGTTTTCTTCACGAGGTCCACGATCTCTTTGCACTCGGCCACGGTGGTGGCCATGGGCACGGTGCAACTGACGTGCTTCCCAGCCTTCAAGGCCGCGATGCTCATCCAGCCGTGGTCTGGGATGGGGGAGTTAATATGCACGGCTTCGATGTTAGGATCTTTGAGTAACTCTAGGAAATCCGTGTAGCGGCTTTCAATGCCAAAAGCATCGCCAATCGCGTCTAGCTTTTTTTGATCCCGCTGGCAAATGGCCACCAGATTGGCATTCGGGTGATGCTGGTAAATGGGAATGAATTCAGCTCCGAAGCCGAGTCCGACGATGGCGAGATTTACTTTTTTCTTAGCGGGCATGGTAGTTAGGGGTGTTTGGTAAATTTAGCTTTTCAGCAAGCAAACGTTGCTGGGAAAGAGAGCGCACACTTGGCAAGGAATCCCGTTGTGCGCTAGGAAAGGATGCGCCTTTTTCTTGGAAATTTGCGAGGAGGAGACCCAAGGAGTAGGGACCGCTGGCTCCGTCGTGTATGTTACGCTGGGGGCGTGCCGCTCCGATTCCTTGGCCTACCGTTGATCTAAATATTCCTCGATCCGCTGGGCCTTGCGGAGCAGGAACGGCGTGTGCTTTTCCCCCACTTCTACGAACTTCTTCAGGACCTTCATGGTGCTGATGAATTCCTCCGCAAATTTCTCGTGCTCCTGGTCTTGCCACGTGCCGCTGAGGGCGATGAAGCGAGCCTGCAAGGCGGCTGCACGGGATTGCACGTCGTCGTTAAAGCGCTTCAGCTCTTTGGCGAAGCGCCGCACTTCTTCGGGGTCCATGATGGCCTGGGACATAATGCTAGAGCGTAAGGGTAAGAGGTTAGACTATGGGCGGGGCCTCGTGGAGCTTAAAGGCTTTATGCACCACGCGGGCGGCTTCGTCAGCAGAAGATTGCTCCACGGTCACGGTGATTTTGATCTCGCTAGTGGAGATCATTTGGATGTTGATGCCCGCCTCGCCTAAGGCGGAAAACATGGTGGCCGCCACGCCGCTATGGCTGCGCATCCCGATGCCCACCGCACTCAGCTTAGCGATGCCGTCATCACTGAGCACTTCCACGTTGCCGCCGATGTCCTTGGCTAGTGCTTCTAGGCCCGCGAGCGCTTTGGCTAGCTCGTTTTTATGCAGGGTAAAGGAAATGCGGGCTTTGCCGTCTTGGCCCACGTTTTGCACGATCATGTCCACATTGACGTTGGTGTGGCCGATCACGCTGAAGACGCGGCTGGCCACGCCCGGCAGGTCCGGCAGGCCTTGGATGGTGACTTTGGCTTGATCACGCTCGAGGCTGATGCCGCGGATGACGACGGATTCCATGCTCATAGTTTCTTTGGTAACGAGGGTTCCTGGGTTGTTATTTAAGCTACTGCGCACCTCAAAGGGCACGCCAAATTTATTGGCAAATTCCACGCTGCGGCTCTGCATGACCTTGCTGCCGCTGCTGGCCATTTCGAGCATTTCTTCGTAGGAAATGACATTGATCTTGGTGGCATCCTTCACGATGCGCGGGTCACAAGTGTAAACGCCATCCACATCCGTAAAGATCTGGCAGAGATCCGCCTTGATGGCCGCCGCCATGGCGATGGCCGTGAGATCACTGCCGCCGCGCCCTAACGTGGTAATCTGCCCGCTGGCGGTGCGCCCTTGGAAGCCTGCGATGACGACGATATTGCCGCTGTCTAGCATCTCATGCACCTCCGTGGGGGTGATGTTAGAAATGCGCGCTTTGGTATGCACACCGTCGGTCACGATGCCCGCTTGGGCACCGGTTAGAGAGACGGCCTTGCCGCCCAGGGCATTGATGGCCATGGCGGTGAGGGCGATGGTCGTCTGCTCACCCGTGGACAGGAGCACGTCCATTTCCCGCTCGGTGGGCTCAGCGGAGACTTCGCGTGAGAGCTTAATGAGGTTGTCGGTCACGCCGGACATGGCGGAGACGACGACCACCACGCGATGCCCCTCCCGCTGCGTGGCGAGCACGCGCTGGGCGACATTGCGGATGCGCTCGGGATTGCCGACGGAAGTGCCGCCGTATTTCTGCACGATGGTGGCCATGAAGGGGAAATTGCTATTTTAATTAAATATGGGGGTGTAAAACGAGCGCCATTTAGAGAGCAGAGATTTCCCCCGCGCAACCAGAAAGGCTGCGGACAGGCCCCCGCAGTGCCTGCATGAGGTCGGCAATGAGCTGCGGGCTCTTCAGCCCTGGAGCCTGCTCCACGCCACTGGCTAGATCCAAGGCTGCTGGCTGCACGGACTGCCAAGCAGCGGTGGCATTTTGGGGCGTGAGACCGCCGCTGAGGAGGATCTGCTTCTCAGGAAATAGGCGCACGGCAGTAGCGGCTAACGCCCAGTCGGAGAGTTGGCCCGTGCCGCCATAGTGGCCGGGGGCGTAGGCATCCAGGATAATGCTAGAGCAAGGGCACTGGGAGATTTTTTCTAGGTCCGCCTCGGTGCGCACGCTCAGCGCCCGCAGGCAAGGTCGGCCCGCATCCATCACGCTGCGGATGAAGTCAGGGGATTCGTCGCCATGGAGTTGCACCATGTCCAGCAAGCCGCTGTCCATGGTGGTCTGGATCTCTGCTAGGGTAGCGTTGACGAATAAGGCCACCCGCGTGAGTGAGGCGGGCACCGCAGGCAGCCACGCGCCGGCTAGCGCCAGCGGATGATAGCGCTTGGACTGTGGCCAGAAATTGATGCCGATGGCCTGCACGCCTTGCTCTGCACAGGCGAGGGCATCCGCCAGCCGGGTGAGGCCGCAGACTTTGACGGGCGGAAAGGGAGGGGTGGGGTGGGGGAAGAGCGGGCGCATGAGGTGAGCAGGAAACGATGTTTCCACGCCATGACAAACGGCATTGCCGCGCGCCCGTCATTTCGTGCGGAATATCTTAGCAGGGGCGCATTTCTCTGCTTCCCCCAGCGGGGACTCCATGCTACAGCCAGCACCTGCTGCGTCTTTATTTCCACCTAACCTATTCCTGTGACTGCTGATTTCTTTGCCACTGACAATCTTCTTCGCCTCGCCCGCCGCATGGTGTTCGGCTCCCTCGCGGGGGTGCTTATGATCGAGGCCATCCTCTGGGTGTGCTATCGCGCGCCCACGGAGCACACCGCCACCCTGCGGCTGAAGAACTCGCTGCCGGGCCTCACGGAGAAGGTAAATTTCACCATTGATGCTGAGCATCAACTGCGCTCCCTAGCCGGAATGCCCCTGGGCCGAGAGCCGAACACCGTGCGCATCTTCTGCGTGGGTGGGCTGGCCACGTTTGGTCAGTTGCAGAATGCCCCGCAGACTTGGTGGGGGCAGCTCGGGGTGGCGTTGCAGGAGAAATTTCCGGGGGTGAAAATCGAGATCGGGGCCAATGGTAGTGCGGGCCTCACGGGCTTGGCCGCAGCACGCTGGGTGAGCACAGTGGGTGCCGATTTTTCGCCTGATATTATCATTAGTAATCTGGGAGCTGGAGAAGTGCTGGGGCAGCCCTTGGATTATAAATATGATGCGCATGCGTTTGAGGGCATCACCATGGAGAAGCGGGAGCGGGGGGCCATTAAGTCCGCCTTGTTGCAGTGTTCCCAGATTGCCCGGTGGCAGGTGGCGCGGAATCTGCGGGGGGAATTCGCCCGCGTGGAGAGCACCATTGGAGCGGATGATTTTTTCAAAGAACGCTTTGAACACGTGCGCACAGAGTTTGCCAAACTCCAGCCCATCCCCAATCCTTTCCGCCTCTCGGATGCAGATCCCCGCAATGAATATCTGGATGCCATCAAACTCCTGCACGGCCAAGCCCAGAAGTTAGGTGCCCAACTCATCCTAACTGGTGAGCCCTGCCTCTGCCGCGACGGACTTTCCGAGGAGTTAGAGAAACTACGCTGCACCTGTATGCCGAAGTCCCGCATGGAGGGGAATCTGGTGGTCAAGGTGCAGTCTGGCTGGGTGGAGCGGGAGTTGCATCGTTTCCAGGAGGCTGCGCAAGAGTATGCCACCGCGCACCAACTGACCTTCCTAGATCTCAATGGCGAGGTGCCGCCAGACGCCGCGCATTTCTTTAGCGAAACGATCCTGACCGATGCTGGCGCGCAAACGATGGCGGAGCTACTGCTGCCCAAAGTGGTGCCTGCCGTGCAAAAGGTACTGAAGAAATAACCGCCATGGACGCCCCGGCCCGCCTGCACTCCGTGGATGCCTTGCGTGGCAGCGTGATGCTGCTGATGATGGCGGAGGTGTTAGAGTTCGGACGCGTGGCGGAGGCGTTGCCGCAGAGCGGAGGCTGGGCTTGGCTAGCCCAGCAGCAGTCCCACGTGGCCTGGACGGGGTGCCATGTGCATGATCTGATCCAGCCCATCTTTACCTTCTTGGTGGGCGTGGTGCTGCCGTTCTCGTTGGCTCGTCGCACGGCGGATGGGCAGTCCGCAGGTCGTCGCACGGGGCACGCGTGGATGCGGGCGTTGGGGCTAGTGTTGCTGGGCGTTTTCCTCCGCTCGCTGGATCATCCGCAGACTTACTGGACGTTTGAAGACACGCTCTCACAGATCGGCCTAGGCTACGGATTCCTCTATCTGCTAGCGCAACGCTCGGTGAAATTGCAAGGCGGGGCGCTGATCGGAATCCTGCTGGGCTACACGGGCTGGTTCCTAGCCGCAGGCGGCCCGGAGCCGTGGGGGCTGAATACCAATGCCGCGTGGCGCTTCGATGTCTGGTTCCTGAATCTGTTTCCCCGGGAGTCCCGTTCCTGGCTAACGAGGGCGGTTATAGCACGCTGAGTTTCATCCCCACGCTGGGGACGATGGTGCTGGGATTGCTCGCGGGAGGCTGGTTACAGGCGCCGGAGCGTTCCCGTGGGAAGAAATTTTTGGGCTTGGTGCTGGTGGGTTTAGTGCTGTTAGGCCTGGGCGCTGGGGTGGGTGAAATGGGTTGGATTCCCGTGATCAAACGCATCTGGACCCCTAGCTGGGTGCTCTTCAGCGGCGGCTGGGCCGCGCTGTTGCTGGCGGCCTTCTATGCGCTGGTGGATCTGCCCGCGCGGCACGCTTGGGCCACGCCATTGCTCATCATTGGGAGTAATTCTCTGGCGGCCTATCTCATCGCGCATCTCACCACCGAGTTCCTCAGAGAGGCGCTGACCCGCCACCTGGGCCAGGGCTGCTGGCAATGGACAGGCGCGGCGGTGGCTCCGTTTTGGCTGGGGCTGGCGGTGTTAGGCTTGCAGTGCCTCGCGCTCACGTGGCTCTATCGGCGGCGGATCTTTCTGCGGATCTGAGCCGCTTACGGTGAGACGCTAGAGGGCGTTGGTGGAGCCACCAGGGGGCCTTCCAGCGTGGCGCGACGTGCGGCACCGGGTTCTTTAAAGAGCGCCAGCAATTCGGCTAGGTAACTCTGATACACGCCGCGTGGGGTGCTGTGCTTAGCCACGCAGAGGTAGGCGGCCTTGCCCACCACCTCGCCCATCATGCCGCAGGTGCGCATGACGCGCACGGTGCCTAGCGCCTCGTGGGTGACGCTGAGGCAGCGCCCCGCCATGAAGAGATTTTCCACGTCCTTGCTGTAGAAGCAGCGGTAAGGTAGCGGATAGCCGTTCTTGCGATCCACCCCTTTGCCAAACACGGCTTTGGAAATGAAGGGGTTATCGGGAAATTTAGCGGCGTATTGTTCCTTGGGGTAATGCAGGTCCAGATCCCACGTGGTGGGCACGCAGCCATCGGGAAAGGCCACTTGATTGATGATGTCTTTGTCCGTTAGGACGATGTCGCCTTGCAGCAGGCGGGACTCGCGCGGGCCACCAATGGCGGCCACCCACTGGAGCTGGGATGCCGTATGCTTGGCGGCCTCTGGGCCGTGTTTCAGGGCGCTGAAGGCTCCGAAGACTGCGCGCAGGTTCCAGTCGCGGGTGAGTTCTAGATCGGCTAGCGGATGCTTGCTAAAGCCGCTTTCCCAGAACCATTCGCCTTTATAAAAGGGCACTGGGCCATCCGCTTTCTTCAGTGGAGGGAAGTCCGCCGTGGTCAGCGGCAGCGCCCACGGCGTCTCTGGCCAGGGTTGGGGCTGGGCGGCCTCGGCGTGATACCACATATTGCTCATGCCCAGGTGGCCAGTTTCTTTCAGGTAGTATTCCGCACCTGCCGCTGCGCCCACGCTGCCGTGGCCGGTGGCATCACAGAAAAATTTCCCGCGCACCAGCTGCTGCGCACCCGTGCGCACGTCCAGCGCCAACACGGCGTCTAGGGTCTTGCTAGGGCCGGGCGTCATGCGCACGCCGATGACGTGGGTATTGAGCATCAGCGTGAGGTTCGGCTCGGCCCGCACCACGGCTTCTTTTTTGGCATCGCCAAAGATCTCCGCAGGGCCCGGGGAGTTGTTTCCATGGTCCGAGAACTCTTCCACGATCTCCCCTAACCGGGGAAATAATCCGCGCTCCGTGCCGCCTTGCGCCCAGACGCGGACCTCGCTACTGCCATTGCCGCCTAACACGGGGCGATCTTGGATTAACGCCACTTTCAGCCCCTGCCGAGCCCCGGATATGGCGGCCCCCATGCCCGCATAGCCGCCGCCCGTGACCACGAGATCATACTCCGCAGACTCTGGCGGGGCGTCGGGTAAATGTAGCGCGGCATGACGGAACTGCGCTAACGCTGCGGACTCTGCGGGGGGCATGAAGTCCGCCTCGCTGCTCAGTATGATGGCATCGCACCGACCATCAAAACCCGTAAGATCATGCAGAGCCAGCGTGGCATCCCCAGCGGCTAAATCTACCGCGCCCGCCAGTTGCCAATGCCAAGCAGCTCCCTCCGTACCTAACGCGTTAGGTAATGCTTTGCCATTGATGCTGATGGTAAATCTCCCCGGCGTGCCCTCCGCCTTCCACACAGCCACCCAATCTTTCGTGCGCGCCCAGACTTGATATTTCCCCGCCGTAGTCACGTGCAATGGTCCACTGGCATCCGCCACCGGCCTTCCCAGGCCGTGCGCCAGCAGATACGGGCTGCCCATAATCTCGATGAACTGCGTGTCCACCGTCCAGCCGCCTAACGTGGGCAGGGATTCGGTTTCTATAAAGAGCGTTTCCGCAGGGAGTGCAGTGCAGAGTGCGAGGAAAGTGAGGATACGGATCATGCTAGAAAGGATGGGGTAAGAACACCGAGAGTAGATAAGTGAAGAGGAATCCACTAAGCGAAATCACCGTTAGCAGCACCGTCCAGGTCCGCAGGGTTTCCCGCTCGGTAAAGCCACTGAGGCGGCTCACCACCCAGAAGCCGCTATCATTCATCCACGAGCAAGTGATGGCTCCAAAGCCGATGGTCAGGAACAGATAAATCGGATGGCAATCCAAGTTAGGCACCAGCGCGGCAAACATGGCCGCAGTCGTCTGCATGGCCACGGTGGCTGATCCCTGGGCGATGCGGATGACCATGGCCACCAGGTAGGCGGCCACCAGGAGGTTCATGCCGGAGGCTTTGGCCAGGGCTTCCACGGTCGGCCCCACGCCGCTATTGATGAGCATATAGCCAAACGCGCCACCCGCTGCGGTGATGAGAATGATGACTCCCCCCGTCTCCAGCGGAGCGCCCGCGCGTTCGTTGATTTCCCGCCAGGACCAGCCTTGCTGGCGCTTCAGGAGCCACAGGGAGAGTGCGGCTCCGATGATGAGGGCGATGTTTTTATTGCCGATGAAATC